>JASLJT010000225.1:0-19431 GCA_030747955.1 Verrucomicrobiales bacterium | reverse complement strand
GAGTGTCACCGTCCGGATCGATATCATTCGTGAGCAATCCTTGGACACTAACTCCCAGTTCAGTTCCCGGAGCCGTCAAATAATAGTCATCATTGGCTGTCGGCGCATCATTAACTTGAATGACATTGATAACAACAACTGCAGGAGGAGCTTTCCCGAATGCATCGGCGACATGATATGTGAATTGATCTTTTCCATAAAAATTCTCATCAGGAGAATAGGTAAAACTTCCGTCATCAGACAATTCAACAGTGCCGTTCTCAGGCGACGACGCAATGACTGCCGTGATCTCTACCCCATCAGGATCATAATCATTTTCTAGAACACCTGACCCCACATCAATGATTAAAGGTGTGTCCTCATTTGCCTCATATTCCTCTCCTTCGACAATTGGAAGGTCATTCGGACCAGGATCCACAGTAATAAATACCTTTCCCGAATCCTCAAACTCACCATCCGTGACTCTATATTCAAAACTATCGCTACCCTCGAAGTTAACGTTGGGAACATAAGTGAAACTTCCATCACTCTGTAATTGCAACTTTCCATTATCCGGAGGACTCAGAAGGCTCACCTGTAAGGAATCTGTATCCACATCAATATCATTTCCCAAAATAGCAGAAGCTCGAGAGAGGGTTCCGACAAGACGCAAATCAAAACCAAGATCAGAACTAGAGCCACTGTTCTGATGAACTTCTACTGCTATCAGATTTTCTCCGGGAACGAGAACAGACGCATCTACAGGAAATTCAAAGTAATTATTTTCATCATCCCCACCAGCAAAATCAGGTGCAAAATCTTGGAAGCCAGCTCCATTATCCAGGTTCGATCTGGCCACTTCGGTACCGTTAATGTAGACTGCGGCACCATCATCTCTCAGAAGACCAATCAAAAGTTCTTCAAATCGCTGAGTGTCTTCTACCTCAAAACTATGCCGAAAATAGGTCGTTACGTACTTATCGTCATCATCATCCCCAAAACTAATCAGAGTCGACTCGTTATCATCTCCATAACCAAATTTTCCGGTGCCGCTTTCCCAGTCACTATCATCATAATCCTCATCTATCCAATCGAGGCCCTGATCACTACCATCGTCGAGATAAAGCCAAACCGAACCTTGGGAAATTAGATTAAACTGGGCAGATTGATATGATCGAACCTCAAAATTATCGATTGCCCAAGACTCATCATCTCCTCCTTCCCAATTCGCTCCACTGGCAAAAATCTCAATAGTCACACTGTCACTACTGTGAGGTATATTACTGAGGCTTGGCTCTTTCCGAAAGTCATAGGCAGAATCAAGGGACTGAGGACCAGAAGAAAAACCAAGGTCAACGGATCGGGCAAGTTCAATCTCTTGGGAAGGAACATAACTCTGCTGTCCGTTCGGTCCCGAATTATTGAAGGTATGAGAAAAAACTGGCTCTCCATCGACCGTAACCGAAAAAGAATCACCACCAGCCAGGTCCCCGTCCCACGAGTCAATGATCGCCAGTACAAATCCTATAGAAAGTCTATCGTGAGGAGGAAGATCATTAATCGTGATTGTTGTAGCATCAGCCGGATTACCTGAAGTTAGGTTACGAAGGAAGCTCCCCTCGAATCCATTAATAGAAGCAAATTCACCAACCGGTTCAATTTCTACATTGCCGGTAAATGCAAAATTAACTTCAGCGTCAAAATTCTCAGAAAGAACTGATTCCGGCAAACTGATCCCGGACTGAGAAACTACTAATGAATTATTTTCAATTACTGAGTATGTATCATCAACGACCTCAGGAGGATCATTGACCGGAATAATCTCAACTTTCACCTCACTAGGAACCGAGGAATCCTCACCATCCAATGCCACGTAAGTAAAACTATCAGTACCTGCAAAGTTAGGATTAGGAACATACTCAAAGCTACCATCCAAATTAATTTCGACAGTTCCATTAGAGGGCGCACTTTCGACCGCAAAATCAAGATCTTGATTTTCCGCATCAGAGCTATCCATGCTGAGTCCTAATTCAACGTTTACCACGAGTTGATCGTCTTCGTTCATCGAGAAAGACCTGTCCGTTACTTTTGGCAAATCGTTCACTGAAGCGACATTAAGCGTAACCGTGGCCTCAGACGACGTTCCAGTATCGTCAGTCACCGTATATTTGAAACTATCAACACCAAAGAAGTCTTCCTCTGGCACATATGTAAAGCTACCGTCAGCATTCATCTCAACCGTTCCGTGAAAGGGATTTGAAAAAATTGCCGCCGTGACTTGACCGGCCTCGACGGTATCATTCTCCAAAACTCCTCCACCTGAGCCGCCCCCCTCGTATTCGATCAATATGTCGTCGAACCAAACATCTGTAACTTCTCCCGAAATGGTAGAAGCATTATTATACACACCAAAATCCAGATTATGTGTGCCAGAAGGAAGCGATACCTCGGCGCTGAATGTCCGCCACCCGGAATCCTCATCGCCGTCACCGTCAGGGCCATACATGCGAAAGATGTCGTCGTTAGTGCCTGTACCGACAAAATTATCACCAATCGCTAAAATAACAGAACTGTATTCTTCCGACTCGTACCCACCAATCATCAGAAGCCGGTAACGGAAGCTAATCTCGAGTGTGGCCGGATTAGCAAGAGTGATCGGTAACCTAAGAGAACCGGAAGAGATCGTGGTCTGGAACCGCGCTCCCCCACCAACGCGAATGTTTGCCGCAGTTGAATCCTCAAATCCGGATCCCTGATCTAAATTGCCTGAGGCATTGTTCGGAGCAGAAGTCTCAAATGGGGCATCGAATGGATCATCAATAAAACTATAACTGATTGCATCTCCGTCAGCTCGAGGTGCAATGTTGAGATCAAAACCAACGTCACTACTTTCGACTCCTGCTTGGTGAAGCTCAACCGCGATACTATTGTTGCCCTCTACCAATATATCGGACAAGTCAACTGCGGCCGTTTCATAAACATTTTCATTGTTCGCTCCGGCAACGGCAGAAGTTAGAGTGGTGAGTTCTCCTTCCGGTATGGCAGCAGATCTATGCACCTCTCTACCGTTAATGTAAACCACGGCACCGTCATCAAACAGATAACTCAAATCCCAAGAACTGATCTCTGCTTCAGTAGCATTTAGAGTGAAACTGTTTCTGAAAAGATAAGTGGTTATAAGATTCTCACCGTTCGCTGCCTCATCGATCCCAAACAATTCATCATCCAGACCAGGAAAAGCATTAATTTCCCCTGACTGAATCGGCGAAGGAGCCAAGAACCATGGCCCAACGTTGGAGGAATCAATATCAAATTCCGGATCAAGCCATTCCCTCCCTGAACCATCAGTGGGGTAATCCTCAGCGTCTCCATTCTCATTTTCTATACGGTCCAGAATGGCCCAATCATCTTCTATGAATCCAGCAATACTTTCCGCATCAAAATTAAGCTCAGCCAAGGGCCCTGTACTTACCTTGAAGGGGATGTCTTCAAATAACTCATAGGTATCATTAACTGCTTCGGGTTCAGCAATAGCAGATTCTTTAGGAACAATAATTATAAATACTATGACTAAAGAAGAGATAAAACTAAATAGCTTTGAATGCATATCTTTTGAAGATTTGAGAGGAATAAAAGGGGGGCGTTAGCATGCAACGAAATCGTTACAAATTCAACGTCATAGATAAATCTACATCATGAACTACTCATGAACGAGACCTTATCTGATCTATTGCCCATTTAGCATGCTCACTGACTAATTGATTTTCCTTCTCAATAGTCCTCTCAAGGCATGGAATATCATAAATATTCCCTATATTTCCTATAGCAATGCATACATTTCTGAGAAAACGGTCCCGACCAATACGTTTCACAGGTGAACGGCTGAATAAAGAACGAAAATTCTCCTCACTCAAATTCAGAAATTCCTGAAGGGGCATGTCAATGTACTCCCTAGCAGCAAATTTGGCCTCAGTAGAGGCCTTAGCAAAACGATTCCATGGACAAACTTCAAGACAATCATCACAACCAAAAATTCGGTCTCCTATCGCTTTTCTAAATTCTTGAGGAATGGAACCTTTATGCTCTATCGTAAAATAAGAGATGCATCGACGAGCATCCAAATGATGTGGAGAAGTAATGGCCTCAGTCGGACAACAGTCTATGCACTGAGTGCATTTGCCACACCGATTCGGAATCGGATCATCAGGTGTCAGGATTAATGTTGTGACCAGTTCAGCCAAAAAGAACCAAGTCCCCAAACTCGGATGAATTTGCACTGTACTTTTACCGTTCCAACCAAGACCTGAATCAGTTGCAAAATCACGTTCAAGTAGCGGACCATAATCTACATAAAATTTCTGCCGACCTCCAAGATCTTCTAGGGCCCTTGCAAAAGCTTTAAGTTTCTTATCAACGACAAGGTGGTAATCTTCTCCCCAAGCATACTTTGCGAAACGGCCAAGATTATCCTTGGACTGAGGATCAGATCTGGAAGGGTAATAATTAATGGCTAAAACAATTACGGTTCTCGCCTCCTCGAGTAAAAGGCGAGGATCCTTCCTTCTTTCCGGTGACCGTTCCATCCATTCCATGTCACCATTGTGCCCATCATCAAGCCATGCCTGAAATCGATCCGCATGAGAAGCTTCTTTAGCCACAGAAAATCTGCATTCATCAAAACCAAGATCCTTGGCAATCGATCTGACTTTGTTCTCTAGCTCCAATGCCATGGCTTACGATTGCTTTGAGAACCATACCCTTGCCGTCTCAGCAATCCCGTATGATATCTCATCGATGGATAAGTCATCAGTCTGGATCCGTTCATCAGCACACCTTTCATAGAGCGGCTCACGCTCGCTAAGAAGATTCACGATTTTCTCCCTAGGATTTTCAGTCTTAAGCAGAGGCCGGTCACGGTTACCCTAAACTCTATCCATAATAGAATCGACTCCGGCATCTAACCAAAAAACAATACCAATAGATTTTAACTCTTTTATATTTTCTTCCCGAGTGACAATGCCTCCACCAGTCGAAATGACTGAACGGTCAGTTTTACCTTGAAGATTACCGAGGATTAAAGACTCCATCTCACGGAAAGATTCTTCCCCCTCAGTAGCAAATATTTCATTTATAGACCTTGATTGGCTCTCCTCAATCATTTTATCAGTATCCAAAACATCAAATCCCAAACTCTTAGCTAGCCCATTAGCTATGGTGGATTTACCAACACCCATGAATCCAATAAGGATTACATTCATTGGCGTTTGTCGAACGACTCCTTTCATCAAGAGCACTTTACGACTTCATGACAAAGGTGCAACGAAAGCCATTAATGTGTAATATTGACGTACTCCCCTGATTCGGGAAGTTATATCATCACGAGCAAATGGAAACCGTAACCCTAAGTGCCGGAACTCCCGAAGAAACCAGAGATGCCGTTAAAGAAGCAGTTAACCTGCTCAATGAAGGCTCAATTGTGGCTCTACCAACAGAAACAGTCTACGGACTAGCGGCTAACGCATTTAACGCTGAGGCCTGCACTGCCATTTTTGAAGCAAAGGAAAGACCCAGTTTTGATCCTCTAATCGTACACGTTTCGGGTAAAAAAATGCTAGATTCAATTGTGAATATTCCACCCGATATAGAAGAAACGGTGGACATTTTGATACAAGAATTCTGGCCCGGGGCCTTGACCCTAGTACTGCCAAAAAAGAATCTTATCCCAGACATCGTAACAGCTGGCCTAGAGACTGTGGCAGTTCGAAGGAGCAAGAACCCAATTTTCTCTGAAATCATCAAAGAACTCGATCTGCCTCTTGCTGCGCCAAGTGCAAATATTTTTGGGAGCATGTCTCCTACTTCGGCGACTGCAGTACATACAGAACTATCAAACCGGATCCCATTAATTATCGATGGAGGAGCATGCTCCGATGGTGTCGAATCGACCATTATCAGGATAGAGTCCACCGGAAGACCGAAACCCAATATTCACCTTCTGCGCCCTGGTCCAGTGACTGTAGAAATGCTAAAAAAATTCGGGAAAGTTCTTAGAGGGCAAGATTCTCAAAGTGAAAATAAAAGGCCAAATTCACCTGGTCAACTCGCTTCCCATTACTCTCCAAGAACACCACTAAGAATTGTGAACTGTCCTAAAGATTTCAAAGCGGACTCATCCAAAAGTTATGCACTCTTAAGTTACAGGGGACAAGAGAAGGACGGGTACTTAGGAATTCATGATTGGAAAGAAATTCAAATTCTTAGCCCTGGATCAGGGAAATTACCTGAAGCGGCCGTAAGATTCTTCTTTGCATTGAGAAAGCTAGACGAAAGCGGTGCCGACGAAATTATTGCTGAACCAATCCCTGAAAAGGGTGTCGGTCTTGCCATTCTGGACCGGTTACAGAGAGCTGCCTTGTAATAGCAGCTCATTGAAATTAGCGTAATAATGGTAATTCATTTGAAAGCAATGCCACTATGATCACGTAGTACACCTATTTATTCTTTTTCCTCGCTTATAAAATAAAATCCTTAATTCATCATACTTTAAAAATCCGACCGCAAATGTCTCTTCTAAAATCCATGGCAACCGTGAGCGGTTTCACTGCACTGAGCAGGGTCCTCGGTTTCATAAGAGACATATGCATGGGGTTCTTTTTGGGTAGTGGGCATGCAGCTGATGCGTTTTTTGCAGCTTTCAAGTTTCCTAATCTTTTCCGAAGAATTTTTGGAGAAGGTGCATTTAATTCAGCATTTGTCCCTCTTTTTGGAAAAGAACTCAATGAGAAAGGGAAAAAGGAAGCTGTTCAATTTGCCAGTCAGACCTTCTCAATGCTGGCCATTGTCCTAATCATTATTACCGCCATAGCAATTCCTCTAATGCACTGGATCACTATGATTCACGCACCAGGATTTAAAGCCGCTACAACTTTTTCCGTAACCGATAATTCAAAGCCAAAGGAAATACCTTTCGGAATCAATGTCAGAGGAGCTAAATCAATATTTATCACAGTCGATAATAGTGGAGACGCTGAGTTAACAAACGCCACCCTACTATACAAAAAGAAAAATATTCCAGCCATCAGCTCTCTGTTCACGGATGACAAAGAAAAACCAAAACCCCTAGATCTTATAAAGAATATCTCTGAATACGAGCAAGCCGAATGGATAAAAGATCATCAATGGGTAAAAAAAATCACATTACCACCAAACCATAAATATAATACCCTAGAGGGCAAAGCCCTGATCCATGCAACTGACACTGGTGTTACTAATATTAAGATCTATAGGAATCATCCTGAAACTTTCAATCTGACTGTCACCTTATCGAAAATAACATTCATTTATCTACTGTGCATGGCACTAGTGGCTCACCTGAGCGGAGTCTTAAATACCATAAAGGTTTTTGGAATGCCTGCAGCCGCGCCGGTACTACTCAATGTTATTTTTTTATTAGGCCTGCTAGGAGTCACATCAATAATGGGCATCAAGAGCAATCCCTTGGAATGTGCTCATGTAGCTGCATGGTGCGTATTCATTGCAGGATTCGTACAACTGGGAGCGCTTTACATTACATGCATCCGTAAAGGAATTAGGATCCGTTTCTGTAAGCCTAAAATAAATTCAAAGATGAAGAGGCTCTTCATTTTAATGGGGCCTGGGATTCTCGCTGCGGGCATACAACAAATTAATTTACTGATCGGCGGCATCATTGCTTCTTTCCGAGAAGGAGCAATTTCTTATCTTTACTATTCGGAACGTGTATATCAGCTCCCACTCGGCATGATCGGTGTTGGCTTGGGAGTTGTCCTCCTCCCTGAAGTGACTAGACGACTACGAAAAGGAGACCAAGTGGGGGCGGTAACAAGTATGAATAGAGGAGTCGAAATGGCACTACTTATAACTCTCCCAGCTGCGCTTGCCATGGCTCTGATTCCATACCCCATCATATCGACATTATTTCAACGCGGTGCGTTCAGCCCTGATGATGCGTTGGCCACTTCCATGGCCCTTGCCGGCTTTTCTTTTGGGGTCCCTGGTTACGTATTAGTAAAAGTTCTGCAGCCCGGATTCTTCGCAAGAGAAAACACAAAAAGCCCAATGATTATGGCGGGAATAACCGTATTTGTTAATATTGTAGTTTCACTGCTTTTATTCGGACGACTCGGACACGTCGGAATTGCATTGGCTACTGCAGTTGCAGCATGGGTTAATGTAGCACTGCTACTCTTCGGCCTAAAAGATTTCTGGAAAGCAGATTCCAGACTCAAAAAACGTTTACCCAGAATCATCATTGCGACTATGATCATGGGGATTGGAATTTGGATTATAAATAAGGCCATTGAAGGATGGTTCGTCGAATCCGGATTCGGGCAAAGGCTCCTTGGTCTTTCAATATTAGTAATTTCAGGATTATTAATCTATGCAATTGCTGCTTTAAAATTAAAAGCTACAAGCATTGAGGATCTGAAAAACGAGTACCAAAAATAGTTATAACTTTTATCTTATTTCTCGCATTTAGTGTGTATGCATGCGTGGCGCTAAAATCTTTCCTTTGCATAAGACAATCCCTTAGGTTACCGCGTCATTGTGAGGGTAATTGAAACGGTGAATGATATGGCCAGATGGCCAAGGACAAATGATATCGTTCTAGTGCCTACGATGGGCGCTTTGCATGAGGGGCACAGAGAATTAATAAGAACCGGTAAGACTCTGACCAGAGAAAAAGGAACTCTGATTGTATCTATTTATGTAAACCCCACTCAGTTCAATGATAAAGAAGATCTCAAGTCATATCCAAAAACATTCGAACAAGATTACGAACTGTGTAAAGAAGAAGGAGTCGATCTGATATTTTACCCTTCAGACTCTGAGATGTATTCAGGAATAGAATCCGTTTCCGTCACTGAAAAAAAAATCGCACAGCATCTTTGTGGTGCGGCCAGGAAAAGTCACTTTGACGGGGTCTGTACTGTAGTGACAAAACTATTTAATATCATCAACCCAACTGCTGCCGTTTTTGGTAAAAAAGACTACCAACAGCTATCAATCATTAAGCAATTAGTTGGTGATCTATGTTTTCCAATCGAAATTATTGAAGCAGAAACAATAAGAGAACAAGATGGCCTTGCGATCAGCTCAAGGAACCAATTCCTGAACACAGAAGAACGAAAACAGTCCCCTGCAATTCATGAAGCTCTAGTCGCGATGACCTTAAGCGCAGAAAAGCAGTGCCTTGAATTAATTAAATTAGGCAAATCAATAATTGAAACTAAAGCACCTCTGAGCAAAATAGACTATTTGGAAATAGTGGACAGGCAGACAATGGAACCTATCCAGATAATTGACAGAGCTGCCCTGGCTGCAGTTGCAGTTTTTCTCGGCAATACAAGACTAATTGATAATATTGAAATTAATTACCTTTCAGAAAATTCAGCGAATCTTCAAAGATAGTTGCCAAGAACCCTGAAGATCACTATTCAAATAAAGGACAAAAGTAAACCTTAATGCGCGAATACGATTTTCTAGTTGTTGGAACGGGCATCTCCGGGCTCAGTTTCGCGCTCAAGGCAGCGGAGCACGGAACCGTCGTTGTGCTGACAAAAAGAAAATCAGAAAATTCTAATACGGCTTGGGCCCAAGGAGGAATTTGTTGTGTTGCAGATCCTGAAGACTCATTTGAATCTCATGTAACAGACACTCTAGATGCTGGGGCAGGACTTTGTAATGATGAAGTTGTCAGAACCATCGTAGAATCAGCACCAAAAGCCATTGACCGAATGATGGCATGTGGAATCAATTTTGACCGGCAAGATAATGGAAAATTTTCCCTAGGTAAGGAAGGTGGACACACAAAAAGGAGAATACTTTATTCTAAGGATACTACCGGAAAAGAAATCTCGAACAAACTCTTAATGGCAGCCCAGGAATGTAGTAATATTACTATCTTGGAAGATCATTTTGCAATTGATCTTATCACTACTGAAAAACTTGGAATTGATGGTGAAAACAGTATCGTTGGTCTCTATGCCTTAGATGAAAATGCTGGAAAGATTCTGACTTTCCGATCAAATAAAGTGGTCCTCTGCACTGGAGGATGTGGAAGAGTTTATCTTTATACAACAAATCCAAACGTTGCGACAGGTGACGGATTAGCAATGGCTTATAGGGCCGGAGCAGATGTAGCAAACATGGAATTTATTCAATTCCATCCAACGTGTCTCTATCATCACGATTTAAATAATTTTCTTATCTCCGAAGCGGTAAGAGGTGAAGGAGGAATATTAATTGGTAAGGACGGAAATGAATTCATGGAAAAGCATGATCCCAGAGGGTCGTTAGCCCCTCGGGACATCGTGGCTAGGGCCATAGATCATGAAATTAAAAGGACGGGAGAACCGTGCGTATTTGTTGATATCACACACAAATCAAAAGAATATCTATCTGAGCGTTTTCCTAACATTTACAAGACATGCTTATCAGTAGGCATAGATCCAGCAAATGATCCTATACCAGTAGTTCCAGCCGCCCATTACCAGTGCGGTGGAGTTAAAACTGATATTGACGGGAGGACCTCCCTAAATGGCCTTTATGCTGTAGGAGAAGTAGCCTGCACAGGACTTCACGGAGCCAATCGCCTAGCATCTAATTCCCTTCTAGAAGGAGCAGTAATTGCTGGGCGCGCCTTGGATGATGCAATAAAAAATAAAAGCAACAAAAAGAAAGTATCAGAACAAATAATACCAGAATGGACTAGCGGTGATGCTGAAGATGTTGATGAACTTGTAGTTATCTATCATAACTGGGATGAGATCCGTCGCCTCATGTGGGATTATGTATCCATCGTAAGGACCAATAAAAGATTAAAGCGAGCCGCCACAAGATTACAAAATTTGAGACAAGAAGTTCAGGAATTTTACTGGGACTTTAAGATCTGTAGCGACCTGCTAGAACTAAGAAACCTTGTCGAAACAGCTTCACTCATAGTTAATTGCGCACAACTTAGAGATGAAAGCAGAGGCCTTCATTACACATTAGATTTTCCTGAAACTAAGGACTCACCTCAACCTCAGGACACTGTCATTAAATTGCAGAAATAATTTATGTGATCCTTAAACTTCATAATCAGCAGATGCTCCATCATGACCGAACTGCATACGGTATAAATGCTGATAAGTATCCGAAGAATCTAGCAGCTCAGAATGTGATCCTATAGCACTGATTCGCCCCCTTTCCATCACTACAATTCTGTCAGCATTAAGTATCGTTGATAACCGATGTGCTATAGCGATGGATGTCCTGCCCTTCGAAAGTTTCTGCAGAGCCTCCTGAATCACTTTCTCGGAGCGGGAATCCAGAGCAGAAGTAGCCTCATCCAACAATAATATCGGCGCATCCCTCAAAATGGCTCGGGCAATACTGATCCTCTGCTTCTGCCCTCCAGATAGCTTATCTCCTTTGTCACCAACTATCGTATCGTACCCCTGCTCTTGATCAATAATGAACTCATGAGCATGTGCCATTTTGGCAGCCTCAATGACTTCTTCCTTAGTAGCATCAAGTTTTCCGTAACGAATATTTTCATATATTGAATCATGAAACAAAAATGTATCCTGATTAACGACACCTATATGGTCCCTCAACGATTCCTGACGGATGTTTCTGATGTCAACACCATCAATACTCACTATTCCATCACGCGGATCATAAAAACGTAATATAAGAGAAAACAGAGTACTCTTTCCTGCACCACTTTCACCGACAAGAGCATAGTTTTTACCAGCCTCAACAGTAAAATCAATTTCCTCAACAGCATAAACTTCCTCTCCATAGGAATGACTCACATTTTCAAATCGTATCTCTCCTTTGCAATCCTCAATTTCTACTGCATCATCTGCGTCCTGAATGGACGGAGCACGATCCATCATTTTGAAAACTTTGGCAGTAGCCGCTAGTGACTTTTGCAATAGAACTGAAATTCGGCTCATTGACTTGGCCGGCGGGTACAAAAGTACAAGGCCTGCATTTAAGGCCAAGAATTTCCCTGGACCACCAGATCCCGGGAAAAAAGAACAATAGACTAATGCTGCCCCGACTCCAAAAGAGGCAACAATCTCAACGAGCGGGCTCACAATCTCCATCGCTTTACGCCAACGCATGATGAATGTCATCATTCTGGAATTGGCTTGAACAAACTTGCCTATTTCATGTTCTTCTCTGGCATGTCCCTTGACAACCTGAATGCCAGAAATCGCTTCTTGCATCACGACCATCATTTTTTCCGCTTCATCTTCCTCTTTCCGTCCTGACTTGCGGACCTTACGCCCCGCAATAATGACTGGAACGATACAAATCGGAAACAAGACAAGGGCACAAAGTGCAAATTGCCAGTCAATATAAAATATTGCCGCAAGAGCAGAAATAATCGCCACGGGTTGCTTAACGATATCGCTGACTGCTGTCGTGAGTGTCTGCTGTGCAAGTCTGGTCTGATTGAATACTGTCTGCATTAATTCACCTCCCTTACTTTGATTAAAATAATCAAGGGACTGACCCATTAGTCTGCGAAACAACTTCACTCTTATGTCACTAAGAACCCGCAAACTGCACCAGAGCATACAATAAGAGTTAAGGAATCCGAACAGACCCCTAATCACCATGATCGCAGGTATGAGGAGAGCTACTAAAAGAATATGTGAATCAAATTGAACGGCGTTCCCGGCACTCTCTTGGATAATTCCTTGGACCTTTTCGAAAGCTTCTTGAGCCTTATCAATTTCTTCCGGGGGTAACTTATTTTTGATTTCCTCAAAATCTTCTGGTCCTTTACTTGCTCCAAAAACAATATTTGTAACATAATTAATAACGAGAACCATTCCCCCATTCACCACCCCATAAAGAGCACCAAAAATAATCCCAAAAATAAATCTCCATTTGTAAGGTTTCAAATAAGCTGCCAAACGACGGTAAGGCCCTGCAACGGAACTACCAGAATCCAAAGCGACTCTCTTGGCCTTATCATCATTTAATTCAGCTTTCATTACTATGACCGTCAATGGTCAGATTGCTGAACCGATAGCACGGATCCTTGATCTCGTCGAAGCTTCCTAATTAATTACAATTTAATGATTCCTAATCAATTTGGTGTATTATAAATAAAAAATAGGCTAATTCACGCTATCAACCCATAGTAATGGGAAATTTTTAAGATCAAAAAATTAAAACTTATCTTAAATACAATTAAATCATCACGCCCAATTTTAGATAAAAATTTCCGACTAACTCGATAGAATAATCTGATAAAAACGCCTATAAAAAATGATCAACACAAGAACAAAGATCACCGGAACCGCACTCTATTTATTTCTTTTCTTTAGCGTTAATGCAGAAGCACAAGTCAACCCAAAGAAAACAATTTTTGATCGCTGGGATCAGAACAGTGACGGGAAATTAACCCGCGAAGAATTACCTCAAAACGCAAGACCCAACTTCGATCGGGCCGATAAGAATAATGATGGTTTCATATCTCGAGAAGAAGATAAAATTTTCCGAGAACAATCTGGGCGCAGACAAAAAAAGGGATCAAGGGATCAGTTAAACAACGATCGCATCGAAATTAAAAATGATATTCCTTACGCAGGCACCAAAAATCCAAGACAAGCCTTGAATTTAATTTTACCCAAGAGCAGAAAGAAAAAAATCCTTCCTGCCCTTATCTATATTCATGGAGGCGGATGGAAAAACGGCAATAAGGATCAAGGCATCGCAAGACTATTACCTTATGTGGAGTCCGGAGAATATGTAGGAATTAGTGTCGGCTACAGATTGTCCGGAGAGGCTCACTGGCCCGCTCAAATTCATGACTGCAAAGCAGCCATAAGATGGGTCAGAGGTAATGCTAAAAAGTATGGCATTAATCCTGAAAGAATTGGAGTCTTCGGTAGTTCTGCCGGAGGACATTTAGTAGCGATGCTAGGAACTAGTGGGGGCGTGAAAGAATTAGAGGGGAGCCTCGGTAATCACAAGGCCATGGAAAGTAAAGTCCATTGCGTTGGAAACTTTTTTGGTCCTTCAGCCCTTCTCGAAATGTCAAAATTTCCAAGCAGAATCGATCATGATGCGGCTAATTCTCCAGAATCACAACTCATTGGCGGCGCACTGCAGAAAAATAAGACAAAAGCCATCAAGGCTTCCCCAATCAATTACGTAACCAAAGATGATTGCCCATTCATTCATGTTCATGGAACGGATGATCAACTAGTCCCCTATAATCAATCTGTAATATTTCACAAAAAACTTTTGGAAAACGGATGCAATTCAACACTCATAACAGTCAAAGGGGGAGGGCACGGAGGGTTTAGAAATGATACTATACAAAAAATTACAGAAAAATTTTTTGCTGAACAGCTATTGGGGAAAGAATCAAAAATTGAGAAAAGTGAAATACTCATCGAACAGTTTCAAAGATAAAAATTCTTAGTATCTAAATTAACATCATCATTATAAGGTGCACAAAGGATCCCGAACAACCGGTAAACGCAGACATGCTCACGGAAACGTGAAAGGCAAAAGGAAAGCGGCTCGCGAGGATGAGCTCATACAAATTATAAAATCTGCAGAGGATCCTCTAATACTGATACTGGATCAGGTGCAGGATCCTCATAACCTAGGAGCCTGTCTAAGGACCGCGGACGGCTCAGGTTGTACCGCCGTCATTGCTCCTAAGGACCGTTCTGCACCACTCAATGATACGGTTCGTCGAGTAGCTTGTGGAGGAGCCGAGTCTGTACCCTACATACAGGTCACAAACCTTTCTAGAACCATTAAGACATTGAAGGACGAAGGTTTCTGGTTCGTCGGAACATCAGACAATGCTGACGGTTCATTTTATGAAATTGATCTGAAAGGTAAAATTGCAATCGTCATGGGAGCAGAGGGGAAAGGACTAAGAAGATTGACCGAAGAGTCCTGTGATTTTCTAGGAAAACTACCTATGTTCGGATCCGTGGAATGCCTCAACGTTTCAGTCGCTACCGGAATCTGTCTTTATGAAGCGGTCCGGCAAAGGGCAAATTCCTAATAATTTAGACAATAATTAAGTGAATTTTATTTTTCCCATGAGCAGACTCTGCTCAGAGTCGGGAGAAAGTAACTTTATCACTAAAAATAGACCGCAGGATTGCTAAATAAGTCAAAACAGCCTTATTTGACGGGATTTATGTCTAAAAAACATTCAAGTTCAAGCAGAACGGCCTCAGAAAAAACACTATGAATTTCGCTGTTTTAGGTTGTTTTTCTCCCATTAAATAGCTATTACTACCCCTTAACACATTTTAAATCCCTAATACCCCCCAGTAAACTTACCGCCATGTGGAAATCACTCATTACCGTCTCTATCATATTTGGACTCCTCGCTGGATACCTCCGCTATCAGACATCAACGGACCTGAAGTTTGAAAGAGTAGCACGCGCAGATTCAATAACTAATCTAGATCTTGCACAGAAATATCAAAAAGAAGTCCAAGACAAAGATAAGGAGCATGTTACAACAACTGCTTCAACGAGTGATGAAGCAGACACTCAGGAAGCTGAAGAAGCTAGCAAACGAAAAGAGAAAGGTGAGAAAGAAAGTAATAAGGCTGGATTAGAAACAGCCAAGGCTGATGTAGAAGCTAAACTTGCAAAGCTTGAGCGTGAGCTTGCAGAGATCGGTCAGATCGAAGATCTCGTGGAAAAGAGTCAAAACCTTCAGGCGGAGATGGCATCCGTTCAGCAAGAAATTGCTATTACCAAAGAAAACTACAAAAACATGGTAGCCAAGCGTGAAGACACAGACAACCAAATCACAGCACTGAGGGACAAGGTTTCCCGTCAACGTGCAGGTCAAATGATCGAGGTTAATGCTAAAATCGCTCAGACATTTGATAACTGGGGATTCGTTGTCATTGATAAAGGCGGGAATCAGGGAATCAATGCAAGGGCAAAGCTAGATGTCAAACGTGGTGATAAATTGATTGGAAAACTCAACATCACAAATCTCGAGCCTAATGTCTGCGTCTGTGACGTTTTATCTTTGAGTGAAGGAGAAAAATTAGCCGTCGGCGACAGTGTTGTCCTTAGCGCTGAAAGCAAATGGGATCCATCGAAGAAGCCGGTCGTAGAAACGATCCCAGCTCCAGCAGCTCCAGCAGCTGCCCCTGAAAAGCCTGCTGCTCCTGCTGAAAAAGCAGACGACGATCCATTTGGACTAGGAGGCGATGATGCCCCTGCTCCTGAAAAACCTGCTGAAACAGAAGATCCTTTCGGCCTATAATTTTTTCAGAAATCATTCATTTTAATCATTTTTAATACCCCTTAAAGTTACTCATCAAAAATCATGAAGATTAAATTTTTACTAATTCCTTCAGCCCTATTCTTACTTATTTCATGTATCCTTAGTTGGCAGAGCCGTACTGAGCTGATTGAAAATAGAAACGAACGTGTTAAAAACAACAACTCAATCGTTCAAATCTTAGGTACAATCAACAAAGACGACCAACCTGCATTGCTTGCTACTTATGGGAAGCTATTGGAGCAAGAGCAAAGGAGAGACCAATCCAAAGCCAATACTGAACAACTCAATATCAACATCAAAGCACTCGATGGTGAAATTAGTGGACTCAAAGCAGCCAAAGCGCCTCTAGATAAAAAATTAGCCACTGCTGAGAATGTTGTTACGGAACTCAGAAAGAAATTGGGCCCTGGGGTCACCCTTCAAAACATTGCACCAACAATTAAAAAATTGGAAAATGATCTTGAAAATGCAAAGCAGGATCTAGCAACGAGACAAGCAGAGCTAGAAGTGGTAAGCAAAAAGGTTGCTGCTAACGAAACGAGAATTCAAAAGGCTGAGAAAGTTCAAGCCGATCGCTTGGTTAAAATTGAACGCAATTCTACAGAAGGTGTCATTACAGCAGTCAATAAGGATTGGGGATTTGTCTTGGTCAATATCGGAAAGGACCAAGGCGTCGAAGGTGATTCCGAACTCATCGTAAAGAGAGATGGAATTCGTATCGGCAATTTGAGTGTTGTTTCAATCCAGCCAGGATTGACAGTAGCCGACATCAGCCAAAAAGGACTCAGTCGAGCTGTTGAGCCAGGAGACAAAGTGGTATTTCAAAAGCTTGGCGAATAAACATTACTGAAATACCAACTATTCAAATAGTGCTTAATTTTTTCACACGTATTATTCCAATAATGGCCTTAACTGGCGTTCTACTAACGTTGTTTAGCGGATGCGAAGCCACACAGGTAGGAAATTACAAAGGCACAGGTGTAAATAGTGGACTCAGCAACTTGCCACAAGCACGTCACGAAGCATGGGAAAGTAATGCTAGATACGGAAACCTGCCACAGTCCCAGTAATTAAATAAGCATACTAATTTTATAAATAAAAAAAGCGCACTATGTAGTGCGCTTTTTTTATTTAATAATTCAATGGAATTTTCAATAGATCACTAAACTGTCATAATTTCCTTTTCCTTATTATCTACGTGCTCGTCGATTTCTTTGACAAATTTATCAGTTAAGTTCTGGATCTCCTTTTCCATGTCCCTCTGATCATCTTCGGTAATTTCGCTACCTGCCTTGAGACTCTTAATTCCGTCCATCCCACTCTTACGTGCGGAACGGACCCGTACCCTTCCCTCTTCGGCCATCTGTTTAACCATCTTAACTAAATCTTTTCTGCGCTCTTCAGATAGTTCTGGAATAGGCAACCGTATCGCTTTGCCATCAACAGAAGGATTGATACCAAGCTTCGACTCTTTGAGCCCCCTCTCTATGTCCTGTACTGTGGAAGGATCAAATGGCGAAACAAGAAGCATCCTCGGGTCAGGAGAAGAAATAACTGCTAGCTGCTTTAGTTTCATGTTCGACCCGTAAGATTGAACATGAATATCAATATTTTCTACAAGGGCCGGAGAAGCTTTGCCCGTACGAATACTAGAAAACTCATGCAAAGTATATTCAACGGCCTTCTTCATGGCACCATCTGTCTCGGGAATTAATGTATCTACAGTCATTTATTTTGGAATATAGGTTACTTATTATTTTAAATCTTAGTTATCATCTTCGGAATAAACAAGCGTTCCGACAGGATCTCCTACGAGTGCTTTGCGAATATTATCTTCTCCGTTTATATCGAAGACAATAATCGGCTTAGAATTATCCATGCATAAACTAAAAGCCGTTGAATCAAGAATTTTCAAACGCTTTTCAAGGCACTCCTGAAAAGAAACACTTTCATATCTTTTTGCGTCCTCATTCTCGTTCGGGTCGGAATCATAAACTCCATCAACCTTAGTGGCCTTTAGGATAGCATCGGCCCCGATCTCACTTGCCCTGAGAGCTGCCGTCGTATCCGTTGAAAAGAAAGGGTTCCCGGTACCTGCACCAAAAATAACAACTCTCCCAAGCTCTAGATGACGGGTAGCCTTCCGGCGTATAAAAGGCTCTGCCACATTCTTCATTTCGATTGCTGTTTGAACTCTTGTAGGAACCTCCATGTCTTCGAGCATGCTTTGCAATGCCAAAGAATTCATAACGGTTGCCAGCATCCCTACATAATCAGCTGTGGCTCTTTCCATGCCGCGATTACTTGCACTAATTCCTCTCCAAAAATTACCACCCCCAACAACGACACCTATTTCTATTCCAGCCTGATGGGCAAGCTTGATCTGACCAGCAACCGTTTCGACTATTTCCGGAGAAATATTATCTTCACTCCCAGGTTCACGCAAAGCTTCACCGCTTAATTTTAAGATTACCCGCTTAAAGTTTTTTCTTTGTGTATTTCCTATCATTCTTTACGAATAGTATCTGTTCCAAGAAAACAACAGACTGACGTCAATGGAAAGTGTTTTTATCAATCTTCAACCCCTAAAACATCCCCGACCCTTAGTTCTTTCCCAGCTACGTATGCCGGGACCAACATTCTACGCCTCCCTGAGGGCTGTATTTCAGAAATTCTTAATGCACCCTTACCACACGCTACCAAGATACCATTAGAGTCCATATCAATAATCTCTCCAGGACCTGATCCCTCATATTCTACAATTTCAACTGGAGGAAATATCTTAATATTTGAATGGTCTGGAAAAAAAGTGAATGTCCCTGGCCAAGGATCATAGGCTCTGACGAGCCGATCAATATGATAGGCAGACTTGGACCAATTTATCTTGCCATTAGACCGTTTGATCTTACTTACGTGAGTTGCTATTTCGTGATCCTGTTCTTCTCTAGGAGCAGAACCAGATGACAAAAGATCTAGAGCATGAATTAATGCATCTGGCCCCAACTTTCCTAACCGTTCATGTAGGGACCCTCCAGTCTCACCAGCCCTAATATCCAAAGAGATTGAAAACAGAATATCACCATCATCAAGACCTTCATCAACGTACATAACAGTTACTCCCG
>JASLJT010000224.1:0-16247 GCA_030747955.1 Verrucomicrobiales bacterium | reverse complement strand
CTACTTTTCTATTCAGCTTTCAGTTTTTAAGAAAAAGGCCATCCGTATTCGTCGCATCTTTTTCTGCGCTTGTCCTTGTCCTTGCCAATGCTGTGCTGGGGGCGATTGTGGTTCGTTCCGGTCTCAAGCCTGGGGTCATTACTTTACACATGGCATTAGCAATGACTCTCCTTTGTGTTCTGGTCTATGCTGTTTATCGGGGAGGAGACAGAAGGCCTCAGGTCAATCTTAACGGGACTGCGTCTGTAAGGATTTTATTAGTCGTTCTTTTCTTTGCCTGTATTGGTGAAGGCGTCATGGGGTCTCAGGTCAGGGAATTAACGGATGAGCTTGCATTGAAATTTAAAGACATTCCCAGAAATGTATGGCACGAGACCCTAGAGCAAAAACCGATTTACTTAATACACCGAAGTTTTTCTTGGGTTATTTTTGTGCTCGGCGCTATGACTTTCTTTAAGACAAGAAGAGCCACGGGGGACCTTGCTCAATTTTGTCTTAAAACAGTTTGCGGTATTATTTTGGCACAGATGGTCCTTGGGATCCTGATGTCACATGTTTCTGTGCACCCAGTAGTTCAGGTTCTGCACATAGGACTCTCCTCGATACTTGTCGTCACACTGTTCTGGCTATTGATTGCTAGCCGGTCCGCAGGGATTGAAAATCCTAAAGAAATTAATCAGACGAATTGATTTCTACTTAATGGTAGGAAGGTAACGGTAGTAAACCTCAAGCATCAAGGTGCAGAGTGTTGTGGAATAGATCTTACCATCTTGTCCGACCTGACCGTGCCCGGCAGATGCGGGCCAGGAGCCGTCTTTTTCCTGAGCCTTGGCCATGATGTCCTGATAAGTTTTATTATAATCTTTCCAATGCTTACCCTGTTTTTGAAAGGCTGCCTGCGAATGATAGTACCAGGAATAAACCTGGTTTGGCTGAAAGCTCTTGGGGAACCTGCTGTTGATGAGGTCAAGGGCCTTGTCCTCGAGTTGTGATGGGGCACCGAGCATCCTTGCACAGACTGCTCCGACGCCAGTCAGGCTCAGTTTGCCTTTCTGGCCATCATTGACCCGGTACTTCCAGAAACCGTCAGTTCCTTTAGGATCTTCGGCAGCTTTAAGATAACGGATCGCTTTTTTCATGGAAGTCTCGAGTCCTGAGAACTTGAGGCCGGTCAGCTGGGCAGCTTTGAGGGCCTGAACGTTCCAACCCGAGACAGACAGGTCACCGGTTCCGTTCGATCCGTATGAGTAGAGCCAACCTCCACCGTTCGTTTGTCCTTCGATGATAACAGGGACCGCCTTCTTCAGACTTGGAGAAATGCGTTTGAACGGCTTGCGTGCGTTCTTATTCATTGAGTAGGCTTCTGCGAGAGCGTAAACTGCTATCCCATGCTCGTAGGACAGGTTCCGGTCATTGGTAGTGCACATCCGGCCCTTTCCCTTTTCTGCAACCGTAACGAGAAAGCCGATCGCTTTCTTGACGGTTTCACCGAACTCAGGAGAGTCTACAGTTTCGCAGTGACCGGAATAAGCGAGTAAAGCAAAGGCTGTCATCGCTACAGGGAACTTGGTCCCCCAATTCCCATCAGGCTGTTGCTGAGTTTTGAGCCAGCGAAGAGCCGCTAGTACCTGACGGTCCATCGATGCTTTGCCGCCGGCCTTACGTAACCGAGCGATCCTGTCCGCAGAGTTGCAACGGCCTTTCATGACGCCTGGAACACCTATGCCTCCGCCGATACCATCACCGAATCCGCCAGCACCGAATCCGTCTCCGAAAGAGGATCCGAAATCTGGTGAGTCAATGTTGTCTATGGATGGTACTGAGATTGGTGATGCCTTGTTGGCTGATATGGCGCTACTAGGCTTGGATGATGGGCGAGAAGGTTTTTGTCGAACGCTTTGCTGAAAGCTCTTCTTCTCAACCTGGGCATCTTTCTCACCCTGAGTAGCTGCAACAACGAGTTCGATCTCTTCTTCCTGAAATGCAGTGATCGCCCAAAAATATAAGACAACCATGAGTAGGGTGGTCATTCCTATAGAAATAAACAAAGAAAAAGCTTTGTTACGTTTTTCTATCCTTTTGACCACGTCCTCTATTGATTCTTGAGGATCTAGTTCAGGATTATCGCCAATGGTCGAAGCCGGCGCATAAGCAGGGTCAGGAACGAAACCCTGATGGCCTTGATTGGGCTGGTTAGGGTTGAATTGTTGGTTGGGGTCTTGAGGTGGTTGTTGCATGGCCGTTAATCTGAGATGAACCCTCTTTATTAGAGATATTACCTTTTTCTGTGTGCTTATATAATAGATCTAGCTTGGTGTTCTGCCAAGTTCTGATTGTTAACTGTATAACTGATGGAGAGGAATTTTATTAGGTTTTAAAATGATTATAGTTAAATATCAGTATCTTTCCTCACCTTTATGGTGTTTTTTAAGGGTAATTATTGTGATCTTCATATTCTAATGGCATTCATTTTATATAGGTTTTGGCTCATTTTTCTCTTTCTAATGTTTTCAGGATGCCAGTCCTTCAAGGGCTCTTCTGAGGATGGAAATGGGAAAATTAAAGAAGTTCCTAGGGACGGCCTTTTGGGAGCCAAGTTAGCGGCACTGGAATACGCTATGGATAATTTACCTGATGAGGACCGCAAGTTTGGCGACCTTGATTATGCAGCGTACGGGATCACTGACAGTGATCCGCTTCATAGGAAGGCAATGGTTGCTATTTTAAAAGGGAGGACTCCAACCGTTGTGGACTCTGCCAAGTTCTATTCCCGTTCCAGTAATTCTCAGTGGATGAATGGACGGCCTGCGATGAAATGGATCATTGAAGCGAGTAAGGATCCGCAGCATCCTTTGAGGGTTGATGTAATGGTCGGCTGGATGCATAGCCAGATCATTAATGAATTTGCAACTTATAAGGTCGAATATGATGGTGTTGTTTGGACTATTTTAAATGTCGCTATATTGGATCTGGAATCGGCGCCATGATTATTTCACTTCGAGGTGACCCTGCATGATGCGCCAGTGACCAGGGAAAGTGCAAATGTAAGGATACTTCCCTGGCTTGAGAGGGTCGATCTTGATCACTGCCACGTTTCCGGGATCTAGTAACTTACTGGCGGCGAGGATTTCATTGGTCTGAGGCACGTAATTCATTTCGATTGCTTTTGGATTAGTAATGATTGCGTCGGCTGCGGAACCGATTTTCTCTAGGGATCCAGGACTGCCGATCACGAAGTTGTGTTGCAACAGATCCGGATTGGATACAATGATAGCGATTGGTTTCCCTGACTTTGCTTCGAGTTTAATTTTGTCGAATTTGAGACCTTCGATTGCGTTGAGCTTTAATATCTGATGGGTCTTTGATAATGTGAGTTCATCCTCTGATGATTCTTTCACCACTACCTTAGGTGCTTTGATCATTTTCTTTATCTTATTACCCAGTTCAGTGGGTTTGGTGATAATTTCATTTAGGGTTGAGGATAACTGTACTGACGATGCATGATTGACCAGATTTGCAGCAACGATCGATTCGGTGTCTTCGCTAATGTCAGGACCCTGCCCGGCGTCGATCTGAATGAGCTCAATGTCATCCCAGTAGGCCTTCCCCGTTGCAAAACCCCATCCCCCGTACAAGCAATTGATGCTTATAGTTCCTCTGTCGTCGGTTTTGAATTTTAGGCTTACCTTTGACCAGTCATTGTCACCTTTGAGTGCCCGGGTCCTTGGTTGATCGGGCAGTGCGTGGATATTTAATTGGGCTCCGCGGCCTCCTCGGATAGTCTTAAGTCCTTCTGTCTTTATCCATGCACTGAGTTGATAAGTGGTGCGTTTTTTTACTTTGAGATCAAAATGGATTGAGCTGTCAGCGCCCTGAGCCGATTCAATCATTATGGCATTTCCTTTTCCTCCTCTGCCGGGAGAAACGATGCGTTGATCTGCCCGGCCAGAATAGGTCCGGGCTTTCCAGTTCTTTGGCATCGTTCCGTCAATGGATTCGAAGCCTGAATTTAAGATTAAGTTTTCTTTGGGGATCTGAACTGCTTTTGGTGGGGCAGTAGCGTTCGCTGGAGAGGACTCGGCCAGAGCCGCTTTGAGGTACCCGGCACCGTGCCGTGAACAGGCCATTTGAAATGCAGTTGGTAACCACCGATCGTTCAGAATAAAGTTGTCTTTTCGCTTAGAGAAAAGGATGTTCCCGACTTCTTCAGAGGGAGGCATTTCAGAAAGTGCAAGTAATACATCTTTGCGGACCTGATGGTCAGGGTCATTGATTGATTTGAGAAGATGCTTTGTGAAATTTTCTTTTCGAGGTGTCACGGATGCAGCGGCGCGGCGGGCCCCTGCTGATTTGTGATTGAGTCCTGCTTGAATTGATTCAGAGTCAACGGCTCCGAGTCCATGAAGTGCCCACAGTGCGTGGATTGCTCCACCTGCGATACCAATCTCATCAGGTTTGGATGATTTAATGATTCCTTTTAGGGGTTGGGTAAATGTGGCGCTGTCTCCGCTTTCGACGATGAGACGTTGTGCGTGCATTCTCCAGAACATGTTATCACTTTGAATTGCTTTGAGGAGATCCTTGGTTTTTTTCTTTGATAAATCGAAAGTTTCACTGGGCTTACCATTCTTGGCTGTGAATCGGTAAATGCGGGTACGGGTGTAATCGCGTAAGGGTGATTCGAAGGCATTGCCTCGGCCCCTCTTAGCATCGAATCCTCCCCGGCCCTTGTTTGGAGTAGGGTTGTGTTGGATTAGGAAGCTGTACCAGTCGCTCATCCAAATTGCGCCGTCAGGACCAACTTCGGAGTAAATAGGGGAGAACCATTCGTCAACTGATGCGACTAGGTTCCAACCGTTTTCTGCCACGAAATGGGATCCTTGGGGCCGGACCTGAGCCCTGTAAACTAAATTGCCTGTCGGAGCATTGACCAGAGCTGAACGGTTCCACCAGTCCTTTGGAAAACTCCTGGCCGTGTAGAGATGATGTCCGGCTGCTGCTGTGAAACCGCCAAAAACGTCAACTTGGCGAACGTTGGGTGTGATGGGGAAGAATTTTTTATTTGAATCTATTCCAGGTAAACGGCTTGGTTGATCTAATCCATCGAAACGGTCGTAATGTGTCTTTGCGATAGGCATATAAACACTGGACTGATTATTCGCGGTCGATATGAAGACATCATTATTTTCTGAGAAACCCAGTCCCCAGGTATTGTTGGATGTTCTTCCAAGGAATTCTAGCTCTGACCCGTCCGGTTTGAATCGATAAACGCCCTGACCAAAACGATGGTCTTTGCCGCCGACTTTCCCATTGAATCCTGCGTATCCCATGACTCCCCAGATCCAGTTATCAAAACCATATTTCAGGTTTGAGGGTCCTGCATGAGTGTCGCCCGTGCTCCAACCGGAGAAGAGAGTTTCTCTAATGTCTGCTTTATCATCCCCGTTAGTGTCTTTGAGGAAGATGAATTCTGGTGCCATTTGAACAATTAACCCGCCTCTGGCAAAACACATTCCGGTCGGGATAGACAGCTTGTCAGCGAAGAGCGTTGCTTTGTCGGCCTTGCCGTCCCCGTCCGTATCTTCAAGGATTCTGATCCTGTCCTTTCCGAGTTCAGTTGGTTTTAATTCGTTCGGATAGTCACGAGTCTCGATGACCCATGCGCGGCCCCTTTCGTCCCAGTCAATTTCAATGACGCTGTAAAGTCCGATCTCTTCGGATGCGAACAGTGAAATATCAATTCCATTGGCAACTTGTGTATGTTTTAGAGATTGCTCTGGGCTCAGAGGTTGGTGCACTTTGATTGGTTCGGGTCGCCTTTCATAGTTTGGGACAAGGTCCCCATCGCGTCGTACTAGTTCTGGGAGTTTCGTAGAGAGGAACGCCTTACTCTTCTTTTCACCTATTGCCCATAAGAGGCCCCGAAAAACCAAGTCATGAAAACCCGAGTTACTCCATGTTCTTTGATCATGTCCGTAAGCGGTATAAAAAACGCGTCCTTTTCCCGGTTCACGTGTCCATGTCCATGGTTCACCCTCTCTCGTTTGTAGAATATTTCTGTCCTTAGTCCCCTTGTGATGTACATACGTTTCGTCCCATGTTTCAAAGCCTTTGAAGCTTTTCATTATAGGATGTCCGGGTTTTTCTATTTTGGTTGAGAAGGTTCCGGTCCCATGTGACTTGAACTGGGCTCCCACTAATTTCACATACTGCATTGAGTTAAGAAAACAGTAAGAGGCGCAATGGATCGGCAAGAATGCTCCTCCGTTATACACATAATCCAGTATACCTTTCTCCTGTTCTTCCGTGATTTTACCAATGTTGGCGTAAATCATAAGTGCATCGAAATTTTCCAAGGTCCCATCATGGAGGCAGTTCGTGTCAGCAGTGTAAGTAAAATTCACACCATGAGGCCCGAGCCCTTCCATGATCTGAGGAACTCTTTCAGCTGGTTTGTGATGTCCTTCATCGCCAAGGAAGAGAACCTCGAGCCGATTTGCTTCTGCAGAGCCAAGGAATGCAGTAATGAGAACAAGAGAGAGGAGAGTTTTCATTGTTATGATAGAGCGAATTCAGGCATTTTTTTCAGTTCGCCTCCTTCAAGAGCACTTTCGTGGGCAATGATTCCAGTGCAGGTCCAGTTAGCGGACTGGATTGCGTTCGGGAACGGGTCCCTGTCTTCTGCAAGAGCAGTTAGGAATTCGTGGACGAGGTGAGGATGAGATCCTCCGTGCCCAGCGCCTTGAGTGAAGCTGAGGTGATCTTCTCCATCCTCTCCACCATAAACTCCTCCAGTAGTGAAGGGAGCGATTTCGTCAGGCAACAGGTGAGCATAGTCAGGACATTCTACTTTTTCTGGAATTTCAGGTTCTGGCTTCTTGGCAGTATGAAGAATGAGGGGGTCCCCTTCTATGAGGGGCCATTCCATTGCCTTCTTGTCACCGTACACTTCGAAGCTTTCACGGTACTGGCGCGCGACATCAAACAATGAACGATAAATATAAGCGGAGAGATCTGAATCTTTGAATTTTATATGTGTAGATTCGACTGCGAATGGTGAATTGTAGCAATCATGCATTTCTTCACGAATGGTTCCTGAAGGAAAACATGATACGTACTCAGCCTGACCCTTTGTGAGGCCAAGTACAGGCCCAACGCAATGAGTGGCGTAATGCATTGGAGGAAGACCAGGCCAGTACCCGGGCCAACCATCCATGTCTTGCTGATGGCTTGCCTTTAGGAATTGTATTTTGCCTAGCTCTCCTTTCTCATACATTTCTTTAGCGAAAAGAAATTCGCGGGCATAGACGACAGTTTCCATCATCATGTATTTGAGTCCTGTTTCTTTGCATAGGTTCACAATGGTTTCGCAGTCCTCTACGGAAGTGGCCATGGGCACGGTGCAGGCAACGTGCTTGCCAGCCCTTAGGGCTGCTATTGATTGTTCTGCATGGTTGGGAATGGGTGTATTGATATGGACAAAATCCACCTCAGGATCATTCAGAACATCATCATAGTTCTGATAACGTTTATCGATATTATATTTATCTCCGACTTCGTTCAGGGACTCTTCAGTTCTCTGGCAGATGGCATACATGTTTGCCTGTGGATGACGTTGATATATTGGAATGAATTCGGCACCGAATCCGAGACCTATGATGGCGACGTTATATTGTTTGCTCATATTGTTTTAATTTGGGTTGCGATTATAGGGTAAACGTAGCCATTCGTATAGCATCTATGCCTAAAATATTGGGATTTACCGGTACAGGTGCTAATTCTTGCAGTTAAGGCATATTGGGATGTAAACTGTTCAGAGTAATGCTCTCTGTTTGTAGCAGTTCATCAATGGGTAGGCGTGATTTTCTTCGCGTCGGAGGCCTAGGCATTGGGGGTCTCACGCTCGCAGATTTATTGAGAGTAAAGGCCAGTGCTGCGGAGCAGGGGATTCCAGTCAAAGACAAGGCCGTGGTCTTTCTGTTTATGCACGGAGGGCCTCCACAAACGGAGACATTCGATCCGAAAATGGATGCTCCGGATGGAGTTCGTAGCGCTATCGGTGAAGTTAAAACAAAGATTCCAGGGGTCACCTTTGGATCTACTCTGAAAGGTTTGGCGGGACTGGCAGACAAAATGTCGATAGTTCGATCTTTCACTACAGGGAACGGGAACCATGACATCAAACCGATCGTTGGTAACACTTCCCTAGGAGCAAACTTAGGATCGATTTATTCTAGGGTCGCGGGGCCGAACCGGACACAGAGTGGGATGCCAACGAATGTTGCTCTTTTTCCAAGGGCCGTGGTTCCGGAAGCACAAGAAAGAAATAAAAGTTTTGGCAAATTTGTATCTACTGGATCCATCGGAAGTTCATATGCTCCATTCGTTCCCGGAGGCGGAGGTGACTTGCAGCAGGACATGGTACTGTCCATTCCTGAGCCTAGGCTCAATGACCGTAGGGGCCTCCTTGGCAGCGTGGATTCTTTGCGTCGCCGAGTTGATGATACGGGCAGGCTTGATGGTGTTAGTGGTTTCCAGGAGCAAGCATTTGACACCATTCTTGGTGGCGTTGCTGGTGCCTTTGATTTGTCCTCGGAGGACCCAAAAACTATTGAGCGCTATGACACGGCTCCGTTAGTTCCTTATTCAACCATTCGAAAGGTCTGGAACAATCATAAAAATTACAGGGACCATGTTAATTCTTTGGGTAAACTTATGCTCATGGCGAGACGTCTAGTTGAACGTGGTTGTGGTTTTGTCACGGTCACGACCAACTTTGTATGGGACTTTCATGCGGACCAGAACAATGCGACCGTGACTGAGGGAATGCACTACGTCGGTCATCCCTTTGACCATGCAGTTTCTGCTTTCATTGAAGATATTCATAACAGGGGATTGCAGGACAAGGTCCTGCTTGTCTGCTGTGGAGAAATGGGGAGGAATCCTAAGATTAATAAGAATGGGGGCCGTGATCATTGGGGAAAATTAGCTCCTCTTATGCTTTCTGGAGGAGGGTTCAATCATGGTCAGGTCATAGGGGAATCGACCCGGGACGGAGGTGAACCGAACAGTGATCCTGTCACAATGAATAATCTTCTTGGCACCGTGATGCATTCGTTACTCGATGTGGGTGAAGTTCGGTTAATGGAGAATATTCCGGGAAAAGTAAAATCGTTAATTGCTGATTCGGTACCGATTAAAAATCTTTCATAAGTATTTGGGTGGGATTTTGGCTCCACAAGTGCATAATACTGATCATGAAAAACAGTATTAATTTAATTGCCCTCATTGGTATTTTCACTGCTCTTCTCACTGCCCCTTTATTCGCGGCTGAGGATGAGAAGAAGAAGCCAGCAAAAAAACCAACCAAAACAGCGGCTGAGCGTTTTGCGAAGTTCGACAAGAACAGTGATGGGAGCCTGTCACTTGATGAGCTCAAAGCGAATCCTTATTTCAAGGACAAGCCAGAGGTCGCGGCTAAGAATTTTAAGCGTAGAGACAAGGACGGTGACGGAAAATTGAGCAAGGAAGAGTTTGCGGCTAAGCAACAGCCCAAAAAGAAGAAAGGTGACGCGGCCAAGAAGAAAGGCGACGCAGCCAAGAAGAAAGGTGCCGCAGCCAGAGCCAAGAAGAAAGGCGATGCGGCCAAGAAGAAAGGTGCCGAAGCCAAGAAGGATGGTGATGGAGCTAAGAAATAAAATAATCTTTTAAATTTCGACTAAAAAAAGTGCATTGTGGGTTTCCTCAATGCACTTTTTAATTATAGGATAAACCTATGTTGACTACTTCCCGACGCCAGATGATGGCTTCTTGCGCATCTGCCAGTTTAGCCTTTCCTTTCCTTTCTCTGGGGGCACAGCCAAAAATTAAAATCACTGGCACCAGAGTCATTAGCTTACGTCCCAACCATTATCATGGTTGGCCTACGCTTGCCCGACGTCAGGACGGTGAGTTATTGCTGATCTGTTCTGGAGGTCGTGAAGGGCACGTGTGTCCCTTTGGTCAAGTCGAACTGATGCGTTCCAGGGACGGTGGCCAAACATGGACCTTTCCCCGTGTATTGCTTGATAGTCCCATCGATGACCGCGATGCCGGTATTCTGGAAACTGCCAAAGGTACGCTCCTGGCTACGACCTTCACTTCCAACGCTTATGATGAATATTACCTTAAAAAAGGTTCCCATAAGAATTGGCCCGAGAAGAGGCGTGAGCAGTGGCTCGCAGCTCATAACCGGGTACCTGCTTCAGCTCGCAAGAAAGAGCCCGGTAATTGGATGATCCGCTCTACGGATGGAGGGGTAACTTGGAGCCCTCGCTATGACTCTCTAGTCAATAGTCCGCATGGCCCAGTGAATCTTAAAGATGGTCGAATCATTTATCCCGGGAAAAATCTTTGGCACGAAAAAACATGGATTGGTGTGTGCGAATCAAATGATGACGGTCAATCGTGGAAGCGCTTGGCTCAAATTCCCACGCGTAAAGGCGATGACCCAGAGAACTATCATGAGTTGCATGGGGTAGAAGCGATTAATGGTAATCTTGTCGTGCACATCCGTAATCACAATAAGGCGAACAATGGTGAGACACTGCAAACGGAATCAACTGATGGAGGAAAGACTTGGAGTGAGCCTGTTTCTATTGGCGTTTGGGGACTTCCATCACACTTGCTACGGTTGATGGATGGACGGCTCTTGATGAGTTATGGGCATCGCCGAAAACCTTTTGGTAATCAAGCCCGCGTGAGTAGCGATCATGGCAAGACTTGGAGCGATCCGGTCATTATTTCGGGTGATGGAGTTGGTGGAGATCTCGGTTATCCAACGACGGTCCAGTTAAATGATGGTTCGTTAGTGACTGTTTGGTATGAGAAAATGGCTGGCAGTACACTAGCTGTATTGCGTCAATCTAAGTGGAAACTGTCTTAAATTTAATGCAGCATTAATATGTTGGGAATGCGAAAATTCATGAGCGGGAAATAATTAAGTCCGCTCAAAATTGCATAAAAAATGGAAGTGTATAAAATTATAAACAGATGTTGATGGGGGTTCTTTTACGGTCTTATCTTATCAAAGAACTCACTTATATTTCCCTTTAATATGAGGTATTACCTTTTCATTTATTACATTATTTCGATATCTTATTTGAAATCGGATAATACATTCAAAGAAGAAATCAGACCCTTCTTAAGTGAGTACTGCTTAGATTGTCACGACAACGATTCGAAAAAGGGGGGGCTGAATTTTGAAGATTTAAAGTCTAATTTTAAGGTCAACGGTACGAGCTCTGCCTGGGAAAAGATTCTCGAACAGGTAGAGATCGGAATGATGCCGCCGGAGAAAAAAGATCAACCCACCGCCACTCAGCGAACCATTGTGGCAGAGTGGATCAAGGATGAGCTGGATAGGGTGGGCAAGGGATTTTCTGTGAGGGCTCGATTACTACTGCCTGAGTATGGAAACAGGATCAGTCATGAGCTCTTATTTGATGGCTCAGTTAAGGATATGCCTTACACGCCGGCACGATTATGGAGAATAAGCCCTCATATTTATAGGGGAAAGCGCTATCAATCAGTCGTGAGGGGAGGGATCGAAGCGGAGCCGGTAAGTTATCTCTCTAAATCAACGGGTATTCGTGATTACTCCTCACAAGAAGTTATGGATGAGGCTGGATTCATGGCACTACGAATGGCTCTTAGTGATATCATTTCGAGCCAAATACATGATCGAGAATTGCCGGGCCTGAGCTATGGGTCAGATAAGGGGAAGCCGATACGAATCGCAGGAAAAGAAAGTTTCAAGGCAATTTCAGAGGCTAAAGGAATGCCGAGTGAGGAATCCATGGCCAGAGTAGTGAGAGAAGAATTTAATAAAGCGTTCGGACGTCCCATAAATGAGGATGAGTTTGATAGGTATTTCAATTTCATGAAGGCCAACATTAGAGAAGGTGGCAATGAGGCTGGGCTAAAAACTTCATTACTGGCAATATATCTTTCTACTGGTGCAGTGTACCGAATGGAGCTGGGGCGCGGTGATCCTGATTCGCATGGGAGAAGGATGCTGTCTTCTCAGGAAATTGCTTTTGCGTTATCTTATGCTCTTACCGATGAGCCGCCTGCAAATAATAAGATTATCAGTCATGCGCTAAGTTCAGGCAAGCTCAGGACAAGAGTTGATGTTGAAAGGGTTCTCAGAGCAATGATTGCCGAGGGCTCTCCTCCGATACGGAAAAATCTTCCGGCCAGTGTTTTTCATCGAATGCTACAAGAAGCTCCTCATGGTTACGGTTATTATCCTAGGGTCGTTCGTTTCTTTGAGGAATTCTTTCAGTATCCTAGGGCAGGAGCCACGTTCAAGGACAGCCCTGGTGCCGCCCTCGGTTCAAGGGCTCTAGTGGGGGCACCCCAAGGACAGATTGTCCGGATCGTGAACGAGGACGTTAGAGTATTTGAGGAACTACTTACTTCTGAACGTTTTAATATGAGTAAGGAAAAACTTTTACCAGTGTTCAGGGCTCAATTCGAGGAACGTTTAAAAAAGACCCCGGCAGATCGTCGGGAAGCGGCCATCAAGAACTATGAGAAGGTTTCTAGGCAGGCGGACAATCTGCCCAATGATACTTTTAGAGCAGGGATTCTTCATGATAATAGTTGGCTCATTGCTCATTCGACAAACGATGAAAATGATCCTGTTCACCGGGGAATCTGGATCCGTGAGAAGCTCCTGGCGGGGAATTTGCCGGCATTGCCTATTGGTGTCGATGCGAATGTTCCCGAAGTTCATGATGAAACATTAAGGCAGAGGTTCGAAGTGACCAGAAAAGCGGAGTGTTGGAAATGTCATAAATCTTTTGAACCGCTCGGGTGGCCATTCGAAAGTTTTACTGACCGTGGGTGGGTTCGAACCGGTATGTATTATAACAAAAAAAAGAAAATATTTGAGACGGAACTTAAACCAGATCAAATTAAATCAGGGCTCAATAAAGGAGAGCTTGTCAAATATTCTTGGGACACTACGGGGGAAATTACAGGAACCGGTGAACCAGGCGTTGACGGGCCCGTCAAAGATGCTTCTGAACTGGTTCATCGTCTTGCTAGAAGTGCGAGAGTCCGTCAATCCATCATTCGTCATGCTTTCCGGTACTGGATGGGGAGAAATGAGATTCTCAGTGACTCTAAGACTCTAATAGCTGCTGATAGGGCTTACATTAATAGTGGAGGAAAATTCAGTGAGGTGCTAGTGTCATTACTGAGCTCTGACTCATTTCTTTACCGCAAATGACAGATTAACAATGAAATTGAACCGACAAAAATTCATACGAGGCATGGCGCTAGGGACCGGGGCCGTTACGATGACTCCTCTCCTCGAACAGATGGAAGCTCATGCGGCTGGCCGTTCGGATGGATTTCCTCGTCGATTTGTTTTCGTTGTTAAATCGAGTGGGTTGACTCCAAACGGAATTCGTCCAGAAGGAATTGAAATTGGTAATGGAGATTCATTGCTGGACCTGAACCTTAAGGATCATAAGCTACACCGATCAATGGCGTCACTCGAGCCATTCAAAAATGAGATGATGATTCTTGAGGGGCTCTCTGGGTGCAACTTTCAAGGGAACCATTCGTCCTACTATGGGGCCATGAGTTGTCATCACTCTCCCGAGAAGCCAGCGTCCGCGACGATAGATTGTTTGCTTGGTAAATTGAATCCGGCCCCGTTCAGAAATTACGGTTTCTCCCCAAATGGTCACAGCATAGGTAATAATTACGGCCCTACTGTTCAGGACACTGCAGTTTTCCCCCGCATATCGGCTTACGGACAAAATAAACCTATGCCTTATCAGGCAAGTGCCGAAAAGGCCTATCGGCAACTCTTCGGAAGCGCTCTTAGTCTTGAGACCGGAGGGAAGAAAGAATTCGCTTTGCAGGCTAACCTTCTGGATTTCCTCAAAGATGATGCGAACAGGCTTGCTAAAAGGATAAGTTCTGAAGAACGGGAAAAATTGGATCATTACCTTGCTGCATTCGAGTCTGTCCGGGGCCGCAATGACCAGCTCGTTGCGATGCGGGAAAAGATTGTTAATAACGCACCCGAACTTACTACCCAATACGCTTCAACAGTTTTTACTGACAGGGTTTCTGTTTTCTTTGACCTTGCTTCGGCTGCCCTTATCACGGGACTGACAAATACTATTTCCATTAGGGCTGATTGGCTCAGCGTAAAGTATGCGACTTTCGGATTCAAAAATACTAGCGTTCACGATATAGGCCACCAGAAGACAACGGACAACGGAATGAACCGAGAACAGGCTCGTGAAGTGATTAGAAAATTTCAAATTGATCAGATTGCGAAGCTTGCAGCGAAACTTAAGGCGGTTCCGGAAGGAGATGGAACGATGCTGGATAATACGATGATTATTTACTTTTCAGATACTGGGGAAGCTCACCATTCGCAAAGGCAAGAGTGGCCATTCGTGATTGTTGGGGGCAGTAAACACAAGTTGAAAACCGCCGGACGCTATCTCCGATATCCGCAGTATGGGAAACGGGGGCACAAGACGATTGGCAATTGGTACAATACAATTCTTCAGGCCAATGGTGGCCCAGTCATGGATTACTTTGGGCAGACCGATGCCAAGTTGAAAGATCTTGACCTCCGAGGTCCTCTATCGGAATTGGCAATTTAATTGGCTGCAAATTCATTTTTAATGATTGTGTGATTATAATTTATAAATGGTTGCTCTAAGAGATTCAATTTTGCCCCCGAACGTATTGTTTCGTGAGTTCGAATCTGGTCGTATGTCGCGTGAGGATTTTCATTCAGCGATGTCCTTTCATGCTGAAGAGTTAATTGAGGAAATGGAAGAGCAGCGCCGGAACCCTATCGAGGCATTTGTGGAGTCCATTAGGAACCGGCGATTTGCACACTCTCTTGCCAAGAAGTATGGAGAAACGGCCGTCCGTGAGATATTTAAAGCGTTGGCAGATGTTACAGGTTTTCCTCCGGCGAGACTCTTATGGAACGCAGATCACCGACACGTTCCATTATATTGTTTTCTCCGGTTAGGATGTGAGCCCCTTTTCAGGGTCAGGTCAATGGAGGTAAAAAAAAGAGAGGCTCGCATTGATCTGGAGTATCAGTTCGATGGTGCCAGGAGGCCGAGTCGAGAACTGTTTTCTTTGAAGAGGGGTTGGCATGGGAACCTCTATGTGGAGGACCGTGTGATCTTTCCTAGAAAATAAAAAATGCCGTCCATTTCTGGACGGCATTCGTGAAATAGATAGTTATAAAAAGTATCCTGTTAAGAAAGGTAATTAGTCCTTCTTTTTCTTTTGCAATTTTGCAAAGAGGGCCTTGGGATCCGCGGCTCCTTTCTTTTTGCACTTACCACAGCACACTGCGATGCTGATCTTAGACTCTTCTTCAGCGTCTTTACCGCTGAATGCGCACTTTCCGTCAGCAGCTTTGGCTACCTTGGCGGCATAAGCTGTTGGATCTTTTTCGAATTTTGCAACGCACTTGCCGCAACAGAACTTGGCAACCAATTCTACGCTCTTAGAACCATCAGAAGCTTTGCCACTGATTGGGCATTTGTCATTGATAGCGTCAGCAGCGATCGCTGATCCCAAAGTTATTGATACGGCTCCGATGAGCGCGATTGCGGATTTAATTAGTGATCTCATAATTTTGAATTTTAATTCTTTTGATGTTTTTAGTCAAAGGGCTTTTTGGGAGTGTTTCTTTAATAATTTACTAATTTTGTGCGAGTTCTGGATAAAGATCTATTAAATTAAGCTTATCGCCTGATTTTTTCTGCAACCTTAAAAGGTCTTTGAAAAGGGATTTCATTTTTTCTTTTGATCCCGGTTTGCTGGAAATGTCCTGCATTTCTTCCGGATCTTTTTTCAGATCAAAGAGTTGGGCTTTTTTAATTTTAGGAAAGAGCAAAAGTTTGTGTTGGTCAGAAATTGCCATCCTTTGAAAGTCAATGTATGCGCCATAGACTGTTTTTAGACCTCCTGCTTTTCCTTTGAACATTGGCATGAGGCTCTTGAATTGAACATGTTTAGGTGCTTTTGACCCAGCGATTTCAAGAGAAGTTGCCATGACGTCCTGTAGGTAAATCGGTGAATGATTCTTTTCACCTGAGTCAATGCCGGGACCCACGGCGATGAAGGGTACCCGGACACTATGATCATATAGGTTCTGTTTGCCGAGTAATCCGTGGTGCCCCACGGAAAGGCCATGGTCAGCA
>JASLJT010000223.1:0-7429 GCA_030747955.1 Verrucomicrobiales bacterium | reverse complement strand
GCACCTGAGCCAGCACCTGAGCCAGCACCTGAGCCAGCACCTGAGCCAGCACCTGAGCCAGCACCTACAACACAAAACGAAAGCAACGAAAACGCCTACATAGAAAAGTTCGGAGAGGCTCGAGTAATCCCTACATCTTTTAAAGAATATCAGGAATGGGGTGAATTCGTTTATAATGATCAATTATTAGAATCCTATCAAAAACAGATGAAAACCCTAGGAGAGGCTGGAGATGCTAAAAAAATCGCCGAGCTCACAAGTAGAATTTTGAAGGCCCAAACAATTAAAGATTCTGCTTTCAAGGCAATGTCCAAACGATTAAGCGAGAAATAAATCCATCACTCATACTCATAAAATGAAATCCATATCACGTAGAAAATTCGTTCGCTCGGCAGCACTCACGACGGTATTGGGCCCCAATATCATTCCGTCTCATGTTCTCGGCAAGAATGCTCCAAGTAACAAGATAAATGTCGGATTCATTGGAACTGGTGGACATGGCACTGGATGGAATTTACCCGCCTATTTGAGTAATGATGACGCTAAAGTTCTCGTCACTTGTGACGTCGATAGTAACCGCATGAATCATGCCAAGAACATCATCGATCAAAACTACGGGAATAAAGATTGCGCGACGACGAAAGACTTTCGTGAAATTCTAGCGCGTGACGATATTGATACTGTAATGATTTCAACTCCTGACCACTGGCACACGCTGATCAGTTTAATGGCCCTCAGAGCGGGCAAAGATGTTCAATGCGAAAAACCAACCCTCACTATAGATGAGGGAATACTCCTCACCAAGGAAGTCAGAAAACATAAGAAAGTCTTCCAGACCAGCACCGAAGATCGGGCAGTCCCAGTTTACCATCGGATGGCCGAACTCGTACGCAATGGAAGAATAGGAAAACTACAAAAAATTGAAGTCATACTTCCTAGACAACCGAACGGACCAGGAGACCCTACTCCCCAACCCATCCCAAAGACGCTCGACTATGATATGTGGTTAGGACCAGCTCCAGAAGCACCCTACACAAAGGATCGTGTCCTGTTCCATTTTCGTTGGGTTTCTGATTATTCAGGAGGAATCATCTGTGATTGGGGAACTCATCTATTTGATACCGCACAATGGGCAAATGACACTGAGCGAAGTGGACCAGTAGAAATTGAAGGAACGGGCAATCGGTGGGAAGGAGGCCTTTACGATACAGTCAAAGATTACGATGTGACTTACCGTTATGCCAACGGTGTGACTATGACATGCAAACCTGGTAATCCCAGCATCAAATTCATCGGCTCTGATGGCTGGGTAGGCAACACTGGCTGGAGAGCCCCTCTCCAAGCCAGCTCAAAGGAAATCCTGAATTCCAAAATTGAAGACACCGAAATAAAACTCTTCACTAATCCTAAAGGTGAACACCGGAACTTCCTAGATTGCGTTAAATCTCGCAAAGATCCATACTTCCCAGTCGACATTGGACATCGCGTTTCTACAGTTTGTCACTTAGCAAACATTGCAATCGACCGAGGAGTGAAATTAAAATGGGATCCCCAAAAAGAGGTTTTTGTTGGTGATGACAAAGCTAACGAAATGAGAAAGATACGACCCGGTCGTGGCGAATGGAAAATAGCATGATTTAAAAAGAATCATATACTCTAAACCATATTCTATTGAATTAATGAAAGTTGAGTATGCGACAAATAAATGAACTCCTAAAAGATTCACTTAACGACTCTTCAGTTTCAAGATCAGAGCGCCGTGAAATTAAGAACATCTTGCCGCTGATTCAGGGGGACCGAACAGCCTTAGCCAAGGCACGACAGATCGCCTTTACCTTAGCTACAGAGAAAATTCAGGAAACTGGCAATCATAAAGCCATGGAATGGTTAGAGGATGTCATCAAACTTCTCTACTCGAATGAAATGAGAGTGAAGGCCAGTAGCTACTTTAGCCCTGGTAAGGATTGTCTTAATCGCATTTGCCGATTCATTAGTGAAACTAAAAAAAGGATAGACATATGTGTCTTCACAATCACTGATGATCGGATTACACAAAAGATAGAGGAGGCCCTCAGAAAAGGAATCCACATAAGGATTATTTCCGACAACACCAAATCAGAAGACAGAGGGTCTGATCTCGATCGTTTGGAGGGAACCGGAATCGACTGTCGTTTCGATAAAACATCAGCTCACATGCATCATAAGTTCGCCATATCAGATAATGACCTCTTGCTGAATGGAAGTTACAATTGGACAAGGTCAGCTAGCACCGAGAATAACGAAAATATATTAGTCAGTAATAATCCAAAACTGGTTGGCTCTTTTCAGAACGAATTCAACCGCTTATGGAATAGCTTATCATAACACGCAGCCGCATTGAAATTATCACCAAAATACATTCCTCTGGCAGTATTTGTTTTCTTGATGTTGGCCCTCTTCATTATGAGGGGCACTAATTCTAATGATGACGTGACCAACAAAGAAAACTCCGTCGGATCACAAAAACAACTAACTACTCTCACCTCAAAGAAAAGAAAAGAAAAGACAAACAAGGAATCCACTACTGACCAAGATAGCGCCGATCCTCACTTTGACCCAGAGATGAAAAAACTCATGGATCAATTAGGCGTTCGCATTCCTTCCCGTGATGAATTAGAAAAGTACATAACAAAAAGCAACAATAATACAGAGGCCTTGGTAGCTGCAGGAATCATTCTGAATGACTCTTCTTATTTTGTTAGGGCCCTCGAAAATAATCCTAATGATGCACATGCTTTGTTTTGCCTAGCAGTGAACGACTCCACTGATGAGTTAATGAAAATAGACCTCGCGAAGAAACTCCTCAAAGAGCAACCAGAAAATGCCATTGCTTCATTCCTTCTCGCTTCTCTTCAAGCCGAATCTGGCAATGTGGATGAGTCCATTAAAACATTACTCGGTTCTTTTGATCAAACAGAGTACAATGATTTCTATCATCAAGCATCACTTACAGTGGAGGATGCATTACGAGAAACAGGAAGCAATGAAACTGGATCAACTTTATACAGTTTATGGAATGCACCACTACCTATCCTTTCCAAGATCCAAAAAGTTACCAAAACAGCCATGGGGCTTGTGCCAGAATCAAATCCTGATAAGGCCCAAGAGCTTCGCTCACTTGCTGCATCCATAGGTGCCAAAACCGCCAATGAAGGAAACTCTATAATTCATGAACTCGTAGGTATATCCGCTCAAATGATGTCACTCAAAGGAATGGAAGATGATGCCATTTCACCTTTCGAAAACTTATCTGTGAAAGAGGCCCGCAAATCATTAGAAAAAAGAAAAAATTCAATCCGCAATTTAACTTTATTTATGCCAAATGATTTCCTCACAATGGACAATGCCCTGATTGAAAGTTACACGAACCGCATACGAATAATTGGGGAATACGAAGCTTCCAGATGGTTAATGGAAAGAACCAAGAAGAAAAATCCATAATTTATTAAAAATATCAGCTCATCACCACTCGGATATTCCATTAGACTTATAATATTTTGTACCCTAATTTTTTAATTATGAAAATTTCGCTTCTTCCAATTCTAAGTCTTTTGTTCGGCCTACTTTTATTTTCTTCTTGCGGGAAAAAGGAAGCCCCAGCAATTGATGATCAACCCGCTGAACCAATCACAGAAGAAAAAGCAGAAGAGCCTACTTCCAAAAAGGAAGAGCCTGCTCCCAAAAAAGAAGAGCCTGTCACTTTATTGACCCCTGACGATGCGCCTGCAACTGAACCTGAGAAGACTGAAGAGCCTGCGAAAGAAACAACTGACAACTCTACCGAAGAGAAACCAGCAGCTAAAGCTGCAACTCCAGCTTCAGTCACTGCCTTTGTAAAAGAGCTTCAGGACAAAGGTATAACCAAAGGCTTCGAAGAACTGGAAAGACTCGAGGAAATTGGCCAAGAAAATCCGGCCCTAGCCATTGAGGTAATGAAGGACTTAGTCGGAAAACTTACCACAGTTAACACTGACAATTTACCTGAAGATCTTAGGGATGGAGTTAACGGAATGCGAGGAGGCCTCAACAGTATGGTTTTGCACATGGAGGAAATGCCAATTCCCACAGATATTCTTGCCGGAGGCGAAGAAGCAATCGGAGCCTGGTTCTTAAAACAATCAACTGAAGATCCTGACTTTGCTGAAGACTTTGGACTGACGATGCGCGAGTGGGGAGGAGAGATGGAAGAGCTAGGACAAAAGGTAGAAAGTTCAGGGGAATCATTGGAGCAACTCTTTGAAAAGTACGGAGTAGACGAATCTGAATTCGAAAATTGATAATAAAAATCAACACTAGATGTCAGTCCTAGTCATTGGCTCATTAATCGTTGATAACACTCTATACGTTGAAAAAATCCCCAACAAAGGGGAAACCACAATTGCTAAATCATCACTAAGGTCGCTCGGCGGAAAAGGCGCGAACCAGGCAATCGCGACCCGATTAGCGGGCGCTCAGGTCAACTTCATAGGATGCGTTGGTGACGATTCTGAGGGGAATCTCTACAAAGATCACTTAGAGGGTTATGGGATTTCTTCCTCATCAATTATAACCAGTGAACTGAAACCAACAGGATCAGCCTTCATTAGTGTCGACAACACAGGTGAAAATTCAATCGTAGTCAATCCTGGAGCAAACCATGCATTGGCTCCTGAGCACCTTGATAAGCACATCAATCTGTTCAAGGAATCTAAGATTATACTTCTTCAATTGGAAATTCCCCTAAAAACCATTAAACACGCTTGCCGTCTTGCCAGAGCAAATAATCTGAGCGTATTAATTAATCCATCGCCTTGGAACTCTGCGTTTAATACTGAAAAATTTCCCTGTGATGTTCTTATTTTAAATGAAATCGAAGCGGCTCAAATCAGTGGAAATTCAAACATGCCAAAGAGTCTCGAATCATTCAGAAAATTTGGGCTTGATATGATAATAATTACCCAAGGGCCTGAGCCAACGCTATTCATGAGTCAGTCTGGTAAAATAATGGAATCAATGCCTCCCAGTGTCAAAGCCACGGACACCGTTGGAGCAGGAGATGCATTCACTGGAGCCCTAGCCGCATTTCTACTGGAAGGGAAAACAGTTCCTGAATCCATCCATCTCGCTAACACTGCAGGCGCTATATCCGTTACGAAAGCCGGAGCTCAGGGCGCGACGCCTACCAGAAAGGAAATTGAATCCTTCCTTTGAAATTACTAATAAGAAATATGCCTATGCCAACCATTAAATCATTGGTGATCTTTCTCTCGATTACCGCTCTCACCTTAACAACAAAATCAGAAGAGGCTGGCCAACTGACAATCCGCTCAGAAAGAATCACCTCCGGGCCAATGAATCATTTCTTTGGCTATATCGGCCACGTTCAAAACATACCATGGAGCGGTGACGGGAGATACATTCTCGCATTAAGGAGCAGCTTCCAGAACCGCATGCCTGGACCAAATGATCCCGCAGACATTGTGCTGATTGATACCCAAAAAAAATACTCAGTAAAGAAAATTGATCAGACTACCGCATGGAACCCTCAGCAAGGAACCATGCTTTACTGGAATCCTAAATCACCAAAGTCTCAATTTTTCTTCAATGACAGAGACCCCAAAACAGGGAAAGTATTTTGTGTTCTTTTTGATATCACCAAACAACAAAGGTTAAAAGAGTACCGATATCAGAACACGCCAATAGGAAACGGCGGAGTAGCTCAGAAAGGAGGGCACTTCCTTGGCATTAATTACGCCCGAATGGCCAGACTAAGACCAGTGACCGGCTACAAAGGGGCTCACGACTGGACGATCGGGAAAAAGCATCCAAAGGATGATGGCATATTCAAAGTCAGCACAAATGACAGCACCAAATCCTTACTCATATCCTTTCATGACCTCGCGATAAAATTAAAAGAAAAATACAAAGACAATGAAATACCATCACTCTTCATAAACCATACCCTTTGGAACAGGGAGGATGACAGGATCTTTTTCTTTGCCAGAGGAGGATGGAATGGCACCAGGAACGAAAAGAAAATAAATCAAGCCTTTGTAATTAATTCAGACGGCTCGGAACTCAAGCCCCTTTCAAAGCATATCGGAGGCCATCCAGAATGGGGCTATGACGGAAAAATGATAGGGAGAATTGGAAAGGACCAAATCATTTTTGACACAAATTCACAACGAGTAATTGACTCGATAGGAACGCCCTCAATCTTCCCTAACCCTGAAGGAGACATTGCATTATCCCCTAATGGAAAATGGTTTGTGAATGGCTACAAAAACAAGAAGGAGAGAAAAAATTATTATGTAATATATAACCTCAAGGATGGATCCCACGTAAGGACCAAGGGATTTGATATAGGCAAATGGACTTCAGGGGATCTTAGGCAGGACCCATCTCCGTGCTGGAACCGAGACAGTAACAAGATCTTAGTACCTGGACTTTCGGAAAATGGCAAATCGCGACAGCTATTTATTTTGGATATCAAATCAAATTAAATCTAAAGTTGGTGCTAACACCATAATGAAAGTACTCGCCATTCTGATTCCTGTTATATTAGTTGCCTGCCCAGTAATGGCTGGAAGCGCGCGAGACTATCTGAACAAGTCGAATGGCTGGTTCAATTCAACGGAAGGCAAAAAAGTCATGAGGAACGTGCTCTCCCATTGTGACAAAAATGGAATCTGGCCCAAGAACATCGACACAACTGTAAAAGCTACGCAAAAAGGGATCCAAGGAACCTTTGATAATTCAGCGACCCTCAACGAACTGAGACTCCTTGCGCATGCATTCCAAGCAACGGACAATCAAAAATACAAAAGCGCTTTCCTTAAAGGGGTCGCGTGCATTTTAAGAGAGCAGTACAGGAATGGAGGATGGCCTCAAAGCCCTAAACCTTCTGGATACTCCCAGCACATCACATTCAACGATGGGACTATGGTTGGAATCCTGAATTTCTTACGAGAAATTTATAGTGATAAAAGGTATGACTTTGTACCTGAAAAGATCATTAGGCGCACAGAGACCTCTTTTGAGAAGGGAATCCAATGCATCCTTAAGTGCCAGATTAAAGTGAATGGGCAATTAACTGCATGGTGCGCCCAGCACGATAAAATTACTTTTGCGCCTAGAGGAGCAAGGTCTTATGAGCACCCATCAATTAGTGGCGGTGAAAGTGCCGGAATAACTTGTCTCCTAATGAGCTTAAAAAGACCCACTAATGACATCAAAGGCGCGATAATCGCTGCAGTTAAATGGTATGAACGTTCAAAAATCACCGGCCTGAGATACAAAAATATTGATGGGGACAATAAAATCGTAAAGGACTCAGATGCTCCAGTAATGTGGGCACGCTTTTATGAAGTCAAAACCAATCGCCCCATATTTAGCGGAAGAGATGGCAAAA
>JASLJT010000222.1:0-11032 GCA_030747955.1 Verrucomicrobiales bacterium | reverse complement strand
GTGATTAGCAAATTTCCTGACTCTAATCCCAGAACGGAACTTTTCCATGGCTGCATCATAATCTAAGTCCGTATCCATCCAGCCCATATCATGAAGAACCTTCCCTGACTGGGCAGGAAAAAGAACTCCCCTTCCATAGCTAATCGACCCATCATAATTTTTCTTTATGTGATCAAAAAGCTCAGTAGTACAATTGGCCCGAAGTGAATGGTAGAACTTAGGATCATCAGTTAACCTTCCAGCCTTTTCCGTCATACTCACAAAGAGACTCCTCATGAATTCTTGAGTAGCTTTGATTGGAAAGATGTACAGTTGAGTTCCTTCCTGACAGCCTCTCAAAGTCAGAGCATCACGCTCACTGTTCACCTGATACATAAGTTCAAATTGTTTATAGAGCCCTGAAAGAAGACCAAATGATTCGCCTTCTTCTTTTCTGACCTCAGCTGATATAACAACTTTGCGCTCCGGACCAAAACCGAAACTTAGCATGGAATGAGCAAAGAGCTTCGAATCACCTAATGGTTCTATTACCAAGTCAAGAGAATCCAATCGGTCAAGATAATAGCTCCGTGTCACCCAAGCCGCATCATAATCATCAACGCTCCTCCATTTGAATTCTCTAACGTTATCAATTTTAACTACTTCCAGATCTTTTGAAATACGAACGACTGGAGGTTTCTTGCAGCTCTCGATCCAATCCCTGTACCGCTTTGGCTTTTCAAGCAAGAGCAGAACAAAAACAATTACAAAAAGAATACCAGCCAACAATATGATCGGCTTCTTCCACTTCAGTGAACGGGACGCAGCAATTGGCACAATTATCATTATTGGCAGAACCACGAAAGTTGGGACACCTATTAGAAACTTGAAAGCACCGCAAGACCACAACCAAACGAGAACCATTATGGCAGAAATGATCCGGCGAAAGGTTCGGGCCCTAGCAGATAAACATAATTGATCTGATTCCATATCCGAGACCCTATTAAAATAACAAATTAATAATAAATTCCTACAACTATTGATGCTTGATTTCGTAAATATAGTTTGCCATAGAGCGCTTATAAGACGAAAGGACTCACTCCCACTTAATTTAACAAGGCCATTAAGGTCATAGTTTTAGAAACAAACCAATGTTCAAACCATTCCAAATCCTCGCCTATTTACTAGCGACTCTTTTTTTCCTTGCCCCCCTAAATGCTGCAGAGGATAAAAAAGAGCCGGACACTAAAGTAGAAGATCTAGCGACTGTGAACGGCAAAAAGATCACGACAGCTGACGTTGAAAGAGCACTCCGCATGCGCTACGGGCCAAGCCTAGATCAAATGCCTGCCGAGCAACGCGCTAACGCCATCAAACAGGTAACGCCAAGAATGACAGAAGAACTCATCTCACGGAGCCTTCTCTTAGAGGCTGCTAAAACGGCCAAGACAGAATCCAATGCTGATGAATTAAAGAAAACCCTTGAGCAAATCAAAGGGTCTCTTCCACCGACCGTTAAGTTTGAAGACTATATAAAGAAAATGGGACACAATGAAAAGAGTTTCGAAGCTGAGGTGGCCGAAGAATTATTAATTAACTTCCACGTCCAGAAAATACTCAGCGGTGTAAAAGCGCCGACCGACGCCGAACTACAAAAACATTACGAAGAAAATAAGGAATCCTTTAACTCAAAAGAAAGCATCACTGCCAGTCACATCCTTTTAAAAACGGACCCCGGCTCAGATGAAAAAGTAAAATCAGAAAAATTAAAGGCCATTCAAAAACTCAGAGCACAATTAGTAACTGCAAAAGGAGCAGGCTTTGACAAGCTAGCCAAAGAGCACTCAGACTGTCCGAGCAGCGCCCGCGGAGGTGACCTTGGCTCTTTTGGTCGCGGTCAAATGGTCCCTGCCTTTGAGAAAGCCGCATTCACACAAAAAATCGGTGACATCGGAGAGATCGTCGAAACACAATTCGGCTACCATCTGATAAAGGTCACAAAAAAGACCACAGCAGGTCAGCGCAAATTCGAAGATGTGAAAGACGAAATTACCCGCCAGCTAGATGCTCCAAAACGTCAAAAAACAATGCAAGACTACATCGCTGGCCTAGAATCGAAGGCTAAAATCACTCGCAGTGAAAAAATTAAACCAGCAGAAGCGACTCCTCCTAAAAAGCCTTAAAAGGGACTACATTCACCCAACATTACTAGTTCACTAAGTCAGAATTGGTCCAATCGAGGCAGCATTTTCCGAACGCCATTTTGTCGGGGCCATTCCAACCTGAGAACGGAACCATCTGGCAAAATAGTTCTGATCATTCATACCGACAGCTACACTAACGTCGCCTACCTTAGACCCCTTAATTAACATTTTCTGCGCCTTTTTTAACCTAACCTGAGACCGGATTTGTGAAAAAGTAAGGCCACTCTCTTTCTTTAAAATGCGATTCAGGTGGTCACGTTGAAATCCCAACATCTTAGAAATTTTTGATAAATTTAGGGACGTGTCCTCTATTTGATCATTTATTATTTTTTCAACACGAACATTAAAAGTTCCCCTTGATTCGCTCTTATACCCCTTAGAATCTAGCCAGCCGATTGTCCGTAAAACTGGATCAAGAATATCAAGAATTACAGCCCCTACTGCAACGACCCTATCTTCACTACTTGGTCCACGCATTTCAAATAATTGAGAAACTCTTGAGCGAATCAGATTAAGTTCCGTCGCCGGAAGTTCTCCTAGAGTCGTTATCCATCGTTTCTTATTTTTTGACAATAAATTAACATCAATCACAAGACACAGAGGCTGCCTAGACCTCTCCTTTTCAAACCGGTGCCTTTCGTTAGGCCCAACATATATGACCGTTCCTGCCCTGGCTGGGTATCGTTTCCCCTGAACTGTTTGTTCCCCACAACCTCTCAAATAGATCAAAAATTGTCCATGCTGATGACTGTGAAATGAAGATCTACTTTCAGGCAAATGCTCATTGAGGCGGAGCTTAAGAATTTCAATGCCAGGTAATGTAATACCTATTTTTTCTATAATTATTGGCCTGTAATTCCTCATATACACCTTCCTCAATGGTGGATTAGTACAAATAATATAGTCGATATTATGCTAATTAAAATAGATTTGTTCTAACAATTAAAAAGAACATGCGGTAAAGGTAAAAAATGAATTCAGATTCTAATAATGCCCCTGTCGTGCTAGTCACTGGAGCAGGAAGAGGACTAGGCCGTGGAATTGCATTAGAAATGTCAAAGTGCGGATTCAGTGTTGCTATCCATTATGGATCTAGCAAAGAGGGAGCTAACGAAACTGCGGACTTATGCCTTAGAGAATCCAAAAACAAGAATCAACAATTTGATCTAATACAAGCGGACTTATCCGATTCTGATAGCCAATATGCTATCATTGCCCAGATCACAGAAAAATTTGGTCACATAGATGCGCTCATTAACAATGCTGGGATCACCGAACCGAATCGACGAGATTGCCTAGAAGCATCAGAAGAAGATTACGACACTGTTATGACAGTGAATCTGAAGGCTCCTTATTTTCTTACTCAGAAAGTAGCTAAAATGATGATCACACAGAGCAATGGCCCAAGATTAACACACTACCAGATTATCAACATTTCATCCATCTCATCAGATACAGTGTCTGTTAACCGTGGAGCTTACTGTATTTCAAAGGCCGGCCTATCCATGGCCACCCAGGTATGGGCATCACGATTATCAGAGCACAATATACTAGTTAACGATCTGAGGCCCGGAATCATGACCTCAGATATGACTGCTGGCGCAAAGGACAAGTATGATGCCATACTGAAGGAAGGAGACCTTGTGCCCCTTTCGCGGTGGGGAACTGGAGAAGATCTCGGCAAAGGAGCATCTGCCCTGCTCCTCGGGCACTTCCCTTTCACGACTGGTCACGTAATTCCAATAGACGGAGGGTTTCATCTCAAGAGACTATAATAATAGCTATTATTCATAACCATGATGCAAATCGATAAGTCCATCAGTTTCAAAGACCTTAGCCATCAACTTGATGCCCTATGGGAAATATCAGGTAAGAAAATTCTAAAAATCGAAAAAGAATATGATCACACAAAGGGCTCACCTGTATTTACCTCAGCCGGCAAATACACGACAAGAGGCTGGACCGAGTGGACCCAAGGTTTCCAGTATGGATCATCCGCACTTCAATTCGAAGCATCTGGAAACGAACATTTCCTTGAATTGGCAAGGAACAAGACTCTAGAAAAAATGGCCCCTCACGTGACCCACTTTGGCGTACATGATCATGGGTTCAATAATGTTTCTACTTACGGAAATCTTTTACGGCAACTACTCACTGGGCATTTTGAAGGAACGGACTGGGAAACCAATTTTTATAGACTAGCACTCAAATTATCAGGAGCCTCTCAGGCCAGGCGCTGGACAAACATTGAGGGTGGAGGTGGTTTCATTTATTCCTTTAACGGCCCACATTCCCTCTTCGTGGACACGATACGCTCGTGCAGATCCCTCGCTGTCAGTTATCTACTCGGACATAAATATATGGACGAAGGCGATCATGAAATATCACTAATTGGAAGACTCCTCAATCATGCCATCTCAACCGCCGAGCACTCCGTCTATTATGGAGAAGGTCGAGACCAATATGACACAGAAGCTGGCAGAACTACTCACGAAGCTATCTTTAATACCAATGATGGACAATTCCGCTGCCCAAATTCGCAGCAAGGTTTTTCTGGATTCACAACTTGGACCAGAGGTTTAGCCTGGGCCATCACTGGATTTGCTGAAGAATTGGAATTTCTTGAACTACTCAGCGATGAAGAAATTGAACCTTTCGGAGACCCCAAGACAATACAATCAACATTCCTGAAAGCTGCTCACGCTACTAGTACCTTCTATATCAACAATACTCCAGCAGATGGAATCCCTTACTGGGACACTGGGGCTCCAGGACTAACCAAGATGCCCGCAGATTATCTTGAAAAAAAATCTAACCCATACAATGACCACGAACCCGTAGACAGTTCCGCCGCTGCGATCGCAGCTCAGGGTCTTATCAGACTCGGACAGTTCCTAGGAGAGGAAGGTGACCTATACACAAAAGCAGGCATCACAATCGCCAAGTCACTATTTAGCGAACCTTACCTCAGCACGGATCAAAACCATCATGGTCTCATCCTCCATTCCATATACCACAGACCCAATGGCTGGGACTATGTTCCTGACGGCAGTAAAATCCCTAATGGAGAATCTTCAATGTGGGGAGACTATCATGCGAGGGAACTTGCCTTGTACATAGGAAAACTTTCTCAGGGCGAGAACTATCACTTCTTCGATTGTGCTCCAAGAAATTAATCTGCCCTAGTATATGCCCAAGAAAATCTCAGAGATTGCGATTCACACGATCACGAATAAGCCTTGGAGCACTGAACAGTGCATTAAAGAATATTCAGCTGCCGGAGTCGGAGGAATCACTTTCTGGCGTTACAGCTTTGAAGGAAGGGACCCTAAGAACGTAGGCAGACAGGCAAGAGAATCCGGACTCGAAGTCGTTTCCGTGGCGAGGGGAGGATTCTTCACAGGTCAAACTCAGAAAGAGAGGAAAAACTCCATCGATGATAACAAAAGGGCCATTGATGAAAGTCACGAAGTCGGAGCCCCGTCACTGGTACTGGTCTGTGGGTCAACTCCAGAACAGGGGCTCAGAGAATCAAGACAACAGATACAAGATGGAATAGAACAGTGCCTCGACCATGCCGCAGCTGCAGGAGTAATTCTAGCAATAGAACCACTTCACCCATTATATGCAGCGGATCGCTCTGCCATTAACAGCATGGAACAAGCCAATAAAATATGCGAAAACCTCAACAACCACCCAAGTATCGGCATTGCCGTTGACGTTTACCACACCTGGTGGGACGAGCATCTCAAGAATCAAATCGAACGGAGCGCAACTAACGGAAACCTTACCGCTTTTCATATCTGTGATTGGCTCAGCCCAATGCAGGACACTCTCAATGACAGAGGACTGATGGGAGAAGGATGCATTAACGTTAATGAGATCAGTGAATGGATCGACTCGACAGGATTCGGAGGTTTCCATGAAGTCGAAATATTTTCAAACCGATGGTGGAATTCTGATCAATCTGAATACCTAAAGAAAATTGTAAACCACTTCAAACAAACTAACGCAAATGGAAACTAGACGAATTGGCATCATCCTTAACGGAGTCACTGGTAGAATGGGAACGAACCAGCATTTGGATCGTTCAATTTGCGCTATCATTCGCGAGGGAGGAATTAAGGTCAATGAGGACCTGACTCTCGTTCCCGATCCAATACTGACAGGGAGAAACAATGAAAAATTGGCGGACCTAGCTACAAACTACGGCAAAAATACTATCGGTAAAGCATTTCCATATACGACGGACCTACAAGGAGTACTTGACGGTAATTTCGGTGAATATGATGTTTTCTTTGACTCATCAGGAACCCTTCAAAGAGGGCATTTTATTGAGATGGCAACCAGTGCCGGTAAAGCAATTTACTGCGAAAAACCAACAGCCACTTCTGTAAAAGAAGCACTTCGTATAGCAAAATTAGTCGAAGAATCAAACCTCAAGAATGGCGTGGTTCAGGACAAGCTATGGCTCCCAGGGTTTCGTAAAGTGAAACAACTCAAAGAAGAGGGATTCTTTGGAAAGATTCTTAGCGTCAGAGGAGAATTTGGTTACTGGGTCTTTACCGGCATGGACCCAGAAAGACCCGCTCAGAGACCTAGTTGGAACTATCGCAAAGAGGACGGAGGCGGAATCATAATCGATATGTTCTGTCACTGGCAGTACGTAATCTCGAACCTGTTTGGCCCAATCAAAAGACTCGTCGCCCATGGCTCAACTGACATTAGTGAAAGACGAGACGAAAATCAAAACGTCTACCCAAGTACTGCCGATGACTCGGCTTATGCACTCTTTGAATTAGAAGATGGTACCATTTGTCAGTTCAACAGTTCATGGTGCGTAAGGGTCCGGAGAGACGACTTACTCACTATTGAAATAAACGGAACAAAAGGATCTGCCGTGGCCGGACTCAGGGAAGTTCGAATCCAGTCCGATGAGAATACTCCTAAACCGGTTTGGAATCCAGATGTGGAGCAACCGATTAACTTCTATAAAAACTGGTCCCTCGTGCCTAACACTATTGATTACGACAATGCGTTTAAGATCCAATGGGAAGAGTTCCTCCGGCACGTGGCCATTGATGCTCCATGGCATTATACTCTACGAGAAGGAGCAAGAGGAGTTCAACTCGCTGAACTTGGCATGAGAAGTTGGAAAGAAAAAAAGTGGGTCGAAGTGGACTCTAATTTAGAATAAAATGACCCCGAAGCTCGTCGTATTCGACCTAGATTTTACGCTCTGGGATGCTGCAGGGACCTGGTGCGACCACTTGAACCCACCATTTGAAATAGTTTCAGGTAGGATTTTTGATTCAATGAGAGCTGAATTAAAACTATATCCTGGAACTATCGATATCCTAGAAGAACTCAAACATGAATGCATCGATATAGGAATTGCTTCACGGACCGGAGAACCCGAATGGGCAAAGGAATTACTAAATCTCTTGAACGTTCGTGAATATTTCAGATACGAAGAAATCTATCCCGGCTCAAAGATCACCCATTTTAAACGTCTCAGAAACAAGTCAGGCCTTAATTATGAGGATATGATATTTTTTGATGATGAGCCTAGAAACATCACAGAAGTCAGTGAACTTGGAGTCAAATGCATCCTAGTAAAGAAAGGAATCAGCCCTGACCTTGTCCGCTCTTACTTAACAAGTCGATAGATACTATAAATTATAGATAAATTGCAAAAATATTGCGATGCTGAAAAATATCGCGATCTCGTTGACGCTAAATAATTAAATGCCTGAAACGGAGCAAATCCCCGACATCAAGGACATCATTCCTCCTCCCGAAATCGCTGACCCTGACAAGGGTGCAATTCTTCTTTTCTGTGCAGTGGCAGCTAGTCTTCTCATTCTCTCGATATTTATTTTATTTTGGATCAAATCACGAAAGAAAAGCGCTCAGTCAGAGCCGGTCGATCCACGAAAAGCTGCACTCAATCATCTGCACGCCCTCAAACAGCGTTACGTTGACCTTTCACCACATGAAGTAGCACATGAAACAGTAACGAGCCTCCGACTTGTAATTGTTCATAATTTCGGTCTTAAGAGCCTCAATTTGACTTCGGAAGAGTTTTTTACCATTTATAAGGAAAAAATAATGCAACTGTTTAACAATGAAAATAAAGAAAATCTTCTGTCCATATTGCAAGGCTGTGACCGCCTGCGATTTGCACCTGAAAAAGAGGATCCCTCAGAAAGACTCCCACTCATTGAAAAAACCATCCATTTCGTGAGGCACATCCCCAATGAGCCTCTAGTCTCCTCAACTAATAATGCCAATTCCCCTACTGCCTGAATTTCAATTCGCAGAACCTTACCTGCTCGGACTTTTGGCACTGCCGATGATCCTAATGCTTGTGCGTGGGAATCGGAACCGCCCGGCATCTATTGATTTTCCTTCGGTCGTTCATTTCGGCAATGCACTGAAAAAGCAAAATAATGGCTTTTTCTCACTCAGTTCAGCTATTCTACCGCTTGCCATAGCTTCAGGAATCGTGGGCCTTGCCAGACCTCAGAAAATCACTCATTCTGAAGTCATTGAGGGTGAAGGGGTTGAAATTTCTGTAGCTATTGATGTTTCTGGATCAATGAGAGAAAGAGACTTCGTTGTCGACAGGAGGCGCGTGGACAGACTCTCAGCTGCAAAGGCAGTCGTAAAAGAATTCATCCGAGGAAGGACCTATGACCGTATCGGCGTCATTGTTTTCTCTGGCAGGCCCCACACCATGGGCCCATTAACAATGAATCATGAATGGCTACAGGAAATGATCGACAGAGAAATCCACTTCAGGCGCTTTGATAATGTCATTGAAGGAGGAACAGCAATCGGTACCGCCATAGCTGCCTCGGCAAAGAGACTCTCTGAAAGGGAGGCCAAGAGCAAGGTAGTCGTACTCTTAACAGACGGAGTCCAAAGCGTCCCGGGGCTCACACCTGAAGACGCTGCCAAATTATCCGCCACACTTGGGATAAAAGTATATCCGATCGCAATCGGAAGACCCGGCCAGCCCGGCTCTGAAGAGGAGACCTTTGATCTTCCTACTCTCAGAAAAGTTGCATCAATTACTGGAGCCAAAGCCTTCCTGGGAAAAGACACCGAAGCGCTAAAACAAATCTTTGACGAAATCAATGAGCTTGAAAAGAGTGACATCGAGCACCGTCAAATAGTACGGAAAAAAGAATATTATCAATGGCCCACTCTTGCAGCCGCTTCACTGCTTCTACTCAGCATCACCTGGAGAAGAACCGCTCCTGATTAAAATAATAATAATGACATTCGCTGATCCAGTTTGGTTTTGGGGATTAACGGTAATAGCACCGATAATCTTAATGCAATCCCATGCCATTGCATCAAAGCGTGACCGTTCATCAGCATTTGTAGCTGAAGACCTTAGAAATCAGCTCATACACGGAACCTCAAGAAAGGCACGCGCGGCCCGTTTAACTGTACTTTGCTTTGCGTATGCATTAATCATCACGGCAATCGCTCGTCCGCAATGGGGCTCTGAAGAAGAACCCAGTTATAGTAAGGGTCGGACAGTAATGTTGGCCATTGATGCTTCCCGAAGTATGCTAGCCCAGGACCTGACTCCAAGCAGGTTAGATCGGGCCAAGCTTGCCGCTTATGACCTCATCGAAGCGTTACCCGAAGATCTCATTGGTTTGATGGCATTTTCAGGAAGTGCATCAGTTATGGTCCCCATCACCCCGGACAGAGAGGCTCTCCGAGAATCAATCAACCAACTCGATACTTATGCCGTGGCTAAGGGCGGAACTAACCTTGCTGAAGCCATCAAACAGGCCAATTCAACACTAAAGGAAAGTGAAGCAGAGAGTCATGCCCTAGTACTATTCACTGACGGCGAGAACCTGGAGGGAAACGCAATTGAAGAAGCCACTAAAGCTAGTGAAGATGGAACACTAATCATTGCTATCGGAGTCGGATCAGAACAAGGATCCGTAATTCCAGAACGAACAATTCGGGGACGAAAACAAACTTTTATCCGTGATGAAAACGGAGAGCTTGTAAAATCAAAACTAGACGCGAAGGCCCTTGAAGACATCGCCAAATCGGCCGGAGGAATCTTTCTAAGATTAGACTCAAAGTCCCTTAATTCAATGATCATCCAAGAAGCACTAGCTCAACTTGATACTCAAGAAACTGAATTCAGGGCACAAGAAACTCCAACCGAGCGCTTCGTATGGCCTCTGAGCATTGGAATCAGCTTGATTCTTGGGCTATTATTGTCAGGCCTTCTAAAGCAATCCCTCATGAAACCCAGTAAAGTAGCCACCTTGGTAATTATTCTTATGGCTCTCACAGGTCAATACAAGCAATCCCATGCAGGTATTATTTCAGACTCAAAAGGGTTTTATGACGCAGGAGAGTTCGACAAAGCAATAAAAAGCTATCAATCGGCAATAACTGAAAGCAAATCAACTTCTCAAAAAGCTCAACTTAACCTTGGTTTGGGAGCTTCAGCTTTTTCTGTAAACAATCATGAACTTGCCTTAGACGCTTTCGGTTCAGCTCTTCTGAGCGAGGAGAAATCAGTCCAGGCAACAGCTCACTACAATCTCGGCAACACTCTTTTTAGAAAGGGTGAAAAATTATTAAGTTCAAGTAACGAAGCCGACCAGCCTGAAACTCCCCCTTCAAAAGAAAGCATAGAAAATGTCATCAAGGATTGGGAAGGAGCGATCGAGCATTACGAATCCGCACTGGGCATAAATTTAAATAATACGAACGCTAAACACAACCTTGATGTAGTCAGAAAAAGACTCGAGGAACTAAAACAGGACGAGCAGGACGAGCATGACGACGAACATGACGAC
>JASLJT010000221.1:0-7766 GCA_030747955.1 Verrucomicrobiales bacterium | reverse complement strand
TCCGAGCACTTCGAAGAGGAAAAGTTTGGCTATTTCTGATCCGTTAGGGTCCATGTCGCCATTGATGATTCCAAGTATGCTAATGAAAACAACGACCCCTACTCCATCATTGAATAGGGACTCACCTGTTATTTTTGTTTCGAGTGATTTTGGGGCACCTGCTTTTTTTAGAATGCCTAGAACAGCGACCGGATCAGTCGGTGAAATGAGTGCACCAAATAAGAGACAATATAAATAGCTTATCTCGATATTTAAGATTCTAAGTATGAAATAGCTAGCGCTGCCCACTACGAAAGTTGAAAGGATGACTCCGAAAGTTGAAAGGATCGCAATTATCCATCGCTCATTTGAGAGGTCCTGTATTTTTACATGAAGGGCTCCAGCGAAGAGTAGGTAACTGAGCATGATGCCAAGTAAAGTTTCATCGAGTTCTACGTTAGCGACGAAATCTTTAGCGTATTCTGTTAGCTCAGGTTTGAACTGTCCGGCGATAATTATAACGAAGGAAAAAAGTAGTCCGAACAGCATTAGCCCTATCGTTGTTGGTAGCTTAACGTATCGATAGTTAAGGTAACCAAAAATGGCCGCTAGCGATATTAGAACCGCAATAATGTCAAATGGTTGCATATTATTAATAGATGAATCAATTTATCTCTAAATGCAGATTCGCTGTGGTCAAGTCTGGGCCTCTTGTGTAAGATTATCTAGGTCTCGTATTATTTCAATAATAGGACAGTATTAATTATGACAGAACGTTACCAGTTTCATGAAAAAATAGGTCAGGGCGGTTTAGGTGAAGTGTACAGAGCAACTGACTTGCAATTGAAGAGGGAAGTTGCCATTAAACGTTTGATTCCACTAGATAAGGAAGAAATTGCAAAATCCTATGGCGGAGTCTCACCTTCAAACTTGCTAGGCGAAGCTACTACATTGTCAGCGCTTCAACATCCAAATATTGTTACCGTTTATGATGTCGGAATGGATTCCGAGGGCTGTTTTGTTGTGATGGAATTATTGAGAGGTGAGACATTTGATAAGACTGTCGAGAGAGGAGCTCTTAATGAAATGGACTTTAAAAGGTTTGTATTGCAGACAATGGAAGGGCTAGTCGCAGCTCATCATTCGGGAATTGTTCATAGAGATCTGAAACCAAGTAATCTAATGGTGAATTGGTTACCGAGCGGTAAGTTCCAAATCAAGATTCTAGATTTCGGATTGGCTAAATTTAGTAATCAACCAACGGTTCAAACTACAGACCATGGAGATGGTATTCTCGGGTCAATTTATTTTATGGCTCCCGAACAGTTTGAAAGGATCGAATTGGATGAGCGGACTGACCTATATTCTATGGGGGCCATTTATCATTATTGCTTAACTGGTCAGTATCCTTTCAACGGCTCGAATGCTCCTGAGGTGATGGCTGCTCATCTTCAGGGTAAGGTGCGGCCGATAGGAGAAATTAGAACCGAGCTATCTGATTGGGTCAGTGATTGGATAATGTGGCTAATGAATCGGAATCCTGACAATAGGCCGCAATCTTCGAGGCAGGCTCTGGAGATGTTTAATAAGCAGATGCATGCAAATACAACTCCAGAAGAAAAGACTTCTGCACCAATAGTTCCGCAGAAGAAGTTAGCAGTGACTCCACAGAGCAGTTCGGGAGCACCTCCTGTGATCCCCGCAAACGCTATTGCTCAATCGTCAAATGAGGGAGTCGTTCCGAGCCAGCCCTTGCCAGGTCCGGAGGATTTTCAGGGATTCGAAGTTCCTGTTGATGGGGGTGAGAGGAAAAAATTTCCCGTTCCAGTGTGGGTTCTGATTACGGTTCCAGTTTGTCTGATTTTCCTATTGTTTGTTGTTATAAAAAGATCTGGAGATAAGAAAATTGTAGACCAGCGGAATGAATTAATTCTTTCTCTGAATCAATCGGAAGATCCTGAAGGTAATAAAACGATTGTTAAGGAATTTATTACATTCATGAAGGTGCAGCCGGACACGCAAAAGGGCAGAAATAATGTTAGTGGTGCGATGACTACACTCATGAGACTGAAGGGGGGAGATGATGTCGATCAGGAAATAGTGAGTCAAATGTCCAGCCTTTCTAACATTGAGGCCAAGATCAGGTCCGGCCTAATAGGGGTCATTATTGATCGTGGCTATGTTGGGGGAGTGCCTGCATTAATGAAGCAAATTAAAGATGAAAACTCTGAGGTTTCCAGTGCTGCAATATATGGCGTTGGTGAGCTTGGTGATGGGAATAATCTTACAGCGTTACTCTCAGAACTCGAAGAGGCAACAGGTAAAAAAGCAGATGCTATTGAAAGCTCTATAGTGAGAATTTCACTGAAAAATTCTGACATAGAAAATAGGAACAAGGAGATTCGACGTGTCCTAATAGAAGAGGGGCCGATCGAGGAGCATCGGCAAAGAATCTTAAGAATCTTAGGGTATCTGGGAGGAAAGAGTGCATGGGATGATCTTAAGATAATTTTGAACGGCAATGACCAGGAAGCAAGAAAAGCAGTCCTGCAGAGCTTGGGATCTTGGCCTAACGGTGATCCTTTGGAGACCCTTAATAATTTAATTAAGAACGAAAAAGATAACATCATCAGAGCAATGGCTCTTAGGGCGTACACTCCTTTGCTCTCGGCGCCTTCATATGTTTCTGATGAGAAAAAAACAGAAAGCATCAAAGAGCTTTATGAGATAGGTTCAAGTCGTAATGATAAGCGTAATTTGATCGGCGTCCTTGCCTTGCTTGCCACTGATGAGGCGCAACAGTTTGCGGAAACTCTCGCTGCTAAGGATGATAACTTAGTCGCTTCATATGGGGACCTTGCATATAAACGCATTTCAGAGAATTTGAGTAAAGTTTCTACGATAAAGGAAGATTTAAATGTATTAAGATCCAGTAAGGCATTAATCTTTGGCGAGGGTGCATTTGAGTTTGATGCAACGGACGGCGCCGTCAAGGGTTGGAGCAATGCTCAGTATTACCTAGTATGGCCAGTTAATTTTCCGGAGTCAGGCTCTTATGATATGTCGGTTAATGCTGCGATTCCTTCTGGAGGAGGAGGTGAATTTGAAGTTGTCTTGGCTGGAGGAAGAGGAACTGCAAGAACCGCAAAGAATAATGAGTACGCTGACATTCCAGTGGGAACTTTTGAAGTTAAAGATCCAGGAACTTATAGAGTTATAATCTCAGGAATCACTATTGATCAGAAATCGGGTCAATTAATGAATCTTCGGTCAGTTACCTTGAAAAGTAAGTGATTGTTCTTTAGCGCTCTTGCTCCCAAGCCGTCACTTTCCTGTTTTCAAACTCAACGATCGCGGATGTGTACGGGATGTATCCGACACTGGTTGAATTATAGAATGGACCAGAATAGTCATGATGATAGTAGTGGTGATTACTATATATCACATTTTGGTTCCATACTGGCACATGTGATGAGTATCTCCATTTCTCTAATGTTTTTCCGTTGAGATTGCCTTCTTTTATTCCGTCTGGTCTTCCCCACGCTAGATAAACTGCATCCATGGGCATTCCTTTTAGTATCATACCCTTGGAAACAGCGCTCTTCTGGCTTCCTGTCAGGGATGCAAACATTTTAGGATTTTCATCAATTCTTGATTGAATTGTTGATGAACAATTGCAGAGGAATAAAGTTGATATAAAAATAGAGATAATTTTTAAATGCATAACTTATAGATAGGTTTTGGAATAAACTAATTCTTAATATATTCAATAAGAATATTCTAACAATACGATATACAAGTGGAAGACAGTTTTGGACATCAAATTTCTTATTTGAGAATTTCAGTAACAGATCGGTGCAATGAAAGGTGTGCTTACTGTATGCCCAATGAGCTTCAAGAATGGTTGCCTAGAGGCGGAGTGATGAGTTATGAAGAAATATTGAGAGTTGCTGGGATCGCTGCAGAGTTAGGAGTGACAAAGATAAGAGTTACCGGAGGTGAGCCCTTAACTAGGAGAGATGTGATTCCTTTTATTAAGCGATTGAGTAACGTAAATGGAATCAAGGACATAGGGATTACCACTAACGGAACGTTGCTTTCAAGGCCGGTGGAGAATTTTAAGACGATGGCAGCAGCTCTTATGGATGCTGGAGTGAGGACCGTAAATGTGTCACTTGATACTCTAGACGAGCGCAAATATGTAGCGATTACGGGGCGTCCGTACTTGAATCGGGTCATTGAAGGAATTGATGACTTGATTGATTCCGGTTTTGAAAAAGTAAAGATCAATACGGTATTAATGAGAGGGAGGAACGAGGATGATCTGAATGAATTAGTGAATTTTTCTCATCAGAGAAATTTGCTTTTAAGGTTTATAGAAATGATGCCTGTCAGCAGCAAAGATGTTCTTAAGGATTCTAATTTTCTTCCATGCGGTGAAGTTATAAAGTCTCTTTCTAATACTTTCGGTTGCCTAGAAGCGAAGCCAGATTACAAAACTAATGGCCCGGCGGCTTATTATATGATTCCAGGGAGGAGTCAATTAATTGGGTTCATTGGAGCGATGACTAATTTACATTTTTGCGAATCGTGTAATAAACTTAGGTTGACTTGTGACGGTAAGTTAAGGCCTTGTCTCGGAAGTCATTTGGAGTTTGACTTATTGTCTGAGATTCGCTCTGGTGCTAGTGATGAAAGGATTGCTGATTTTATAAGTGGAGTAGTTGCAAAAAAACCTAAAGAACATGATTTTTCATCCAACTATCAACCAGGCCGTAAAATGATTGCTATTGGAGGCTAGATGCATGAGTGAATTATCTCACGTGAATAGAGAAGGGGAAGCTTCGATGGTGGATGTTACAGGTAAGCCTGAGGTGTCCCGTACGGCAACTGCTAGTGGTTTTATCAAGATGCAGGCAGAAACGATAGATTTAGTTAATGATAATGGGATCAAAAAAGGGGACGTGCTAACTGTAGCGAAAATTGCTGGAATTTCAGCAGCTAAAAAAACACCAGATCTGATACCTCTATGCCACTCCTTATCCTTATCTCATGTTTCAGTTGATTGTGAGATCAAAGGGGAGGGAATATTATTGAGGTCTACGGTCAAAAATTCTGGTAAAACAGGTGTCGAAATGGAGGCTTTATGCGCTGTTAGCGTCGCAGCATTGACTCTTTATGACATGTGCAAAGCGGTAGATAAGACGATGGTGATAGGGGAGGTTAAACTTGAATCCAAAACGAAGGATTAATAGAAATGAATGTAGGAATCATTACAGTATCGGACCGTGCATCAGCCGGAGAATATGAAGATCATGGAGGGCCTGCTTTGCAGGCTGAGTCTGAAAAACGAGATTGGCATGTACTTGCAGATGCGATTGTTCCTGATGATAAGGAACGTATCAAGGAAGTGATCCTTTCATTTGAGGCTCAGGGTTGTAATTTAATACTAACGACTGGTGGCACAGGCATCACGGAACGTGATGTGACGCCTGAGGCTCTCAGAGAGATTATGAGAGTTGAAATTGATGGGTTTGGTGAATTGATGAGAATGCGTAGTGTTGATATAACTCCAAATGCAATCCTTTCACGAGGCTTGGCTGCGGTAGTTGGAAATTCTCTTGTGATTACTTTACCGGGCAAGCCTCAGGGCGCTGTAGAATGTCTGGAATTTGTTGAAGGAGCAATTGCTCATACGGTCAAGTTATGTGCAGGTGAGCCAACTTCTTGCTGATTGAATCGTTAGAAGGAATGTAATTATGGTTGAGCTTTGGACGTAAGAGATTTCCTAGCGATTCTGGAAATAATAAGGGTCACGCAAACCGTGGCGATTAAGCCGATCCCAAGAATTATCCAGTCCACTGGTGAGCTTCCTGCTGTGAGTATGCTTTTTCCCAAGGAACCCACGTAAGTGTATAAAACAGTACCGGGGATCATTCCCGCCCAAGACGAAATTATGTATGTGTGTAGGCGAATTTTGGTTAAACCTAGGGCATAATTTAGTAGAAAAAACGGAATAATTGGGCTGAGCCTTGCCCAAAATACAATTTTCCATCCTTCCTTTGTAATGGCTGAGTCCATTGTGGAGAATTTGTGATTTCGGTTCAGTTTTCTTTCGATGAAATCTCTAGCTAGATAGCGTGCGATAAGAAAAGCTGCCACTGCTCCTAAAATTGATCCGATCGAAACAAGTAGTAAACCATTCCAAAAGCCGAAAGTTGCACCGCCTCCAATTGTCAGAGGTGATCCGGGGATAAGAAGTACGCAAGCCAGAATGTAAATTAATACGAATAAGAATTTTCCGATAATGCCAATAGATTCTATGTATTGAATTAGTTTGGGTGCGGTTCGAATTAGATCAAATTGAAATTGGCAAATAATAATGATGATGGCTACCATGCTTGCCCAGAACCACTTCTTTTTGAGAGGATTCATTAATTAGAGAGCTGGTGTCTTCTTTTTTTATTTGGACTTATTATATAATAAAATCCGACGCCAGCGAGGAGACATGCTCCTGCCAAGAATCCCATCGATCGTATTGCTAGACTTTCCCAACCTTCTTGTGATTGATGTAATTGAATTAGAATGGATGCCAATAAAATTGCAATTCCGTTTAGTATTTTAACAACAAAGTTGAATGCTCCCCAATAAATTCCAACGAGGCTCTCTCCGCCCCTTTCTTTGGCGCAGTCGACAACGCCTTCGGCTTCGACTCCTAGGAGCACGGCGACCATCGGGCCTCCTAAACCAAACACCACAGAAGCTGTCATTAACGGGCTAATAATTAAGCTTCTACCTAGCAATCCGCAGCAAGCATAAACAATAGAGAGGGCAATGGAAGCGTATAGCATGCTGCGTAGCCAGCCGAACCGCTGTTGGACCTTCGGAACGAAGAGAAAACATATGACGGCCACTCCAAGTAAGGGCCCAAGTAGTTGAGCCACATCTCCTACCGAACCGCCAAGTAATTCGATAGCAATGAATGGCGCCGCGGTTGTCATCACGGTAAAAGACATTTGCGATCCTCCGAAAAGAGCAATGAGAGCTAAGAATCTCCTATGTCTTAATGCTTGAATGATCCCTGACCAGAGTGAAGATGGTTTGGTCTGAATTTCATTAAGATTATCTTGTTTGGTTATTTTATTAGTTTTCTTCGGGCTAGCAAAGAATGGAAGGATCATCAAAAAAACTGATACCCCGCCAAAGCTTAACGCGGCCATTGAGTAACCAAGATTTTCAATTAGCGCTCCACTTGCTACGAAACCAATTCCTGAGGCGAGAACGATTCCGAGCCCCAGTAAGTTGGAAAGTTTTGCCCGTACTTTCATGTCACCTTCTGCGTAATCATCTATGAGGCTCCAGTAAGGGATGGCGTAGAAAGTGTATCCTATAAAGAATATCAGTAACCCGATTGTTAGGAGGGACCATGCAAACGGTTTTGAATGGCTATGATTTGCTAGGAACGTTAAGGCTAGGCCGATCGGAGCCAAGGCAAAGGAGACCCATAATAGAGTTCTTCTTTGGAATCCTTTCCTGACCCAGGAATCAGTCAATTTGCCAGCGAGAGGATCCGTGACTCCGTCAAATACTCGGAAAGAGAAGAATACTATTCCTAATGTAATGGCCGGGAAGAGTTTTGTTCCAGAGTCATCTAAATCACCGTATTTAAGAATCCATTGATAAAGGAACCGTGAGAGGCTCATGATTCCTATCTGACCGCAGAGAAATAGGAAGTATCTTGGGATGGACATGGAATTATTTTCTTTTAGATGACTCGCGGCGATTAT
>JASLJT010000220.1:0-20910 GCA_030747955.1 Verrucomicrobiales bacterium | reverse complement strand
GTCTTTTTATTGTTTTTTTATTTTTGATCTTTGCAGTGGCTCCTTCTGAAGAGGTTTATGATTATTGGGGCATATACCATGTTGATAGATGGGCTCTATTTTATAAAGCAATAGCAATATTAACGACTTTGCTTGTTCTTGTTTTAGCTAAGGACTTTTCTCCCGCTTTCAAAAAGTACACTTCTCAGAGTAATGAATCTTCAGGAATCGGTGAGTACTATTGTCTTCCTATTTTTGTGTGTGCGGGGCTTATGTGGATGGCTTCGGCAAAGGATTTGATTACCATTTTCGTTTCATTGGAATTAGTTACTATTGGTTTTTATGTGCTTGTTTCTTTTATGCGTAGGAACGTTGGCTCGCTTGAGGCTGGAGTTAAATATTTAGTTCTAGGAGCGTTATCGACTGGATTTTTGGTATATGGAATTGCTTGGACATTTGGTGTGACTGGTCAATTTGATCTTAGTGAAATAGCAAAGGTGCTCAATTCTGGAGAGATTGAGAAGAAATCTATTATCTTTGCATTCGCTCTTCTCATGGTTGGTCTTGGTTTTAAGGTTGCTGCAGTTCCTTTCCACATTTGGGTCCCTGATGTTTATCAGGGAACTTCAATGCCAATCACTGCATTTCTCTCAGTCGGATCTAAAGCGGCAGGGTTCATTGTTCTGCTAAGAGTCGTTGAGCCTTTCATTAATTCACCTTTAACTTCAAGCTCTGTAATCTTGATCTTATCGGTTTTGATTTGTGTGACTTTGCTCTTTGGTAACCTCATAGCAATTAAACAAACGAATGTTAAAAGGTTGCTGGCATATTCAAGTATTGCTCATGCTGGTTTTTTAATGATGGCGTTGCCAGCCATGGAAAGTGGATTCGATTCAAAGCTAAGTGGACCATCTCCAATGGATTCGATCTCATTTTATTTGGCCGGTTATTTATTAATGACGATGTTATGCTTTTTAGTAATAACTATCGTTAGTTCATTAACGGATGGAGAAAACATTGATGACCTTAGGGGTTTAGGCGCGCGTTCTCCTTTGCTGGCTTTCGCGATGCTAGTTGGAGTCGCTTCTCTTGCTGGTATTCCATTGACTGTGGGCTTTTTTGGAAAGTTCCTACTGTTTAATATAGCGATTCAATATGCAGTGTTCTCAGGGTCTTGGTACATCGTCACCTTTGCTGTGTTGGGAGCTTCTGCTGGCTTCTATTATTACTTTAAAATTATCCGTGCGATGTATTGGGGCGGATCTGAACAAGGCCGTGATCAAGTGGTTCTTACGGTTAGCACATTGTCTAGGGTGGTGATTATAGCTCTTCTTGCAGGAGTGATTCTTTGTGGGATATTCCCTAAAATGATTCTTGGGTTCCTATAGCAATAATTGACCGGGTTTGAGTCTATTTTGATGGCCTTTTCCTGATGTTAATTATTCCTTTCCAATACGTTGTAATTTCACTGAGCTAGGGTAATATTGTTAATGTGAAGATCTTACTGGTTGAGGATGAGACCGAAATAGGCGAGCTCATCAAAAATGGGTTAGAAAAGGAAGGTTTTGTATTGGATTACTGTCAGGACGGTGATTCGGGCATGGAACACGCAATGACAAGATCTTATGACGCTCTTGTTTTGGACGTGATGTTGCCTGGGCGCAGTGGCCTTGAAATTCTTAAGGTGATTCGTGCTGGGCACAATAATGTTCCAGTAATTATAATTACGGCCCGGGGTGAGACCGAGGACAGGATTGAAGGACTAGATTTGGGTGCAGATGATTATCTTCCAAAACCATTTTTTGTTGAAGAGCTCATTGCGCGGTTGCGTGCTATTTGGAGACGTTCCTCTGAGACTGGAATGAGTGTACTTAGCGTTGGCACATTGTCCGCTAATCTCATGAAGAGAGAAGTGGTGAGGTCCAGCGTTCAGATTGAGATGACACCTAAAGAATTTTCTCTCCTTGCCTTTTTGATGAGAGCTCCTGGGCGTGTTCTCACTAGAACTCAGATACTTGAAAAGGTATGGGGCTATCATTTTGATCCAGGAACGAACCTCGTGGATGTTTACATTAGGAGGTTGCGATCAAAAATTGATATTGAAGGCGAGATTCCATTAATAGAGACTCTGAGGGGAGTGGGGTATCGGATGCAAGATCCTGACAATCCAGAGGAGGGATAGGCGGTGTCGCTCTCATTTCGGCTTCGAATAGCATTGTGGTCCGCATTGTTGTCAGGGACTGTACTGATTGCCTTTTTGGGATTCACTTCAAACATGGTTCGTAAGACCATGACTGAAGAGGCAGATTATGAGCTAAAAGGATTTACTGCAGACATGGTTTTGACTGCTCAGGCCATGGAAGAGGGGGGGCTACTTCAGACTCAGTTAGTGGGCACTTTGAGTGCCGAAAGGGCAGAGGTTAGATTAATTGAGCTGGCTGAAATTGAAGATTCTGATGTGAGTATCGTTGATCGATCACCATTGTCAGTGGAAGACTCGCTCATCGAAGGTAATCAGATCTACAAAGAACCTGATTGGCCAGAACCGGGGAAGGAAATTGAATGGAAGCCTGGAGGATCTAACGAGACTGTAGAGTATAAGGATAAGACGTGGAGAGTAATGTGTAGGACCTTCGACGGGTACAAGGTGCGCATGGCGATAGACTTAAAGGAAATTCGTGATGAGGTGTCTAAGTTAATGCGAAGATATTTTGAGGCGTTACCACTCGCTCTAATTATCATTGGTTTTGGTGCATGGTGGATAGCAGGAAGAGTCGTTCGACCTGTACAAAATATTATAGCTACAGCAGAAAATATTACAGCCCAAGGCTTGGGAGCAAGAGTGCAGGGAGTCAGTTCAAAAGATGAACTAGGGAGATTGGCTGCTGTTCTTAATCAAATGATGGATAGGCTTGAGTCTTCCTTCAGTCAGATGAAGAGATTCAGTGCGGATGCTTCGCATGAGTTAAAAACCCCGCTAGCTGTTATGCAGGGCAAGATTGAGGCGGCGTTGCAGGATCATGGAGAGGGCAGTGAGCATGATACGGTGCTAGTTGATGTCCTTGAGAGGGTAGGGCAATTACGATCAATAATTGACAGCCTATTGATGCTTTCAAGATCAGATGCAGGCAGCTTAATTATTGAAAAGCAAAAGTTAGATCTGTCGCACCTAATGTCTGAAATTGTTGAAGATGCTGAAGTGATAGCTACTGAAGAGGGGATATCATTTCAATCTGAAAATGGTAGCTCTGGTTTTATAGTGGATGGGGATGAACGTCTTTTGAGGTTGGCCATATCAAACCTTTTAACCAATGCGACCAAGTATAATATAGCCGAAGGGGGTAAAATAATAAGTGAGTTGAGGAAAAGTGGCGATAGTTATCAAATATCAATTAGTAACACTGGCCCTGCGATTCAAGATGAAATAAAGGAGAAGATATTTGAGCGGTTTTATAGAGTAGACACGGCAAGGGGGCCAAGTAAATCGGGATTTGGACTGGGCTTGAGTCTTGCGCGGGTCATCGCTTTGGCTCATGGAGGAGAGCTTGATTTATCCAGCTCAGAGGGAGGAACTAATTGTTTTGTAATGACATTGCCTCAGTGAGGCAAGTATGGGAATCCTATTAAAGAGAAGTGTATAATTAATGTCATCAGAAGTTGATTGCCCCATAGAGAAAATGCGCTTGGCTGGTCTCAATCAAGCTTCCATCTCTGCATTTCAGCGAGCGTATGAACAGCTTTGTAATGGTGAAGATTTAAAGATATCCGAAGAGTCTATAGAGCCAGTCGATGATTTGAATCATTATGATGATTTACCGGATTGTGAAAATGAGGAGGTTATTAATTCATTGCGGGAAACTGTCATTATTAAGCTGAATGGAGGCATGGGGACTGGGATGGGTCTTGAGAAGGTGAAATCACTCCTTCCTGTTAGAGGGAAGATTAATTTCCTGGATATTATTGTTAAGCAACTCCTTCACTTGCGATCATCTTATAGTGAAGATTTGCGATTTTTGTTAATGAACAGTTTTTCTACGAGTGATGATACAAAGTCTTATCTGTCGAAGTATCCTGGCCTTGGTAATCTAGAAAGCATTGAACTTATGCAGAACAGGGTTCCGAAGATTAATGCGGATAGCCTTGCTCCAGTCAATTTTCCAGATTCACCCAAACTTGAATGGTGTCCTCCTGGGCATGGGGACATATTTCCTTCATTGCTGGGCACTGGTCTCCTAGATGAGTTGCTTAATGAAGGCGTAAGGTTCGCTTTTATATCTAATGCTGACAATCTTGGGGCAACTCTTGATTTTAATATTCTAAATAGTTTTAAGGAAGGAGGGGCTTCGTTTTTGATGGAAGTGACACAAAGAACTGAAGCCGATAAGAAAGGAGGCCATTTGGCTAGAGGGAAAGACACGGGCTCATTGCTTTTAAGAGAAATAGCGCAATGTGAGGAAAAAGATGCATCGTCTTTCCAAGACATTTGCAAGCATCGCTATTTTAATACTAACAATATTTGGATCCGTTTAGATGCATTGAAAGAGCACATGATGAATTCGGGAGGGATTCTTGAGCTTCCCATAATAAGGAATCGCAAAACAGTTGATCCAACGGACATCAATTCTTTACCAGTCTATCAGCTTGAAGTGGCTATGGGAACAGCTATTCAATGCTTTCAGGACTCTGTCGCATTGAATGTTCCGCGGTCGAGGTTCGCTCCGGTTAAGACGTCAGAGGACTTATTTGCATTGCAATCTGATGCTTACTCAATGACGGATGACTTCCGGATTCAGCTCGTACCGGAAAGGCACGGAACGCCTCCGATCATCAGTTTGGATGATAGTTTTTATGCGAGAGCTGACCAATTGAATTTGGCTACTCAGTTAGGTGTTCCCTCTTTGCTGAATTGTAAAAATCTCCAAGTCGAAGGGCCAGTTGCTTTTAATAAAGGTACGATATTCCAAGGTTCGGTGGTTGTGCGCAATAGTTCAAAACAGATGAAGGATCTTCCTTCGGGAAAATATCATGATGAAATTATCGAATTGAATTGATTGTTGTCTCCTGCTTATATGGTTCCTTTTTCAGTTCATAACTTTTCAGAATCCACGAGGGCATGAGTCAATAAGAGTAAGATCATATAAAGATGAAATATAGTAAGCTAGTTTTTTTGGGCGTTTGTGTCGGAGGATTTACCTTTCTTCTTTTGGAGATTATTATTCGCATTTTTTTTCCTGTCCCCATGGAGCCGGGAGTGTCATTGACTCTCAATAACGAGATTCCAGGCATTCAAAGTAATGTTCGGTATAGCTTTGATGGGTACCGATTAAGGAAGGCGGATTGGGACGATGATCAAGAAGCTGATTCGATTCGAATTCTTTGTTTCGGAGGAAATGCAACGACTACAGTATTTCAAAAAACTGAGGATACCTGGTGGGGTAAGTTAGCCGATAGAATATCTAAAGAAACGGGCAAGAACATAGAAGTGGGAGCAATGGCTAAGACCTCAAATGGTCAGTTCATACTACCATCAGTTGTTAATGCTGAGAAGATTGTTAAAAGGTATGAGCCCGATTTAATTGTCTCCTGCTATGGATTCGGAGACACTTTGCACTATGAAGATTATGTTTATAATCCTGATAAAATTAATGCTTTAAGAAAGGGAGTGCCTAGAGGTTTAAAGTATTCTCTTGCGAAGATTTCACACGTGATGAGGTTCATACGCAATAAAAAGACGCGAAGACATTTGAAGGAGGTATGGAAACCATTGAATGCTCCTAATTATCATAGGGATCTTCTTTTCCGTGACAGGCTATATTACCGATCCTGTCCCGAATTGGAGCATATGAAGCGAGATGAAAATGATCCGTTAAAGGAGTTCATTGATGGGATTAAAGCTTTCTCGGAACTGGCAATTAAGAGCGAGTGTAGATTATTAGTCGTTGGTGAACCGTCCATTCACAATCAAAGCCTTGCTAAGGATGAGCTTTCTTTGATGACTTCTGTCCATTATCCAACAAAGCCTGTGCCGGGCAAGGGTTCAGGTCATCGAGTTAGAGCGGAAACGATTGCTCTTGAGTTGCAGCGATTTTATGCGGCGGCCCTTGATTACTGTAAACAAAATCAAATCGAATGGGTTAATCTTCACGGAATGATCCCACAAACTATTGAGTATTTCCTCGGGGAAACTGACGTGACGGACCTAGGAGCCAGTGAGATGGCTGATAAATTAATGCCAGCGGTAACGAATATCTTAAATGGCCTATAATATACTATCTTTTTGATCCACTTAAGCTCTCAAAATAGTTGTTTTTTGATTAAAACAGTGCAAATTTGTATTTTGAGCAATTGTATTATTAGTAAATATTGAATTGATTCTCAAAGGATATTGATAAGATTTTTTAAGCAAAATAAACCCATGATTAAATCTCCGTTAAATCACAAGCAGCCCTTTCAAGGTAGACAATTCTATATTTTTGCAGCCTTCCTTGCTGTCCTAACTTTCCTCTTCTATTCCGCGCCTGAGCTTTTAGCGCAAGATGCTGATGCTGAGGCTGATGATGTTGTCGCAAAGAAAACCATGCTAGATAATGTTACGGATGCAGGAATCTGGATGCTTCCGCTGCTCCTAGCTTCTATCGCGATGGTAGCACTTATCGTATATAATTTCATGCAATTAACAGAGAGTAAATTTAATCCACCTGATTTAAAGGTAAGCCTTCATGATCATATGGCAAATTGCCGTGTCCGCAGTGCCATTGAAGTTGCATCAACGAGCCCCACCTATTTAGGTATGATGGTAGCAGCGGCATTACCAAATGTTGACGCGACAGACACTGAGAGCCTAGGAAGAGAAGATGTGGAAGATGCTATTGCTGAATTTACAGTGAAGCAGAATCGCGGACACTTAACTTGGATTGGTTATCTTGGAGTCATTGGTCAGATAGCTCCTATGTTGGGTCTGTTGGGAACAGTCGTTGGTATGATGGGTGCATTTAATACACTCGCCTCTCAAGGTCAGGCTGACCCGTCTGTTTTGGCTGGTGATATCGGACTTGCGATGGTGACGACAGCTTCAGGACTGATAATAGCAATTCCTTCGATTTTCTTCTTTTTCTTCTTAAGAAATAAACTAAATGGATTGGTTGCTGATTGCCATAGCGACTTGTCTGAGATGTTAGATGCTAGCCATCAAGCTGTTAACGCAGATCAGGCAATGGCTAAAGTGCCAGAAGGATTTCAAGCTTAATAGGCAAAAGGCAAATTTCTTTTAAGTGAAAAGAAAGAACTAGAACTGGGATAAGAAGAGAATGGCCTCATCCAAACTTCAGTCCGTTTTGGAGGATCAGGAAGAAGATCCAAAGATGGATATGTCACCTATGATTGACATGGTCTTTCTTTTGTTGATCTTTTTTATGGTGGCTTCAAGAATGGTGACCGTTAGAGTGGATGATCAGATCAAACCTCCAGTTGCTGATGAATCTATCCGGCCAGAAAATGCAAAAGGGCGTATCATTTTTAATATTCGATCGGATGGAACCTTCACAGCTGGTGATGGAAAGGTCACTGTAACAGAAGATGAAATAACCGAGAGGGTGACGGCTTGGAATGACAGGTACAAGAACACAGGTACTGATCCTTCTCTTTTGCTCAGATCGCACCGCGATGCGTCTGTCAGAGATGTTAAAAAAGTAACGAAAGCGGCGGCTCTGGGAGGAATTAATAAGGTAGTCTTTGGATCTTTAAAAACAGGAAAGTTTGATTAATTGGCATGGCGAGAAAAAGGAGATACAGGCAAGAGGCTGATAAGGATCCGGAATTGGATATTTCGTCTTTAGTTGACGTTGCATTTCTTCTGCTCATTTACTTCCTTGTTACAGCTACGCTGAGACCAGATGAGACTGACCTTTCAATTGTTTTACCAACCCAAATTCCTACAGAGAATCCTGATAAAGTTGATCCTGTCGCTATAGTCATTGGGCCGAGCGGCAATATTACTTATGATGGGGATAATATTCAAACTAGTGGGACTAAGGGTGCTGATCGTTTGCCTGAATTAAGAAGCCGATTAAAAGAATATAAGCAATTATGTGATAATGGAGGCAGTAAACCAATGGTTACTGTGGCAGCAGATGATGACGGTAAAACTCAACGTTTTATAGACGTTGTTAATGCTTTGGCGTCAGTAAAGATAAAAAATATCACAATGACTGGTTTCCGGGACGAGGAAGAATAACCTTTCTCTCACCTAATCTTTTTAGTGTTTCTTCGTTTAATAGAGGGAGTGGATGAAATTAAACTGGAAATGAACCGGTTAGCTAAAAGATAGATAAAAACTACTTTTAACAGAATATTCATCTGCGGTATACTTTTTATGCTTATATTGTAAACTGTTAAGCCCCAACAAAGCCCAAAACCACTACATGGAAAAACAAGTAATGCGTTATCTTAGAATTATTACTTTTCACACACTCTTTTGCCTGAGCTTTTTTGTATTAAATATAGAAAGATCAGATGCTCAAAATCCAGTCGATGATAATTACCGTAAGGCTGTTACTCTCATGGAGGAAGCAAAGTGGTCAGAAGCATCAAGTGTATTGATGTCTGTCATAAGTGACCATAGCCAAGACGCTATGAAGTATTATGGCCCGGCATTTGGATTACTTCACTATCATCTTGGACTTTGTCAGATGTCACAAAAAAAATATCAAGAGGCGGCTCGACAATTTGAGATTACATATAAAAATTTCCCAAACAAGGTAGCCGATGGCATCCCAAACACTCGTAATCACTATCACAAAGTTGCGCTGTACCGGTGGGGTACGGCTGAGCAGGGCGCTGAAGAGTACAAAGGGGCATTAAAAATATACGACAAGTTTATCAGCGAGAAGCCTGAGAAGGGAACGTACAACGGTGCTGAGCTTTATATTAATATGGGCGTTTGCCATGCGAGGTTAGGTAATGTGGCTGAAGCGACTGAAAAAATTCAAAAGGTATATGACAATCATGACAAGTTAAGGGACCGAGATAAAGGAATGCTACATCTTGCTTTCTTTGATCTTGCCAATCAGTGGATAGAAAAAGCGCTACCAGCTGATGGTATTGCTTTCATGGATAAAAATGATGCGCCACTACGTTTCTCACCTTTTGATAGCTATAAGTATAAATTCAATGAAAGGACTCTTAAGCTTGCCCAAGACGCTTCGAGTGGTGAGAAGAATCTTGATGCTTTAGCACTTAGATTTTTCACGCTCGTCCCTCGGACTGAAGATGTAATTTCCGAACTTCAGGACAGAATGTCTTTTGAAAAGGGTGATGCGACTAGAGCGAAGATCCAAAAAGAGATTGATAAATATGAAGCTCAGATTTCTGGAGGTACGACAGTAGATATCGCTGCTCTAAGGCTCTTGGCCTACATCTATGAAAAGAATGGTAGTTTCCGTGCCGCTTACGCTACTTACGATTACATGACAAGGAACTATCCAATCGCTAGATCATTGGATGGGAAAAAAGATCTTCATCCTGATCTTGTATACAATGCTACTAGATGTGCGTTTTCTATCGGAGATTTGCTTTCAGCGCAACACCATGGGATGAATTTCTTAAAGAAGTATCCGGGTCACGAATTAGAACCAGATGTTCAGAGTATGCTTATGGAACAATTGTTTCGTAGAGGTGATTACGCACGATGCATCGAAATTGCTGTTAGTATTTTACCTAAGTTACCAGATGATAGTCCGCAACAAGATCTTTGTCTTTTTTGCTTGGGTGGATCCTATTACTATGATGGACAATATGAAGAAGCAGATGAGATACTTGAGCAGCACGTAAAAAAATACCCTAAGAGCGGGTACCTTGAAGAATCTAGTTACTATCGTGGAGCTAATAAAGTGAAGCTGCTTAATTGGGCTGTAGCATCACCGCTTCTTGAAAAATGGCTAAAGGATTATCCTGAATCATCGTTAAGGCCATTTGCTATTTTAGATAGAGCCACTTGTCACTTTGCTACTGATGAAATGGTACAGTGTTTGGAAAAGCTTGATGAGATTGAGCAGCGCCATCCTGGGAGTGACATTTATGACCGCAGTTTGAATCTAAGAGGGGATGTTCTGCAGGCACAGAAAGAGTGGCCTGCTGCTCAAGAATCTTATGTCAAAGGGAAGTCAATAGCTGAAAAAACTGGGCATTATCAGGTCGCTGCTGAATCGTTAAGTCAGCTTGTAGTTGTAGCAAATTCTCAGGAAAAATATAAGGAAGCGGCTGACTATTATGATGAATTCGTTACTAGCTACCCGGACAATTTTCTTGAGCCGCAAGTAGTTGCTAATGCATTAGAGGCACTCATCCATGAATCCGTTAACAGGGGCCAGGAAGGTCTGGATAAAATGGAGAGTATTATCGATCAGCTAGGCCGTCAGGAAAACGCTGATCTTGAAAAGGCAGTTGCAAAGTATGGGGATGTTTCAATTAAATTATTCGGTGAAGATAAGACAATTCAAAAGTTAAAAGAAATGGCTACTAAGCCCGGACAACCTCAGGCTGTCTTGGCATGGCTTTTAGTTTCTAGAGTTGATATTCTAGAAGAAATTAAAAAGGATGATCCTGCTACAGCTAATGCGGAAATAAACACTGCATTTGCAGAGCTTAGAAGTTTTGATAAAAAGGTGTTGGCTCCTTATGTTCTTGCAAGGGTAGGAGGTTTTTTGAGGGCAAGTAATCCGACTGAGTCGGTTCCCTGGTTCAATGAAATAGTTGAAAGACCAGGAGTGGAAGCTAAGGACTTTGCATATAACGCATTATCAAAAATTTATTTAAAGGGCACAGATAAAAATAAGCACGAACTAGCATTGAAGAATATTGACTGGGTCATTCAAAACACAGGAGATAACAATATCGCGGGCGAATCAGCTTATGAGAGAGCCTCCTATTACTCCAAGAGAAAAGATTGGCCTGAGGCCGAAAAGAGGTGGACCGAATTTACTGCTAATAAAAAATGGGCAGGGAGCAGGAGTCCTGAGGCATGGTATCAATTAGGTAAGGCTCGGGATCAGCAGAACAAATTCCCCGAAGCCCTAAGTGCGTATGTTAATGTGTATGGAAGGTACGGATCCAGAATTGAGTATGCATTACCTGCCGTTGCTCGGTCCGCAGAAATCCAAAACGACCTTGGAGAAAAGGAAAAAGCTTACCGACTAGCTTATGTTAGCGGATTTAAGTGGGCTAAGTATTTCGATCAATATGATACTGAATATCAGATATTGAGGTCCATCTATGTTGCATTGGAAGGAGAGTATCGCAAAGAGAACGATAAGGATCCTTTCGCCAATTAATAATCTGAGTACTCGCATAGCTTCCAAATATTTTATTCTCCCAAGCCATTTGAATGAAAAACTACATTAAACCATTTTTAATTATAATTTCCCTTTCCATAGGAATCTCCACGAAATCATTAGCCAAACCCATTGCTGCTACTCTCACAATGGGTAAGAACAAACAGGACTTTCCTGGTTACGTTACAAAGGCTGATGATAATAATTTATACGTTAGCCAATTTGAGGACGGGTCAGCAGCAGCAGGTTACTCCTTGGCTAGTATTCATGAAATTTCATGGCGAGAGCCCGATGATTGGAAGGATGCTATGGAATTATGGAATCGTAATGATTATGCCGCTGGCATAACTGCCTTTGCTGAAGCAATGGAGAGTTATAAAGGATTAGCTGAGTCAAAGCATCCTTTGATGCAAGATTCTATTGGTGCTCAGGCCGTGTTCTATTACATGGAGTGTTTGCGGAGGACAGGTAAATTTAGTTCGATGATGGAGCCTTATCTTAAGGTACAAAGAGTAAACTTAGGGGCCAAATGGCAAGATCAAATTAGGCTCTTCCAAGGATGGTCTCATTTAGCTGAAGGAAAGTGGAAGCCCTTAAGTTTAATGATGGAGGTGTATGAGCTTAAGGAATCTGAGATTCCTGGCATTGGAGACTTTACTGTTGCTCCAAATGAACTCCCTATTAAAGCCGAGATTAACGTTCACCATATGGCGCAGATTGCTTATTTGCGGGCAAAATCAACTGACGAACTGTCTAATTTAGTTAATGCGGAACTGAGTGAGCTAGACCCTGATTCTGATGAAACTCTTGAGCAGCGTCAAGAGCTTGCTAGCCAGATAGGAGTGATGAGATCAAAGGCTCTCACTGACTATTCTCGTGCTTTTACTATAAATTATGGACAGGAAAGAGGCCTTGCCTTGAGGGCGATGATTGGATCAATGAAGTTGATCAAAAGAATGCCTAACTTTTCTACGAACTTTGTCATGCAGAAGGAAGCGCATGGGATAGCTAAACTCTTTAATGGTATCAGCCCAAGCAACATGCCTACTGAATTGTCAGATCTTTTGCAGGCCCCTGTGGACCCCGACGCTGGCAAATAATATCCTTAATATTTTCTGATATTATTAATTAGATTTGATAAAGAAACTAATTAAGAACAAGCTTAACAAAATTACCCTTTAATCTTTGCTGGGTATTTGAGCATCGTAAGAACATCTCTGGGGCTCATTTTTATCACTTCCTCTTCACTGACACCAAGAGCAATTAATCGCTTTTTTTGATCGTTTTGGCGGCGACGCTTTGCAGCTCCTCCCTTACGGGGACGGGTGAGGTGCGTTTTCATGTATTTTCTTTTTACGCGCATTTTATCGAGAGGTTAACTTTAGTCGTTAGTGTTATACTATAATTGTATTTGGGCGCCTAATTTGCATCAAAAATCAGAATCTTAAAGTGAATTTTATGAATTAATGATTAGCTTTAATTTCATCAAATACTGCAGGAGGTACCATTTTAGCAACATGTTCTTCCCACCCTTCAGGGCCAATTAGACCTTTTACCATGCTGCTGCTTACTTCTGCTAAATCTCTGGGAGGCATTAAGAATACAGTCGTAATGTCTTTTTTGAGCTGAGAATTTGTGTGTCTCATGCCCCTTTCAAATTCGTAGTCATGAGCGGATCTTATGCCTCTGAGTATGTAACTTGCTCCTATTTCGGTCGCGTAGTCAACGAGGTACAAATTTTCAAAATATGCGATATCTAAATTGTCACTGAGAGGGAGGGTCTTATTTAATATCTTCAATCTTTCATCTATCCCGTAAGTGTAATTTTTTTCGGGGTTTATTCCTATTGCAACGGTCAAGTGATCGAAGAGGGAAAGTCCCTGTTCAATCATCCATAAGTGTCCATTAGTGAGCGGATCAAAGCTGCCAGCATAAACTGCTTTTCTTTGTGGTGAGGACATTTTAAGAAGATTTAAGATATTGTTGAATGAATTGAGCTCGCTTTAATTCGAGGTTGCCAATGACATTAATTGGTTGTCCGCATTTAATTTCTAGTGATTGTCCAATGCATAATGGTAAAGAGTAGTGCTCTCCATCAATGAATAGTTTTCCTTTTCTTGTAAGAGAATCAATTTTCAGAGAGGAATTTATTCCTGAAGCAAGCTCTCGTGTGCCTCGATGTATGAATTGAAATTTATCACTTGTCAATGGTAAGGGGTCAAGGCCTTCTTGGAAGGACCATGCAGTTGATCCTGCAGCAGTTGATATAAGAATTCCACTGTTACGATATGCTTCACCGCTAACTTCGTATCGGGTAGTAGCGGCAGGATTCGGATTTGCAAACAATATATCATTAAGGACAGGAGGTCCGACCATTTCCCCATCTATTTTCATTGAGATACGTGATAATTTTGTCTTTGGTGCATTGTTCAAATCATTAAATAAGTCCTCAAAATTATTTCCATTGGTGGAGCAGAAGAACCCAACGCTTCTGACAGGATCTGAATTCACACCGATTATCGGAGTGCTGTCCGTAATATAGTGGGAAGTTTCTAAAAAGGTACCGTCACCACCAACGCTTATGACTAGGTCTGCAGATTTTATGGCCAATTCAGTAATTTCAGATCTGTAGACCATATTGATTTCTGCACCAGATGCACTCAGTGCATTTTGGACAGTTTGAATTGTGTTTTGCTGAATCTGGTGGCTTTCTTGAAATGCCTGCTTTGCCTCAGCTTTCCCAGAAATATAAGAACTGACATTACTATCCTTGGAATTGCTAAACAGCTCCCAGACGCTTTTCTTATAGATGAGCGCAACTTTCATTGTTCCGTTGCTTTTACTCTCTTTGTATTTTGTCTAAATCGCAACTGTAAGAACTTACGGCAGTTTTGACCAAGAGTTCAATTACTAATAAATTAGACTTCAGTTATTAAATGATCTTTAATTTTAATAAGAAAATAGACTCTTATATAGATTATTAAACTAGGGGGAATCTCTTACTGTTTAAGCTCCAATTATTATTTATAAGAGCTAGCTATTTCGATGTCTTCATCTGCCCAATATTGAGCCTTTTCTATTGTGCTGACATCTTTTGATATTTGTAATTTGGCATCTTCAGTGGGGCCTTCCCAAGGTTTATTATTTTTCATTTTTAACATGCTGAAAACTTCCTTTACTCTGCTATATATTCTATACCATTAGATTGAAGATTTCGTAACAATCTCAAAAATAAAGCAATCATAACTAATTGAGAAAAATACGAAGCGCTTCAAACTAGGAACTAACAGTTTCAAACTCAAATTTGAGCAGCTCTATAAGAGACTCTTTGCAATTAATTTATTATGAACACCATTAAAGTTTTTATTCTTTTTCACATACTTCTCATTGCTCAGATTTCTACAGCTAAAGAGCAAGTTAATTGGGCTCATGATACTAGTGACATTGCTCCTGATCCTGCAGTGACATTCGGAGTCCTTGAGAATGGGCTTCGATATGCCGTGATGCCTCATTCTGAACCACCAGAGAGAATAAGTATGAGGCTTTATGTGGATGCTGGTTCCTTAATGGAAAATGAAGAGCAGCAGGGCCTTGCCCATTTCATTGAACATATGGCCTTCAATGGAACCAAGAATTTTCCAGCTGGGGAAATGGTAGAGTATTTCCAACGATTGGGGATGTCTTTTGGAGGCGATACTAATGCACATACCTCATTTAAAGAAACGGTATACAAGCTTGAGTTGCCTAAGCCGGAAGAAAATTTGATTAAGAGAGCAATGTTATTGTTCCGTGATTATGCAGACGGAATGCTTATGAGTGGAGCAGAAATAGAGAAGGAACGGGGCGTAATTTTAAGTGAATTAATTACTCGAGATTCTGCTGAATGGAGAACGCAAAAAGAAGCATATAAGTTTGCTCTTCCGGATTCATTAATAAGTAAACGATTTCCGATAGGCACCAAAAAAGTAATAAAAGGGGCAGGTCGAAAGACTTTCATGGACTTTTATAGAACTTGGTACACACCTGAACGCATGTCTATCGTGGTCGTTGGAGCGGTCAAAAAGGATAGCATTATTGCAATGATTAAGAAGAATTTCTCATCAATGCCATCACAAAAATCTCCTCTGAAAGATCCTGACCTTGGGAAAATCACGGTTGGAAGAGGTGTAATTACTAAGACGCACTATGAAAAAGAAGCGACTGAAACTAATGTTAGTATTGAGGTCGTAAAACCCTACTCGTGGGAACCAGATGACACTAAAAAGAATGTCAGGAACTTAAAACTTTTCATTGCTAACCATATTATTGATAACCGTATTTCAGAGCTCGCTAAAAAGAAGGATGCGGTAATAACTGGCGGTGGTTCCTATGCACAGGATTTTCTGGATTTCGCACAGTTCGCAAGTGTTTATGTGACCAGTGAACCTGAAAATTGGGAGGGAGCGTTGCATGTAGCTGAACAGGAAATTAGAAGAGCTCTGACTTATGGTTTTAATCAGAGCGAATTTGAAGAGGTTTCTGCTACTCTCCGTAACGCATATGAGCAAGCTTTACGGAGTTCCGTTTCTCGTAAATCAAGGGGCCTTGCTGATGCGCTGGCTCGATCAATTTCAGGAAAAAAAGTTTTTACTAGCCCTAAACAAGACATGGATTGGTTGAATAAGAATCTTTCTTTAATTACTGCAGAAGCGTGTCACGGAGAATTGAAGGAGGCTTGGGAATCCAATGATCGGCAGATTTTCATAGGCGGTAATATTGAACTTAAAAAAGCGGACAGCCGAATCCAGGAAGCATATTTGAGTTCGAAATCAAAAGGGGTCAACCCGCTCAAGAAGGAGGACAAGGCAGAATTTGCATATAAAAACTTCGGAAAACCGGGCCAGATAGTTGAAAGGAAAGAGGATGAGGAACTCGGAGTCGTGCAGTTGCGCTTCTCAAATAATGTGAGGCTAAATCTTAAAAGAACAGACTACGAGAAAGATTCGATATCGATAGGTGCAAGGATCGGTTCCGGGATGCTATCTATGCCCAAAGATAAGCCGGGTCTAGCAACAGTTGCATCAGCGATTTTTACTGCAGGAGGTTTAAAGCAACACAGTACGGATGAACTTCGACGCATTTTTGCAGGTAAAACAGTTAGCGGATCTTTTGCCGTAGATGAAGATGCTTTTATATACAGTGGATCAACTAACCGTAAAGACCTTATCAACGCGTTGCAATTAATGACAGCTTATATAGTAGAGCCTGGTTATAGGGAAGAGGCTCTGAGGCAATTTCAAAATCAACTCGATCCTCTTTACACGCAACTTGCTCATACTCCAATGGGAGTGCTGCAGGACAGGGTAGACAGATTTCTCAAATCAGATGATTTTCGTGCTGGATTTCCTTCACGGCCCGAAATCACAAAAAGGACAATAGGAGAGGTCAAGGATTGGCTTTCAGATACTTTGGAAAGTGCTTATATGGAAATAGGCATAGTTGGAGATTTTGAGGAAAAACTAGTGATCGATGCCGTTTCGAAAACTCTTGGAGCCCTTCCAGCAAGGAGAATTAATAAAATGGAATTTACTGGTGAGAGAAGGATAAGTTTTCCGGTAAAAGGTCAATCTAAGGCGTTTGTTTTTGAGTCCGAGATTCCTAAGGGAATGGTAGGGGTATATTGGCCAACTCAAGATATATGGGACATTAGCAGGACAAGACGCCTGAGTGTTTTGGGTGCGATTTTTGCAGATCGACTCCGTAGTAAAGTAAGAGAAGAATTAGGAGAGGCATATAGTCCATATGCGCGGCACATTCCTAGCGATACATATGAAGGGTACGGATATTTAATGTCAGTAATTACTGTTGATCCACCTCAGGCTGAGAAAATTGTAAATGTGGTCGAGGGAATCGGAACAGCATTAGCATCTAAAGGAATCACTGAAGATGAACTTGAGAGGGCCATTAAACCCTTATTGAACAGCATTGAGCAGCAACTTCGGCAGAATGCATATTGGCTGAGGACAGTTTCTTTGAGCTCGCAGGAATTTCCTCAAAAGCTTAATTGGGCTAAAACAATGCTGAAGGATTATCAGTCAATTAAAGTCAGTGATATAAATTCTCTGGCTGAAAAATATCTGAGTGAAGGCAGTTCAGTCAGTGCTAAAATTGTTCCGAAGGAGTCTTCTTTGGATAAGGCCCCTTAAATCCGTTTAATATTTTTTTATACTGTAAGTATAACTTCTTGATTATTATTTATTTATAAGTTTATTCAGTCTGCTCAGGTAAGTCTGTTGACGTTAGTAAGACACCTTGCTTTAGTATCACGCCTTATAGTAACAAAACTGAAAACAAACAAAAAATATGCCCACTTTTGGAATTAATGGATTTGGCCGAATTGGCCGGAATGTCTTTAGAGCTATGACCCCTGAGCAGAGGAAGAGCGTTGTAGCAGTGAATGATTTGACTGATAACAAGACTCTAGCTCACCTCCTCAAATGGGATTCTACATGCGGCAAGCTTGATGCTGAAATTAGTTTTGATGAAGAAAGTATAACTGTTGATGGTCACTCCATTAGAGTCTATGAGGAGCGTGATCCAGCTAAGCTTCCGTGGGGCGATCATGGCGTAGATGTTGTGCTTGAATCTACTGGATTTTTTACAGCCAGAGAAAAAGCAGAACTCCACATTACTAATGGTGGAGCTAAGAAAGTTTTAATTTCCGCGCCTGGCAAAGATGTGGATCTAACAATGTGCATAGGAATTAACTCTGATCAGTACAATCCTGATGAGCATAATGTTGTGTCAAATGCTAGCTGCACAACGAACTGCTTGGCTCCTATGGTTAAAGTTCTTAATGATGCTTTTGGTGTTGAGCGTGGTGTCATGAGTACGATTCACAGCTACACTGGTGATCAGAGGTTATTGGATTCTCCTCATAGTGATTTCCGTCGCGCGAGGTCAGCTGCTGTAAATATTATTCCATCTAGTACTGGTGCGGCTAGGGCCATTGGAGAAGTGATTCCTGAAATGAAAGGAAAACTCAATGGTGGTGCATTTAGGGTGCCGACTCCCACAGGTTCGGTCACCGACTTCACTGCTCAGCTGACTAATAAAACCACAGTTGAAGAGATAAATGCTAAGTTTAAGGAAGCTGCTGAGGGTGCTCTCAAAGGAATCTTGGAGTATTCTGAAGAGGAGCCAGTGTTGATGGATATAGTAGGCAATCCGCATTCCTGTATCCTCGATGCTGATGTGACACTCGAAATGGGAGGCGACCTTGTTAAGATCGTTGGATGGTATGACAATGAGTGGGGATATAGCAACAGAGCAATCGAGGCAATGAACCTTTTGATTGGTGCATAGCTTTTATATTAATTAGAATTATTTTCACTAAAGGCACCCCTGTCGGGGTGCCTTTAGTCTCTAGTGAATCTTTATAGATAATGCCCAAGAAGACGATCCGTGATATTTCATTAAGTGGACGTAAGGTTCTTGTGAGATGCGACTTTAATGTCCCATTAGATGATGAGGGTCACATAACCGATGATACTCGTATCGATGGAGCAGTTCCCACTATCAAACATTTGCTTGATAATGGAGCTAAGGTGATCCTTTGTTCGCATTTAGGCAGGCCGGGGGGTGAAAGAAATCCTGATTTTTCTTTGAAAGTTGTGGCCACAAGGCTCGGTCAATTGATAGGCAAGAATGTCTCATTCGTTGATGACTGTGTAGGCGAGAAGGTCAATGGAGCGATCGATGAGTTAAGTGAAGGTGAAGTATTGCTTTTGGAGAATGTACGCTTTTACAAGGAGGAGACTGAAAATGATGAGGCCTTTTCGAGACAATTATCGGAACTTACGGACGTCTATGTTAACGATGCATTTGGGACAGCTCACCGGGCACATGCTTCAACTGCCGGCGTTGCGAGCCACGTTGGCGAATGTGCTATGGGTTTTCTGTTAGAAAGGGAACTTAAGTATCTCAAAGAAGAGCTAAAAGATCCTGCACGTCCTTTCGTTGTTATTTTAGGCGGGAAGAAAGTTTCTGATAAGATAGGAGTTATCAGAGCATTGCTTGATAAGGCAGACACAATATTGATAGGAGGAGCGATGCAATATGCATTTAGAAAAGCCCAGGGCCATCCAATAGGTGAGAGTTATGCCGTTGATGAAGATATTCCGATTGCCCGAGGCCTTTTGGAAGAGGCTCACAACAGGGGCGTTAATTTGATGCTCCCTGCTGATAGTCTTGAGGCTGATGATTTTTCTAATGAGGCGAACGTTAGGAACATAGAACCTTACGATGATGGAGGATCGATTCGCGATGGTTGGGAAGGTTTGGACATTGGGAACCAAGCGATTCAAGAGTTTTGTGAAATTATAAAAGGCGCAGGGACCATCGTATGGAATGGTCCAATGGGGGTATTTGAGATAGATGCTTTTTCTAAAGGGACCCAATCAGTCGCAGAAGCAGTGGCTGCTAGTGGAGCAGTTAGTATCATCGGTGGAGGTGATTCAGTGACTGCGGTTAAGCAGTTTGGATTTGCTGATCAGGTCACATTCATATCAACTGGAGGAGGAGCTTCTCTTGAATTATTGGAAGGAAAAGTGTTACCTGGAGTCGCTGCTCTTGATGACGCGTGAAATTTTTGATGATATTAAAATTAGATTAACCCAATTATAACTATGAACCGTAAACCAATCATTGCAGCTAACTGGAAGATGAATAAGACAGCAACAGAGGCTGTGCAATTCATTGAAGAATTTGAAAATTTAGTTGGGGGATCTAGTCTCGTTGATATTGCAATTGCTCCAGCATTCATTGCTCTGCCCGCATCTAAGGAATCTTTAATTAATAGTGAAACGACTGCACTCGCAGCACAAAATTGTCATTTTGAAGAAAGTGGTGCTTTTACAGGAGAAATTAGTATAGGTATGCTGAAAGATATAGGAGTTGATTATGTCATCATTGGTCATAGTGAGCGACGTGCCATTTTCGGAGAGGATGATGCGTTAATTAATGCGAAGGCTAAGTCTCTTCATGCCGCTGGTGTTAAGCCGATTTTTTGTATAGGTGAAACACTAGAAGAGCGCGATGGTGGTGAAATAGAAACAGTCTTAAGGAGGCAGCTCGAAGAAGGGTTAAAGGATTTGGATTCTGAGAATATGACCGGAACTGTTATAGCTTATGAACCGGTTTGGGCCATAGGAACAGGCCGTACGGCAACTCCCGAGCAGGCCCAAGAGGCTCATGCATTTACGCGGGCTGTGATTAGAGATATTTTTGGTGATAGCGTAGCAGACCAGATCCGAATCCAGTACGGAGGTAGCGTGAAGCCTGATAACACAAAAGAGCTTATGGGACAGGAGGATGTTGACGGAGCATTAGTTGGTGGAGCGAGTCTTGATCCGCAAAGTTTTGCAGATATTTGTAAGAATGCAGCCGTATCGGATTAAAGATATATAGGGATTGGCTGTTACGAGGTAAAGGTGTCAATTTAATTTGGCAATAGTCATTCCTAGCCATACAAGAAATATACCTAGGAAGCTACTGATGCTCACATAAAGGGCAGCCGTGCCTAATGATCCTGCGCGGATTAAAGTTAATAATTCTAACCCGAACG
>JASLJT010000219.1:0-4738 GCA_030747955.1 Verrucomicrobiales bacterium | reverse complement strand
GGGAGATTTGTGATTCTTTACTTGTCAGAGGTTTCAAGGGAATTGCCATCAGCCCGCCGAACCCAAAGGGTCAACAAGAAATGCTCAACAGTTGGGCAAAAAAAGCCTCAATTATTACAGTCGATAGCGATGCCCCAGAGTCCGATCGATTGTTTTACTTAGGAACAAACAATATTGAAGCGGGTCGTCAGGCCGGAGAGCTATTAAAAGAAGCATTACCTGAAGGTGGCCAAGTCATGGTCTTTGTCGGGGTCGGGGATCAGGCAAATGCCGTGGAGCGCTATCAGGGACTAAAGGAAGCGGTAGAAGGAACAAAAATTGAAATCTTAGACCTTCGAACAGACGAAGCGAATATCGGCAAAGCCAGAAGAAATGCTGAGGACACTCTGACAAAATATCCTAACCTCGCAGGAATGGTGGGACTCTGGGCCTACAATGCACCAGCATGCCTCAAAGCAGTCAGAGACAAGGGAGCCATAGGAAAAGTTAAGATCGTAGCTTTCGATGAAGAAGTTGAAACACTCAAAGCCATTGATGCTGGTGAAATTCATGGAACAGTAGTTCAGCAACCATATGAATTTGGATACCAAGCCATCAAGGCGCTCCGTTCAATTGTAATTGAAGGAAAATCACCACAAGACCTTGAAATTCCTGACACTAGACAGAAATTCATTGCTACGAAAATGATCCGCAAAGGAGGCGGTGAAGCATATCTGAAGCAATGTCAGGAATGGAAAAGTGGTAATTAATACCCCTTTCATCACAGAAATAAAAGACCCTTACCTTGAGCGTCACTCCTGACACAACTGTCCCTGCACTCCGAATGCATGGGATTAATAAATCCTTTCCGGGAGTTCGCGCCCTCATCGATGTTAACTTCGAAATATCAAACGGAGAAGTCGTAGCATTAATAGGAGAGAACGGCGCGGGAAAATCTACACTGATGAATATCCTCGGAGGAGTTCATCAGCCAGATTCCGGAACAATCGAGGTTAATAACGACATCACTTCCATAAGGTCAGTCTCCCATGCCGATCAGCTTGGCATAGGCTTCGTCCATCAAGAACTTAACATTCTCGATAACCTTGACGTGGGTGCCAATGTTTTCCTTGGCAGGGAACCTCGCCGACTTGGGATAATTGACACAAAAAGCATTTCCGAACAGACAAAGCCCTTCATTGAAATGCTCGGTCTCGACATTTCTCCTGACACTCCAGTCTCAGAGCTATCGATCGGCCAACAACAAATGGTCGAGATCGCAAAGGCTCTTTCCAAAAACGCTAAAATCATTATCATGGACGAACCAACGTCCAGCCTCACTCTGTCCGAAACCGACAAACTCCTAAGTGTCATTTCAGAACTTCGCGTGAAAGGAATTGCCATCATTTATATTTCGCACCGGTTAGGCGAAGTTAGCCAATGCGCTGATCGCGTAGTCGCACTTCGTGATGGGGCCAATGCTGGAGAACTTTCAAGAAATGAAATTAACCACGATGCAATGGTCAGCCTCATGGTTGGAAGAACACTCGAAAGAAACACTCATGAGCATTCGCAAATACATACCGACGATAAGGGACTAGAGATATCAAATTTAAGGACCTCCACCTATCCAGATTGCAAAGTAAGCTTCCACGTTGCTGCGGGAGAAATCTTAGGAATGGCCGGTCTAGTCGGAGCAGGACGCTCTGAGCTCGCTCAAACCGTATTTGGAGTCGACCCGGCCCTCGACGGAGAAGTCAAAATAAACGACGAAGGGGTTAAAAGAGGCTCATCAAGAGCATCAATTAATGCAGGAATATATCTCGCTCCTGAAGACCGCAAGAGAACAGGACTAGTAACCGAATTTGACATAAGTAAAAATGTTTCACTCGCCTCACTGCAGAAATATTCCAATAAATTAGGCCTCATTGATAACGGAGCAGAAGAGGTCGCAGCGGAACATCAAGTAGAAAGCTTAAACATTAAGACGCCATCGACCCAAACCCCAGTCATTAATCTGAGTGGAGGCAATCAACAAAAGGTAGTCCTCGCAAAGTGGCTTTCGATGGAACCAAAGGCCATAATATTTGATGAACCCACCAGAGGCATTGATGTCGGAGCCAAAGCTGAAATTTATAAGTTAATGCGCAACTTGGCCAAGCAAGGAGTTGCCATCTGGATGATATCAAGCGACATGGAAGAAGTCCTCGGAATCAGCGATAGAATTGCAGTCATGCATGAGGGGAAAATTACCGGCGAGATTGAACGCGAAAATTTTTCAGAAGAAGCAATCATGCACCTCGCTGTTGGTGGTAAGAATGAATAGCAAAGAATCAGAAATCAAGTAATGGCAAATTCCAAACTAGGCTTAGTTCGAAAAAATAGAAGAGAGCTAGGAATGCTGGGGCTTCTCATTGCTCTCATTGTCATCACTTCTGCAGGGACCACTGAAAGTGGTGTTCAGGGCCTATTTGAGAGCAAATTCCTCACTCCCGACAACCTCAAAAACATCAGTAGAGAAATAGGAATTTACGGCATTTTCAGCATAGGCGTTGGGATCGTAATTATTACTGCGGGAATCGACCTTTCAGTAGGATCGCTCATGGCTTTACTCGGTGTCGTCTTTCTTTACTTTGTGACCCCTCCCGAAACAAGACCCGACTCTTTTCTTGCAAAAATAATTCCTGAAATAGCATGGCCCCTGGCCATAATTTTCACTCTTGCCTTGGGGACTCTGGTCGGTTTGGCTCAGGGCCTCTTAGTAGGGAAACTCAAACTTCAGGCCTTCATTGTTACACTTTGTGGACTCTTATCATACAGGGGACTCGCACGCTTCTCGGCCGATGACACTTCAATTAACCTCAGCAACTCTGAACAAAATCTTAGCTTCGTCAGGCACCTAGGCGAAGGAAGCTTGGGGGACGTACTGACCAACGGCAACAGCTCAGGAATTCTTCACAGCATTCCGATGTCATTCGTTTACCTCATCGGCTTTGCACTCATCTTCGGAATCGTACTACACAGGTCAATTTTCGGCCGCTATATCTTTGCTGCAGGAAGGAACGAATTGGCTACCAAATATTCAGGCATTAATACTAGCATTGTCATTGCTTTTGCTTATGTCATTGCTGGCTTTTGCACCGCCTTCGCATCAATACCGTTTTGCATTTACACAGGATCCGTCCAACCAGCAACGCACGGCGCCTTTTTTGAACTCTACGCTATAGCGGCAGCCGTTTTGGGTGGGTGTAGCCTTAAGGGTGGCGAAGGGTCCATCGTAGGAATCCTGATCGGAACAGCAATTCTAATAGTACTTAGAAATATGGTTAACCTCTTTGGATACCCTACACCACTCAGTGACGCTATCACTGGCGGCGTGATTTTTGTTGGTGTTCTATTGGATCAACACGGAGCATCAAGCATCAAGCGCTTATTCACTAATAAAAATAAAGCGGCTTAGATCACCATGGAGAATTGCCTCCATTAACACAGAGAGTCTGACCAGTGATAAAACCCGCTTCCTCAGAAGCAAAATAAGCAACAGCCTCACCCACATCTGAAGGAGTGCCCCAACGCCCAGCAGGTATCTGACTCAGATAAGCATCCTTTTCCTCTTGAGGATCATTCTCATGCCTCTCTGTAGGGATCCATCCAGGATTGACAGTATTAACAGTAATGCCGTGAGGAGCTAATTCTCGAGACATGCTACGCGTCCACCCGATCTGACCACCCTTAGCTGAAACATAAGCACTGAACGGACTCACTGAGAGCTGATAAACCTCACTTGAAATATTAATGATCCTCCCCCAACCCCTTTCCTTCATTTGCGGCAACACTGCACGAGTCAACAGATAGGGGCTCTTAATAAAAAAATTGAGCATCTGTTGGTAAAAATCCCAATCATATTCTTCGATAGTTTTTAGGGGCTGATCTGGAGTAGCGTTTGGAACAATAATATCAATCGTTCCTAACTCGGATTGGGAACGTTCAACCAAATCAGCAATGGCTCCTTCATCAATAGCGTTTGCCTTTAAAAGAAGGCCCTCACCCCCAGCACTTTTAAATTCAGAAAAAGCACGCTCGGCCCTCTCATCATCATTATAATAGTTCATCACAACCTTAGCGCCTCCAGCACCAAGGACCTTGGCAATTCCAAGCCCCAGCCCAGTTGTACTTCCAGTCACAAGTGCCACGTGTCCTTTTAATGTTTGAGCCATTATCTTTAAAAATTTGTATTTAAGATTATTGAATTTCCATGTTTTAACCCAAATTCATTTAAAACAAATTTATAATTATTGTTATTTCCATAAAATTTTCATATTCACTATGAAAATTCCATATATGTAGAACTTTTCATAGCTTCTTAACAAATCTTAATGATTAAGAAGAGTCCTTATGTTGAGAACAGCAAAGAGAGCATTACCTTCAAAAAAATTTAAAGAACAACTAAGTAGTGAGTCGCCCTAAAATACCAGGCTATTTCATAAATGAACTGATCGGAGAAGGCTCCACTGGCTCTGTATGGAGTGCAAGTTCCCAAGGAAAGCCCAAGCTTGCGGTAAAGTCACTTAGAGGAATAGCAGTTAACCGACAAGTCCTCTCAGATGCACTCGTAAAGATATACAAAGGCTCCCCTCATCCAGGAATCGCAAGAATACACGACTTTGACCTGGCAAGTCCTCAGGCATACATCACCATGGAGTTCTATGCAGAGAACGCAACGTTTCCTGACGGAACTTCTAATATCAGACCGCGAAAC
>JASLJT010000218.1:0-15604 GCA_030747955.1 Verrucomicrobiales bacterium | reverse complement strand
GAGCCAGTTTGATCTGGTGCTTTACATTATTGGAACGTTCGCTCCATATCCTCGCAAACCACCCACCTTCGGGACGGCTGATTGCTGTGGGGTCCTTTTCTATATTTTCGCCTACTGGTCGTGCCATTTTTTAAAGAGAATATCAGTTATGATTAATGCAAAAAGTAACACCGATTTCACCCTAAAATAAAGCTACTTAATAAATTCATCATTTTTCCTACCCACTATGAAGCATTGCGTTTATCCCAATGAGTGACAAAATGTCTTTTCAAGCTATAAATCAAAAGCTTAAATCCAATTGCAAATATGCTGCTCGTTATCGATAACTACGATTCTTTCACATATAATCTAGTTCAATACTTCGGTGAACTTGGAGCCGCCATGGAAATTCGAAGAAATGATGAGATTTCAATCGAAGAAATCAAAACTCTCAGTCCAGAAAAAATCTGTATATCTCCTGGCCCATGCACTCCCAACGAGGCAGGCATAAGTTGTGACGTAGTAAAGGAATTTGGCCCCTCAATCCCTTTACTCGGAGTATGTCTAGGCCATCAATCAATCGGTCAAGTATTTGGTGGCGAAATTGTACGCGCCGAAAAACTGATGCATGGCAAAACATCCATGGTAGAACATAACGGTAAGGGACTATTTAATGATATTCCAAACCCTTTCGAAGCAACGCGCTATCACTCGCTACTCATAAGAAAAGATTCTTTTCCTGATTGTTTAGAAATTACAGCAGAAGCAAAAACAGATGAAAAAGAAATCATGGGCATACGTCACAAAGAATATCCAATATATGGTTTGCAATTTCATCCTGAATCCATACTCACCGGAGAAGGGAAAAAGCTTCTGTCCAATTTCCTTAAGCTGTAATACTTGGCGAATCGATGATAAATCAGTTCTACAATGACTTCGACATCGCACCCATAAAGGAAGAAGGAAATGATCGGCCTGATGATTATAGAAGCCCATTCCAAATAGATCGGGACAGAATCATCTACACGCCTTCCTTTAGAAGGCTCCAAAGTAAAACGCAGGTATTTCTTTCTGGAGAGTACGATTTTTATCGTACTCGCTTAACCCATTCACTCGAAGTCGCTCAGATTGGAAGATCAATATGTAACCGACTAAAAAAAAGAAGTACCACTTTAAGTGATGAATACTTTATAGACCCGGATCTGGTCGAAGCGGCTTGCTTATCTCATGATTTAGGACATCCGCCTTTCGGTCATGCCGGAGAAAGAGTCCTACATTCAATAATGCAAAATCAGGGAGGATTTGAAGGGAACGCTCAAACATTGCGCCAACTCACAGAGACTATATACGGACAACGCGGAATGAACCCAACTCGAGCTTTCCTAGACTCTACACTTAAATATAAAACCCTATTATCTGAAATTCCTGAAGCTCCCAATCACTTCATTTATGATTATCAAATCAACCATCTTGCATTTGCTTTCGAAGATAAAAACAAACTACTCCAATTGGAAGCTGGTAATGCAAGGAACTCATTTAAATCTGTGGAATGTCAAATCATGGACTGGGCTGATGATACCGCCTACTCCTTGAATGATATTGTTGATGGAGCCAACGCAGGATTCATCAATCTGCAAAATCTGGAGCTTTGGGCTGAGACCAATAACCTGAAAGGCAATGATGCAAAGAACTTAGATCAGCTATGCAAATCCATTCGCAGACAACGCCTCGAACCACTAATGGGTCGTAAAGTCGGCGACTTTATTGCCGCAGCAAATATTATTGACGCTGAAGGCAACTTTATGTCGAGCAGAACTGCGCGTTATAAATATAAAATAGATGTAAGCTCTGACATCGCCCAAGAATCCAAATTATATAAAAATATTTCTCTGGACCTTGTTTTTAAATCTCCACAACTTCAGCAATTAGACCATAAAGCCAGTCGAGTCCTAGGAGAGCTATTTAATATTCTTTCTGAAAATTATATTTCAAAAACTAGAAACCCACTCAGGCTAGTTAGTGCAGAGTCGGAAAAACTTATAGCCAATGCAGAAGAAGATTCAGCAAAAGCCAGAGTCATTACTGATATTATCTCTGAAATGACAGACAAATTAGCCGTTCGCACCTATCGCAGATTAGTAGATCCAAATTTTGGTTCCATATTGGATCTCGTATGAGACTTCCCTTACCTTGAAATCAGAGGTAAAATAGAAACAACCCAATTTATCGTGCAGCACTACCCAAAAACCATTACCAAAATAATTACTTTTTCCTTATATATATTTTACGGAATCAGTCTCACTTATAGTGAAATAGTTATTAATGAAGTTCATTATAATAGTGAACCTAACAATGCATTGAATGAATTCATTGAACTTCACAATGTTTCGGATAATACCATCAATATTTCTGGATGGTTCTTTTCTGAGGGAATTGAATATCGATTCCCTGAAAATACTGAAATTGAAGCGAAGAGTTACCTCGTAATAGCAGAGAACCCCGAAGAGCTCATTAAATCATTTGGTCAAGAAGCTTTAGGACCTTATTCAGGCAATCTAGCAAGTGATGGCGAACGCATTGAGTTGCGCCGCTCTAATGGAACAGTTGCTGATACAGTCCGCTACCAGTCCAGTTTCCCCTGGCCAGTCGGTGCAAATGGAACTGGATCCTCAATGGAACTAATCAATCCATTACTCGATAATGATTTGGGAGGTTCCTGGCGCAGTTCATCAGTTCCAGGAATATTACCAGAACTAACATTAATTGGCACAGGGAGTAGTGATTGGCGATGGAGGCCTGGGGATACTGAAGCGTCAGATCCAATTAGTGATTGGCGAAAAACAGATTTTATTGAAGATAATTCATGGGCCAACGCAACTCTTCCAATTGGCTATGGCAGCGTGCGTGGCATTGATATCGCAACAGAAATAAATGGGATGCGCAATTCATTTACCTCAGTCTTTCTCCGCAATGAATTCCATATTGATCCAGAAGAAATTCCTCAACAGCTCCAAATGCGATTCTTGCTTGATGACGGAATGATTATATGGATTAACGGCACTGAGGCACTCCGATATAATATGGATATCGGCGATCCCTCATCAAACGGAACTGCCAGTAGAAACGGACAAGAAGGAACATGGAAAGAAGAAATCATTGAAGGTGTGGCTAGATACTTGCAAGAAGGAAAAAATACAGTTGCTGTACAACTCTTCAATGTCAGCAGCAATAGCAGTGATCTTGGACTAGAACTGGAAATCATTCGACCAAGTCGTGGAGAAGGAGAGCCTCCTATTCCCTCTCCAGGAACCAAGAACTCAACCTACACAAAAAATGCTCCCCCAATCACTAGACAAGTCAACCACCGGCCTAAACAACCAAAGTCCGATCAAGAAACAGTCATTACAGCAAAGATAACTGATAACGAGGGAGTGAAGAGCGTCAGACTCGAATATCAAGTCGTTGCTCCTGGCTCTTATATACCTGCATTTCTTGCAAAATCGACAAGCAAACTCATTTCTAGTCCTAACTCTCTACGTGAACCTAACCCTGTTTATCATGACCCGGAAAACTGGAAAACTTTGACAATGTTGGATGACGGAATTGGTAATGATGAAACCGCCGATGACAGCACCTTTACTGCAACTGTACCAAATCAACCAAATAGAAGTCTCTTAAGATACAGAATTATTACAGAAGACAACGATAGTAATAGTGTTCAGTTACCTTACGAAGATGACCCAGCATTGAATTTCGCCTCTTTCGTTTATGATGGCATACCCGATTATGTGGTTGAGAAAAGCAGAACATTTCCTACTCCTCACACATATCCGTCAGAACTCATCAATTCAATACCGGTATACCAAGTACTCACAGACTCAAAAGATTTTGATCAAGCCGTAGCATATAATGGCGGAGACCAAATAAGTCGTGGCAATTATGATGCCAGAAGTGCCTATAACTGGAACTGTAGCTTTGTTTATGATGGCAAAGTATATGACAATGTTGGATATCGGTTGCGACAAAGAAATGCGCGATACTCAGGTAACGGAAGACGGAGCTTTAAATTTAGATTCAATCTAGGAAGCTATCCAAAATTTCACGATACCGACGGGGAAAGCTACCCTACAGAATGGAAATATCTGGCAACGCACAAAATGAAGGGTTCGCGTGGAAATCATACATGGGGCATAGAACAAGCGGCTAATCATATCCTTTGGAATATGACGGGAACCCCGGCACCCTTCACTCATTGGTTCCATATGCGAGTGATCCGGGGAGCTGAGGAAGCCCCAAAAGGAAACAATGGGCAATATCAGGGAGACTATTACGGAATGTTATTGGCCATGGAGGAATTCGATGTTCGATTCCTTGATGCCCATAATCTTAAAAAAGGAAATCTATATAAACTCATAAGTGGACGAACTGATGGAGTGTCAGTGAGGCGTTATCTAACGAGAGAAGGTGTCGATGACGGATCTGATTTTAAAAATATAATATTTCAATTAAAACCAAACAAATCAGATGATTGGTTGAATCAGCATGTGAACTATAATTCTTGGAACCATTATCATGCTATCGTAGATGCGGTGCGCCATTATGATGTACAACCAAATACAAGTGAGCATCTAAAAAATCGTGCATTTTATTTTGAACCCTCAGAAGAAACAAATTATGGAAGACTCTGGGTCTTGCCTTGGGATTCAGACACTAGCTGGGGACCAAACTGGAACGGCGGCGTCGGCTTTGTCAAACAAGCCATTTATGGGACGAACCCTCCAAGACCCGAATTCGATCTCGAGTACCGTAATGTTGTCAGAGAGATACGAGACCTGATTTGGACAGAAGAACAAATCAATTTACTTCTCGACCCTCTCGCTGCACGAATCTCTGGTCTAGTTAATGCTGACCGTGATCGATGGATAGGTGCTAGCGGAGGCAGCGAAAGCCCTCCTCCCATAGAAAACGTAATTAATGATATGAAAAAGTTCGCATTCATTGGGGGGTCTTGGGTAGGAGGAAACGATGGGAATATGGCTTCCATTTCCAGGGACAGTGGGACATCAGGAAGATCAGGACTTGATGCTTTTCTTGATGCGCTTGGCTCCGATTCCTTAATACCAAGAAAACCTACAATCGCATATGGAGGCATAGATAACTATCCACAAGGCGGACTGAAATTCGAAAGTTCCAATTTCTCAGACCCTAATGGTACTGGAAGTTTTAGAGCAATGGAATGGAGAATCGCCGAGATAAGTCGAGGCAAGACTAATTTCATGAATACCGGATCTGAATGGAAATATCTTGATAATGGGATCGATCAAGAAAATGCATGGAAGGAAATAGACTATGATGATGGTGGTTGGTCCTCTGGGAAAACTCCGGCTGGGTTTGGTAGTATCCTGCAAACTCAAATAGTAACAACTCTAGACTTTGGTTCCCAAACTTCAAATAAACACCCCACTTACTATTTCAGAAAAACAATCAACATTGATGATCCTGATCAGTTCAGTCATTTCGTTTTCAACATGCACGTTGATGATGCAGCAATCGTATATGTTAATGGACAAGAAATTATAAGAGACGGGTTCTCGGACAGTGACATTGTAAGTTATAATACTTACGCTCCATCAGGAGGAAAAGAAGGCGTCTTCGATACCTTTGAAGTTCCTGCGAATGCATTTTCAGAAGGTCGTAACTTGATTGCCGTCGAACTACATAACCAGTCACCAGGAAGCAGTGATCTAGTTTTTGACATGTCTATTACCGCTGATGCTTCAATACTGGAACCAAAATTCGAATGGAATGCCAATTGGGAGTCTGGTGAAATCAAAACGTTTTCTTCTGAAGTCACCCCCCCAGCTAATGCAGTGAGAGTTGGAAAAACATATAGAGCAAGAGTGCGTCATATGGATAATACAAACCGTTGGAGCCATTGGTCCGAACCTACTGAGTTCACAGTCACTGAACCCGATCTGTCCCCATGGTCTAACTTAGTGATAAGTGAAATAATGTACAATCCCGAGCAACCCAGCATCGCCGAATTGAATACCATGCCTGGACTTAACAATAACGACTTCGAATGGATAGAAGTTCAAAATATTGGCCCAACATCAATAGGCCTTGAGGAATTGCGATTTACAAAGGGAATCGAATTTGATTTCTCAGTCAGTTCAACAAAAAAAATAGAACCGGGAGAAAGATTACTACTAGTGGCTAATGTCGCTGCTTTCAATCTTCGTTACGGTCATCCTTCGACACCGCAATTCGTAGCAGGAACTTTTTCCAAGAACCTGTCCGACTCGGGAGAACGAATAAAACTAAGTTTCGGGGCAGGGACTCCAATCATTGATTTTAATTATGATGACAATTCTCCCTGGCCAGAAGGCGCTGACGGCGAAGGATTCAGCGTTGAATTGATTTCTCCGGAGTCCAATCCGGACCACAATGAGGCAACAAACTGGCAATTAAGTTCCGTAATCGGTGGTTCTCCGGGAGAAGAAGGCACTGTCGTTGATGGGCAGACATTTGCTGCTTGGTCACAGGAGAACGGGGGAGTTGAACCTAACTCTGACACGGACAATGATGGGCGAAGTGCCTTAGTTGAGTTTGCGATGGGAACCGATCCTAAAGCCTTCGAAAAAGAGAGTGATCTTATTAAGGTTGAGCTTGTGACAGTGGAAGTTGATGGTAATCAAGAAGAGCGACTTCAGATTAAATTAGAGAAAAATCAAAATGCTGTGGGCGTGACTTTAGTGCCAGAGTGGTCAGATGATTTAATCGAATGGGCTAATGAGGAAATTGTGTGTGTAATATTAGATGAGCCTATAGAGCAGGATGGGGTTATGATAAATAGGATTTATTACCACATAATTCGTGCTGGAATTACAAAACCCACATTCCTGAGACTCAAAGCTACTCTGCGATGAAACCTAAGATAACCTTCCTTAGTTGAAGACCAACTGATATCAAATTGAGTAGGCTAAAAAAATTAGAGCCTTAATTACTAGGAAGTAATTTAAATCGACGAACGACTTATGTTAGTGCATTGGCTTAATATCCAGTAACATCTGCGCGTTACTCGGAAATCTTTCCATGATCGATAGTATACGTTCAATTGCTTCAACTGGGCGGTGCCCAGCTAATCCTCGACGTATTATGGAAATTTTCTCCCACTGATGCGGAGGTATTAGAAGCTCCTCTCGGCGAGTACCTGAACGGAATATGTCAACTGCCGGATATATGTATTGCTCTGCAATGGCACGATCTAAGACTAACTCCATATTACCAGTACCTTTAAGCTCCTCAAAAATTCGATCATCCATTGCACTATTCGTCTCAACTAATGCAGTGGCAATAATTGTCAATGATCCTGCATCTCGTGTATTCCTTGCTGCAGCAAAAAGTTTCCTAGGCATTTCTAAAGCTCGAACAGTTAATCCTCCAGTGCCCGTAGGCCCTCCTTTACTAGTCGCATTGTTAAATGCTCTTGCTAACCGAGTGATTGAATCCATTAGCATGAAAACATGTTCACCTGATTCAACTAACCTCTTCGCTCTCTCAATCGCAATTTGAGCAATCCGGCAATGCATCTTAACCTCCATATCATTAGAACTTGCATATATCTCGGCTTCCGGCAAAGCCCTCCGCAATTCAGTAACTTCCTCCGGCCTCTCATCAACCAACAATACCATCACCTTAACACCACTGTGATTCTTGATAACAGACTCAGCCATGTGTTGAAGGATAGTCGTTTTGCCTGACCTCGGAGGTGCCACTATAAGCCCGCGCTGACCGCGCCCTATAGGAGCAATTAAGTCAATGATTCTCGTTGTCATTCTATCTTCATCAGTCTCCATCTGAAGCCTACGATCAGGGTTCACGGCTTTTAACTCTTCAAACCATGGCATCGTTTTAAATTCATTAGGATCACGCCCATTAATGTCTAATAACTTTGTTAGTTGCGGACCTCGCCTCCCCATCCGAGTCTCGGCCTTAACCCAAAGACCATCTCTAAGACCAAAATTGCGAACAATTTCTGGTGTCACAAAAACGTCATCTGGGGTCTGCCTAAAATCCTTACTAGGCTCTCTCAAAAATCCAAATCCTTTGCCTGAAATCTCCAGAATTCCTTCCTGTTCACTAGGCGGGCCTAAAAGTTCTTCTTTAAAGTGATTATCTTTCGAAGATTTCTTTTTCTTATCATTCCTATTGAATTTAGACCCCTTCCTCTTCGGTGATCTTTTTTTCTCCTTCGAAGAACTTGAACTATCCTTAACAGGATCATTTTCGGCCTTCTTCCCAACATCTGCCTTTTTATCAGAGTCTTGAATTTCTGTCTCACTCATACTTTATTTAATGTGTACTGAATAAAATAAATAATTTAAATCTCGAGCGTCTCCATTAACTGTTCAGGTATATCAAAATTCCCATAGACGCTCTGGGTGTCATCATAATCATCAACCGCCGCAAAGAGTCGTAGCACTTGCCGTGCTATTGAAGGGTCACTAATAGTCGCGGTCGTTTTAGGAACATAAATTAGCTTCTGTGACTCAATATCTGCACCTGATTCTGAAATCGTATTAGCAACATTCGAAAGTTCATCATTAGCAGTGATAACATAAAATAATTTTTCATCATTAACAACATCCTCAGCGCCCGCCTCAATCGCTAAGTTCATAACCTCTTCTTCATTACTGGATGCTTCTGATAATTTAATTTCACCTTTACGATCAAACATATGAGACACGCTGCCAGGCCCTCCTAAATTTCCATTATTTTTATTAAATAAAGTACGCAAATCCGCAAAAGAACGGTTTTTATTATCTGTGATTATTTCAACAATTAATGCTATGCCACCAGCTCCAAATCCTTCATAACAAGCCTCCTCATATGAAGCACCTTCAATTTCGCCGGTACCTTTTTTAATCGCTCTTTCAATAGTATCTCCAGGTAAACTTTGCTTTTTGGCATTGGTCACGGCTTGCCGCAACCGAGCATTCAAATCCGAATCTCCCCCTCCATCACGCGCGGCCACAGTAATCTCTTTCGCAAGCTTACTGAAAAGCTTGCTACGCTTTGCATCGGCAGCACCTTTAATATGCTTCACTTTGGACCACTTGTTGTGACCGGCCATATCATTAATTCCGGCCTAGCCGGAACATATAATTAAATAAAAAAGAGTATTTTGGTTGTCTTTTCCTAATCTCAGCAGGATAAACCGCTTAAGTAATGGAAATTATGACCATTCACTTTGAAGTCCTTTTATTATTTGATTTGCAACATCCGCATTTAATTGAACGCCGCATCTCCTTAAACCTAAAGGAAAGATCACATTTCTCCGATTGGAGAACGGCGACATTCTAAGTAAAAAAAAATCCAATGTCAATGGATGCTTTAAATTAAGTTGATCTATACTAAATCAAAGCCCAAAATAATATTTTCTATGCAATATACTAAGCAACAAGGTGTTTTCTACTTGATCCCAAGCACGCCTTTGCTAATGAAACATTAGAAACAATATCACCTCTAGTAGCTAGGAAGCAAATCAAGGATCAAAAAAATGGGCAAACAATATAATAAACTGATTAAAAGAGTTCGACGCAAAAATTATCTCAAGCGTAAGCGAGAGCAACTATTGGCTAAGAAAAAATTAAGTAAATCTTCCAGTGCACAAGGTGTGAAATCCAAACCAAGCACTGACTCAACACAGAAAGCGCCTGCTAAAAAAGCCGCCGCTAAAAAAGCGCCCGCTAAAAAAGCCGCCGCTAAAAAAGCGCCCGCTAAAAAAGCGCCCGCTAAAAAAGCCGCCGCTAAAAAAGCGCCCGCTAAAAAAGCGCCCGCTAAAAAAGCGCCCGCTAAAAAAGCGCCCGCTAAAAAAGCAACAGAGGCTAAAGATAGCGAATCTTAAATTAGAATTCATTACAAAATGAATGCGATGAATAAGGAACATCTTCCTTATCTCATCATTGATGGGCACAGTATAATCTTTGCTTGGAAAGATTTACGAATTCTTCATGACCATAGCCAGTTAGCAGCTCGTGAGGAGCTCATCCATAAAATGACTGGCTACCAAGACTGCACTGGCGAAAGAGTAATTATCGTATTTGACGGAAAGGGAACCAAAACAGAAAGCCATTACGAACAAGATGGCATCCAAGTTTTTTTCTCTAAAAAAGGGGTGTCAGCCGATCAAATAATAGAACAGTTAGTTGGGAAGTATGGGAGAACTAAAAAAATCACAATCGCCTCACGCGACAAAGCCGTATTAGACACCTGCTCATCTTTCGGAGGGCTTGCAATCTCTCCAAATTCCCTAAGAGAATCCCTTGAAAGCGCACAAGAAAAATTAAGAAAAAAAATAATCTAATGGATTAAATAGTTTTTGTGGAATGGCTATTAGATCTCATGAAAAATTCGGCACTTCATTGGAAGTTCTTTATCTAAATCAATGATTTGGCAAACCATAGTTACCCTATTTTTAACAATCCTTCACAACAAGCAAGCGCGCCGGAAAATGCTCTTCGCTTTCTCAATATTTACATTACTGTTTATAGCCTTGGGTTTTAATTTTTTGGGCAATTTCCTCGAACAGCACCCATTCATTTTTTTACTGTACTGGCTCTTCTCCTTGGCCCTAACCGCGTTAATGTTAATGATGGCAACTTATGATCTTTTAATGACAAAAAAAGATATAAAGAACCTAAAAGAGATCGAGTTACAAAAAATGCTACGTGAAATAAAAAAAGAAGCCTCTGAAAAAGGAGATGCTGAGTAATCAGATGCTAAAAACTCGTTCGCAAATTGAAACCGAAGAACGCAAAAATTTTTCTCCATTCGGTCAGTACAGTTCTGAAAGTGCTGGCAGAAAACATCCTGAACCGCCCCATTCTTATAGAACTGCCTTTCAAAGAGACCGGGCAAGAATTATTCATTCGCGAGCTTTTCGACGCCTAGAGTATAAAACTCAAGTATTCCTCAATGGTACTGGCGACCACCTTAGAACTCGGTTGACTCATACAATAGAAGTCGCCTCAGTCAGTCGAACCATTGCATGTGCACTCGGAGCCAACCAAGACCTTGCAGAAGCAATCGCCTTAGCTCACGACCTCGGCCACCCCCCCTTCGGTCATACCGGAGAAAAAAAACTCAACCAAATCATGGAAAAAGATGGCGGCTTCGAGCACAACATTCAGAGCCTCAGAGTAGTAGAATTATTAGAACCATTATATCCCGAATTTGATGGCCTAAATCTGTCATATGAAGTTCTCGAAGGAATACGAAAACATGATAAAGACTACCACCGCCCCTCATGTAAAAATAAAAAAGAAGAACAATTTTCCAACCCATCAATCGAAGCACAAATCGCTAACATAGCTGACGAAATAACTTATTATTCACATGATCTTGACGATGGGTTAGATCATAAACTCATTAATGAACAGCAACTTAATGAAGTAACTTTATGGCAAAAATGTTCGGAGTCCGTTGAAAAGAAATTTCCAGGACTAAAGGGAAAAAGGCGGCGATCATATATAATTCGTACGCTAATTGATCGCCAAGTAGCTGATTTAATATCAACCACTTCAGAATATATCCAAAATTTCAAATTTGAGTCTAGTGATGAAATTAGAAGGCACCCTGAAAGATTAACTAGGCACAGTGAATGGGCTCAAAAAGGTAATCTGCAACTAAAACAATTCTTATATGAAAATCTTTATCACCACGAAGCAGTTGCAATGCCCAATGCCAGAGGCGGAAACGTAATTGCTGATGTGTTTTCATTTTACGAAAAAAATCCAAAGAGGATTGGGGGCGAAAGTGCAAAAAGAATCAATTCTGAAGGCCTAAAACGTGCCATTTGCGATTATATTTCCGGTATGACAGATCGTTACATACTGGAAGAATATAAAAGGATTAAAAAAATGTAATTCACTTAAGTTTTCTATAATATTTGAGTAAATGAATAAATTAAATCAAAGCATACCTTTAAATATGATCAGTAAAATGAGTTGAAATAAGCTGATCTTATGATTTTGTAGCGGCCTAATAAGAATAATAAAAATAATAAACCGTTATGCATAAGGCATAACAATAACAAAACTAGAGCCTCCAAGGTGGAGAATCTTTAGACGGATAAAGAATGACGGAAGCAGTAACAGAAACAAATAATTTCCAGCTCCATGAAAAGGATACTGGGAGCGCTGATATTCAAGTAGCGCAGCTCACTTCAAGAATTAATCATCTTACTGAGCACTTAAGCGCACACAAAAAGGATTTCTCAACTCGTAGAGGATTACTGAAACTTGTGGCAAGACGCCGCAAGCTTTTAGACTACCTGAAAAGGAAAAACGTTGAACGCTATCAGAACGTATTAAAAGGCCTAAAACTTCGCCGTTAAAGTTCTATAGATTGTTTTTTAGATCTCTGTAAGAATCACTCACCGAGTGATTAATGTTCAAAAATCACAATTGAGATCTATTTCATTAGACTGGATCCGAATTAATTAATAACAAATGATCGGGAGTAAATTTGAAAGAACCCGATAAGCAAAAAACACAATGAGTAGCAGCCTATATGAGCTACTACTCGCTAGAAAAAATAGATGAGCACTGAAAGCATAACCGTCAATCTCGACGGTAAAGAAATTATCATTGAAACCGGAAAAATGGGCCGCCTCGCAGACGGTGCATGTACTATAACCTGTGGAGAAACAACCGTTATGGTAACGGCGGTTTCTCAAACAAAAATGAGGGAAGGACAAAGTTGGTTCCCTCTATCTGTAGAATATAAAGAAAAAGCTGCGGCAGCGGGTCGATTTCCAGGTGGATATTTTAAAAGAGAAGGCAGACCCACAGAAAAAGAAATCCTGACCTGCAGAATGACTGATCGGCCACTGAGGCCCCTTTTCCCAAAAGGATATCTTTATGATACGCAAATTGTAGCACTACTACTCAGCGCAGATGGCGAAAATGATTCAGATGTACTTAGCATGAATGGAGCATCGTGTGCACTTTGCCTTTCAGACATTCCCTTTGCAGGGCCAATAGGCGCAGTAAGAGTAGGCTATGTAGACGAAAAATTTGTCATTAACCCTACCCACAATGAAATGGAAAACTCACTTTTGGATCTTGTTTATGCAGGCAACGAAAGTGAAGTAGTTATGATTGAAGGATCGGCCGAAGAATTGCCTGAAGATCTTTTTTGTCAGGCATTAGAATTTGCTCAAGGCTATGTCACTCAACTCGTCCAGGCGCAAAAAGATTTAGCGGAGCGTTTTGGTAAGACAAAACGGGAAGCTCCTCTTCTTGAAGTAAAGGATGACATGCTTGAAATAGCATATTCTATAGCAGGCGATCGTATCGAAGAGGCTATCTATCAACCTTCTAAAGTTGAAAGAGGAAAAGCCGTTGACGCGCTTAGAGAAGAAGTCACTAATGCTATTAATGAAAAATATGAAGATGCTAGTGATTTTGCCATTGATCAGGCATTTGATTTCCTACAAAAGAAAGCCTTCCGAAAGACAATTCTTGAAAAAGGTATTAGAGCCGATGGCCGTCAAATAGATGAGTTGCGACCACTCAGTGCCGAAGTGGATCTTATGCCAAGATCCCATGGATCTGCTCTGTTCGCACGTGGAGAAACTCAAGCCCTTGGGCTTTGCACTCTAGCTCCAGCAGATGAAGCTCAATTTATAGATGCCTACACTGGAGGAGAAGAAGAAAAAAGCTTTCTCTTGCATTACCATTTTCCACCTTTCTCAGTCGGAGAAACTGGGCGCATGGGCGGCCTAAACCGACGCGAAATTGGACACGGAGCACTTGCTGAGAAATCCATTAAGCCTTCTCTGCCTGATCAGGATGTATTCCCATATGCCATTAGAGTCACATCAGAAGTTATGGAATCCAATGGATCAACATCCATGGCCTCAGTATGTGCAGGCACTATGGCTCTTCTAGATGCCGGTGTTCCACTTAAGCGTCCAGTCGCAGGCATATCAGTCGGCCTAGTAACTGAAATAGACGAAAGTGGGAAAATTAAAGAATACAAACGTCTACTCGATATAATTGGCTCTGAAGACTTTTTCGGCGACATGGACTTTAAATTGTGTGGCACATGCGAAGGAGTAACCGGATTCCAACTCGACCTCAAATTAACTGGATTGCCTATTACAATCCTTAATGAAGCAATCCATCAAGCAGCCGAAGCACGGAAAACAGTTCTCGAAGTAATGGCTTCCGCGATCAATGATCCATCCGAACTTAGTCCTCATGCACCAAGAATTGAATCAATAAAAATCAATCCTGAAAAGATTGGTAACGTGATTGGGCCTGGAGGAAAAATCATAAAAGGAATTCAAGCTGAAACAGGTGCTGAAATTAATATAGAAGATGATGGCACTGTGCGCATTTATGCCATTAAAAAAGAAAGTCTCGACCGGGCTTTAGAAATGGTCGAAAACATTACAGCTGAAATAGAAATCGATAAAATCTATCAAGGCAAAGTTGTATCAACAACTAATTTCGGCGCATTCATGGAAGTCTTACCAGGACAAGATGGAATGATTCACATATCAGAGCTTGCAGACTTTAGAGTAGAAAAAGTAGAAGATGTAGTAAATGTCGGTGATGTTATTTATGCAAAATGCATCGGCATAGACGACAAAGGGCGAGTAAAGATGAGCCGTCAAGCTGCAATGGCAGAAAGAGGCGAAGAACACCTTGATGATGCACTGCGAGAAAAAGCTTCAACAAGGAGTGAAGAAAATAAAGGAAAAGAATGGAGCCCTAGTGACGGCGAAAAAAGAAACCGCCGAGGAGGAAATCGCGGAAGACGTAACGAAGATCGAAGATAAAACCGCATCGGGAGTGCACTAATTGATTTAAATTAATTACCCCTTCAATGCGGTAACTATTTAGTTATTGCCTCTGCCCAAAAGCTGACTCGGGAGGTTCTTCAGTAGGAATCATCTTTTGGGCTTTTAAGACAGGAATGGTAAATTCATCCCATTTTTCATAATCCATGACTCCATGGATCTTATACCATCCCATCTCCTTATAACTTGGGACGACTTCTGAAAACTCTACAGGAATAGAAACTGGCCTTGCATCAGCGATACAGCAATTCATCATTAATCTAAAGATTCTAATCCTTTTGCCTTCGCTATTGCGCATGGTTTCAGGCATTACCTGCCCCATAGTTTCTACGGGTAAGCCTTTGACAACCCCTTGAACTTCTTCGTCTCCACCAGTATAAAAAATACTAATTACATCCATCAAAAATTCACCGTCTTTATTTTGATCAACCTGTTGCTTAAGGTCGTCGATTGTATAGGGGCCCCACCCTGCAGCATCAGCGACTGACTTGTTTTTGGATCCGCCTGATTCTCCTTCAATATTAATTGATTGCTTATCGTTCTGTTTTTTGAGGTTAAAAGCTTCAGGAGTTTCCCCTATTACCCCTTTACCCCAACCTGAACTGTTGTTCTGAACCCAATTTTTACTGTAGGCATCAGGCGTATATAAAGCAGAGATAATTACAGGAAATAAAACAATCATAGAAGTTAACACCATTCCTCCTACTGTTATTTCTGAATGATCGTGGTCGTGGTCGTGGTCGTGGTCGT
>JASLJT010000217.1:0-3639 GCA_030747955.1 Verrucomicrobiales bacterium | reverse complement strand
ATATGAATGATTTCGATGACATTAAGATCTGGGGAAAATAATTCTCAATTCGATCGTCTAAACTTTCATGAAAATCGTGAAATTGAAGAGCCTATTTATTATAGGTTCACTAGGATTAAACTTTGTTAGTACTGGCCAATGCCTGGACGTGCCTCAACTCTCAGACAAATCGGACCCGGCATATATCAGCGGGGCATTAATTTATCCTCTGGAAGAGAAACCCACGCCACAATGCCACGCATCTACTATAGTTGAAACGCCATCAGGAATGGTATCAGCCTGGTTCGGAGGTGCCTATGAAAAACATACCGATGTAGGCATCTGGGCATCGCGACACATTAAGGGGAAATGGTCAAAACCATTCAAAATAGCAAACGGATCTGAAGGAGAGGATAAAGAGTACCCTTGCTGGAACCCTGTCCTGTTTAGGACATCAAGTGGTAAGCTCATGTTGTTTTACAAGGTAGGACCGAGCCCAAGTAAGTGGTGGGGCGTAGTTCGAAATTCTGATGACGATGGAAAGACTTGGAGTTCACCCAGGAAGCTTGGTAAGAATAAAAAAATCGGGCACTTAATAGGGCCCGTGAAAAACAAACCTGTACAGTTAAATGACGGGACTCTGATCAACCCTTCCAGCACTGAACATGACCGATGGAAAGTTCACTTTGAAGTATCAAAGGACGATGGGAAGACTTGGCAAGTCATTGGCCCTATCCATGACGGTAAAAAGTTCGGGTCAATACAACCAAGTATTTTAAATTACAAAGATGGAACAATGCAGATCATGTGTCGTAGCAAGCAATCGACCATTTCTCAGAGCTGGTCCAATGATCGGGGCAAAACATGGACTCCAATGAAAGAATCTAATTTACCCAATCCCAATGCGGGGACCGATGCCGTGACCTTAAGTAACGGCACACAATTAATCGTCTACAATCATACAAAGAGGAGCGGTAGATTCCCTTCAGGAAGAAACATGCTTAACATTGCCATCTCCAATGACGGTAAAGACTGGGAACCGGTCATGACTCTTGAAAAATCCAAAGGTGAGTATTCTTATCCGGCCGTGATCCAGACAAATGATTCAAAGATTCATATCACCTACACTTATCGGAGAATTTCAATTAAGCACGTTGTCATTGATCCGAGTGAATTAGTAGTAAAGAGGAAATAAAATCACTATGCGGGTCATTTCTAACATCTTCCTCATCCTTCTATTTTTTATATTTCGGTCGCACGCGGTGAATGTGGTGCTGGTCATGGCAGATGATCAGGGATGGGGACAGACCGGTTACTACAATCATCCGGTTTTGAAAACACCAAACTTGGATCAGATGGCAAAGAATGGTCTTCGTTTCGATCGGTTCTATTCTGGCGGTCCGGTCTGCTCTCCAACTAGGGCCACAGTGCTAACGGGTAGAACTCATGACCGGACCGGAGTCCTTGATCATGGCTATGCATTAAGGAAACAGGAAAGGACTCTTTCAGAGGCCATGAAAAAAGCAGGGTATGCAACTGCACATTTTGGAAAATGGCATTTGAACGGGCTCCGCGGACCCGGAGTCCCAATCCTTAAAAACGACACTCATGGCCCGGGACAGTTCGGTTTCGAAAAATGGCTATCCGTAACGAACTTTTTTGATCTCAATCCAACCATGAGCAGGGACGGGAATTTTGAAGAATTCTCCGGTGACTCCTCTGAAATCATTGTGACGGAAGCTCTAAATTTTATAACTGACAAATCGAAATCTAAGGTTCCCTTCTTTACCGTTATCTGGTACGGAACCCCGCACAGCCCTTGGATGACTTTGGAAAAAGATCGCAAACCCTTCGAGGACTTGAATGAGCAAAGCATGCATCATTATGGTGAATTGGTTGCAATGGACAGAAGCATTGGAACTTTACGAGAGGGCCTAAGAAAATTAAAAATCCATGAAGATACTCTGGTATGGTTCATGAGTGATAATGGAGGCTTACCAAGAATCAACCCAACGACGACTGGTGGACTTCGTAACTATAAGGGGAGCCTTTACGAGGGTGGAATAAGAGTCCCAGCAATCATTGAGTGCCCAAAATTGATTCAAAAACCAAAAATAACTAAGTACCCTGCAAGCGCGTCCGATATTTTCCCAACCATCGCAAAGATTGTCGGTTTACCAGAATCTTCAATGCTCAAACCGCAGGATGGAATCAGTTTGGTACCGATTTTCAATAAAGATTTAACTCGCCGAGAAAAACCTATTCCGTTTCATAGCCGGGGAAGATCCGCTCTCATCGACAATAATTTAAAAATCATTTCTTCCCCAAAAAACACCAAAGGAAGTAAGCCTTTCGAACTTTATGATCTCGAAAAGGATCATTCTGAATCCAATGATATTGCTAAGACGAATCCTGAAGCATTCATGAGAATGAAATCACTGCTCCAAGACTCAAACAAATCCATCGAAAAAAGTATGACTGGAAAAGATTATAGGGAAGGGACCGTCAATGAAAATCAGCCCAAGCGTCAGTTCTGGACCGAAGTCGATGAATACAAAGAATTCTTTAATGAGTGGAGAAAACGTCCGGAATACAAATCGCGTCTCAAGAATATTAAATGAGAATACTCAGGGCTCTCTTCTTATTTCAATTCTTAATCACTACAGAAATTTTCTGCTCTGAGAATCCCAATATCATCATTATTTATACGGATGATCAAGGATACGGAGACGCGTCTTGGCTAAATGCCAAAGCAAAATTCAATACTCCTCACATAGACAGACTTTGCAGGGAAGGCATCACTTTAACTGATGGGCACAGTTCCGACACCGTTTGCACGCCATCAAGATATGGACTACTGACTGGCAGGTACAGCTGGAGAACTCATCTCAAGAGAGGAGTCTTCGGAGCCGAGCATCCATGCCTCATTGAAAAGGGCCGAATGACGATCGCATCCTTATTATCTTCGAACGGTTATTCAACGGCAATGGTAGGAAAATGGCATCTGGGCATGGATTTTCCCGGGACCAAAGGAAAGAGGGACTGGTCCGAGCCGACAAAGGACATGCCTCTTGATAAAGGATTTGATTATTTTTGGGGAATACCTGCTTCAATGAATTATGGGGTCCTGGCATGGTTCGATGGGAGGCATCCAATCACAGCCCCTGACCTTTACACTCGAAAGAAACCCAATAAAATTGCCCTTTCCGATTATAGGATCAAGTCGCCCTATGAAGAAAAACCTAAATTAGCAAATGATTTGGAAGTGGCGTCGGATTTTGAAGATGATAAGTGCTTAACATTATTCACTCAAAAGGCTCTAGATTGGATCAAGGACAGAGAAAAAAACCGTCCATTCTTTCTTTATCTGCCATTCACTTCTCCTCACAAGCCCGTCATTCCACTTAAAAAATTCAGAGGTCAGGGTGCCGCAGGAGCTTATGGAGAATTCATGATAGAAACTGACCATCATGTCGGCCAAATACTGCGGACCCTGGATGATGAAAAGATTACAAATAATACCCTAGTCATCTTTACCAGTGACAATGGGCCCGAAAGGACATGGGTAGAAAGATCTAAAAAATATAATCATCAGAGCAATGGAGTTTTCAGAGAAGGAAAGCGTTCCATTTATGAGGGAGGTCACCGCGTTCCTTTTAT
>JASLJT010000216.1:0-1751 GCA_030747955.1 Verrucomicrobiales bacterium | reverse complement strand
GGCAACAGACGAATCAGGATGTGAGGACATTTGGGAGATCCGCAGAGCTTTCAGTTATAGTTTGCGTGCGACTGGTCTCACTAAGCTCAATGAGGACATCGTTGTTCCGCGTGGTAAGCTCGTTGAATTGGTCGAGTTTTGCGAAGGATTGCAGGAAAAATGTGGTATGCCTATTGCCTGTTTTGGTCATGCGGGGGACGGTAACATACATGTGAATATTATGGTCGAAGACATTGAAATTGAAGAGAACCGAAAACGTTCGGACGAGGCCTTAGACCAGCTATTTAAGAAGGTTTTGAGCATGGGCGGTGTAGTGAGTGGAGAGCATGGGATAGGTATTGCCAAGAAAAGATGGTTCGAGGATGCTCTGGATGAGGGATCATTGGATTTACACAGAAGACTCAAATCAGCACTGGATAGGGAATCGAATCTTAATCCAGGAAAATTTGTTTAATTAAAAATTTATGAAAACGCAGTATTTAATCATGAGAAAAATATTAGTCCTTTTGATTCTTTTAGGAGCGAACGCGTTCGCTGCTCCGCTTGATATTGATGCGCTTTCTTTCAATATCCGATTTGATAATCCAAAGGACGGAGACAATGCCTGGCCAAAGAGGAAAGACATGGTCGGGAAATGGCTGAAGGTACAATCTCCTGACGTCGTTGGCCTTCAGGAAGCAAAGCGTCATCAGATTGACGATATAAGAAAGAGATCATCAATCTATGCAGAGTACGGAGTCGGCAGAGATGATGGCAAGAGCTCAGGTGAGCATTGTACTATATTGTACTTAAAGAAAAGATTCGTCCTAGATAAGAAAGACTGCGGAACTTTCTGGTTAAGTGATACGCCGGAGAAAATTGCATCAAAGTCCTGGGGCAATGAGATCCCTAGGATTTGCACCTGGGCCAGACTCATAGAAAAGGATTCTGAACGTGCTTTTTATGTTTATAATGTTCACTGGGATCATCAGAGTCAGCCGAGCCGAGTCCGCGCTGCACAATTAATCATCCAAAGAATTGCGAAAAGAAAAAACCTTAAAGACCCGATCATTCTTATGGGAGACTTTAATGCTTCAGAAACGAACCCGGCAATTAAAGCTTTTAAGGAGAAACCTTTAAAATTGGTTGATACGTATCGGGAAGTGAAACCCAAAGAAGAATTGGTAAGAACTTTCCATGGTTTTCGTGGAGGATCATATACCGGTGGAAAGATTGACCATGTTTTTGTTTTGCCGGGTACGGCTTCTGTAAAATCTGCGGCTATTATTAGGTATAATGAAAAGGGAAAATATTTATCAGACCATTATCCGGTCCGTGCTAAATTTTCATTTTAACCAGTCCAGATTTCCTGGGTTGAGTTAGTTCAATCTCCTTTTTTGCTAATAATCCAAAAGTTGGCATGGACATTGCTATTAAGAGGTATTGAGGCACAAAAGTGTCCTTTACAACCCTTATAATACTGAAAATGAAGAAGTTATTGAAGCCCCTATGGGCACTTTTATTGTTGGCGCTGTCTGCGCCCTTAGCTGTCGCAGAGGAAGCTGGAGCTTCTAATATTGATTCTGGAGACACTGCCTGGATGCTTACGGCCACTGTCCTTGTCCTATTAATGACGATTCCGGGCCTGTCCCTCTTTTACGGAGGTCTCGTCAAATCAAAGAATATCCTTTCCGTACTCATGCAGTGCTTTTTTATCACTGCGGTCATGTCAATCCTTTGGGTTATCTGCGGATATAGCCTTGCTGCAGGAG
>JASLJT010000215.1:0-7391 GCA_030747955.1 Verrucomicrobiales bacterium | reverse complement strand
TGAACCAACAGCTGCGGCAATATCATATGGACTCGATAAATTAAAGGAAAAGTCAAAAGTCGTTGTATATGATTTTGGAGGAGGAACTTTTGACGTTTCCGTTCTTGAGCTTAATGATGGAGTGTTTCAGGTACTTGCCACTTCCGGAGACACTAGATTAGGAGGCGATGATTTGGATTGTTTGATCGCTGAGCATTTTTACAGGAAAGCTGAGTCCTCAAAGCTTTCAGAGGCTTCCATTAATGTTAGACAGCGTTTTCTTGAGTCAGCTAGATTAACAAAAGAGGCACTCTCTATTAATCAAGAATACACGGCCAGGATTGCTTTTTATGAAGGGACAAAAAGTTTCGAATTTAAGATGTGCCGTAATGAGTTTAATCAGATTATAAAACCAGTCATTGAGAGGACTGTCAGACACTGTAAGACGGCTCTGCTGGATTCGGGGCTGAGGGCAGAAGAGGTGGATTCGATTGTTTTGGTTGGAGGGAGTACTCGGATACCGTTAGTTCAACAAATAGTTGAAGAGCTATTCGGTAAAGCGCCTGACCTTTCTCAACACCCTGATGAGTCAGTTGCTTTGGGGGCAGTCATTCAGGCAGGCGTAATGTCTGGAGCTATGAAAGAGGTTATATTGTTGGATGTCACACCTCTTTCTCTAGGCATTGAGACTTTCGGAGGTCTTATGAATGTTATTATTCCGCGCAATACAACGATTCCAATTCGCCGAGGGGAAATGTTTACCAACGCGGTGACGAGTCAGGAAAGTATGACAATAAAAATACTCCAGGGCGAAAGAGAGATGGCTAGAGACAATTGGGAGTTAGGAGAATTTGAAATAGAATTTGAGGCGGTTCCAAAAGGTAAGGCTCGGGTAGGAATTGAATTTTGCCTTGATGTGGATGGTATACTTACGGTCTTGGCTAGGGACACAGTGACAGGAAAGGACAAGGTTCTAGAAATACGAGATTCGGCAGTGGACGTTGATGACTCAAGTGTTGAGAAAATGGTTAATGAATCAATAGAAAATGCATTTGAAGATATGAATGAGCGAATTTTATCAGAAGCCAGAATTAAGAGTAATGAATTGATTCCTGCCGTGACTGAGGGGCTTGCTTTACTTGGTAATGAATTAGAGAATCAAGTTAAAGAGGAGATTCAAAATAATTTGGAAAATGTTAAAAGAGCTATGATTGGTGATTCTTCCAAGGAGTTGAAGGATGCTAATGACGCCCTTGATAAATCGACTGAGCCTTTAGCTGTATTACTTATAGAGAAGGCCCTAGCAGAATAACGAAAGAGTTGCATATATTAATTCATTTATAGTATTCTGTTATTGAAATTGTAATTAGATTGGATGAGTCCATCAAATTCAGTTCTAAATAAGGCGATTTAAGGAGCAGACAGTGATACCTTCACGAAGAGAAGAGGGCCATGATCCCAAGAGGTTTACCGACCATTCTGATCAAGATCAAGATCAGGCAAGGCAGATAGGCGCTGGAGCTGAAATTCCTCAGAGTGATGAGGAAATTATTGGAGCAATTAGCAGGGGAGATCTTGAAATTTTTTCTGCGAGGAAAATTGCAGGAGGGAAGATTGCATTTGGATGCCCTTTTTGTTCAAGGCCGATCGAGCTTAAACAGCGTTTTGAAGGTAAGGAAACTGTTTGTAGGCATTGTAGCGGTAAGTTGATAGTGCCTGATCTCAATAGTGGAAATGTAGCGGTTCCATTGTCTGGGTCTGGTGGTATGGCGGGTGCGCAGAGTATTGAGTTGCCGGAACCGAAGAGAGTAGAGAATAAGGCCTCATCTGTGATTCTATCCGGTGAGGACAGTTTTAATAAATCAATGTTAGTTCATGAGGTTGATCGTCGATTGAAAAAGCATGAGGTTCCAAAATTTATTTCGAAGGAAGAGGCGGAAGCGGGTTTTGATATGAGCTCTGCATGGAAAAGTTATCCTGAGTACAGTAGGGGAATATATTTTTATCTTAAACGATTTGGGGCGGCTCTTATGATTCTTCTTATTATCGCAACTACAGTAGTGGTAATTATGCAGCAAAGTAAATTGAGTGTCGATAATCAGCACCTCTCATCTAAAAAGGATCCAGGGATTGTTCCTATTGATGATAAGTATTTTGTAGCCCTGAAAGAGTTTTCGTCTGCAAAGACTATCCAAGAAAGACTCAAGTATGTGAGGAGTCCTGAGTTGATAAATCCTAAAATGATAGAGGCATATACCGATTTAAGAGATGATCTCATTTTGCCATCAATCGATTTGACTTCTTTGACGGAATTTTCAATGAATGGATTAAATTTTTGTAAAATTCAAAGTTCAGTCACTAATGTCCCTCATTTTTTATATTTTCAGATTAAGGAAGAAGGGAATGTGCTGTTGGATTGGGAGAGTGCAGTAGGATACGGGGAAGTTGATGTTCGTGCATTTTCAAAATGGCCATTAGACCGATCAGTTAGGGTTAGAGTGTTAGCCAGACCTGCACAATTTTATGGCTATAGTTATAATGACCGGTCAATGAATTGTTATGCACTCACTGACTTAAGAGGGAAAATACTAATGTATGGTTATGTTAAGTCTGGAGGCAAGCCAGGAGAGCTTATGGAGGGACTTGATTTTGAGGGCAATGAAAAGGGGTGGGCTCCATGCATTCTAAATCTTAAGGCTCCAGAGTTAAGTGAGCGGAGAAGACCGATGCAGGTTCTGATTCAAAGCGTTGATGCTCATGGAGAAGGATGGCTGACTCCCTGATTTAGATATTAATATTCTTATGTGTTTTACGATTTATTTATTAGTAAACGCCAACGGATAACAAATAAGGAAATTAGCATTTTAAAGGCAGACTTAATATTGATAGTCGATCCTGGGCTCTCATGCCAATTAATGGGAATCTCTTTCAGTTTATATCCTATCCGTGTCAGATGAGCAGCCAATTCAACGTCAAAAACGAAACGTTTTTCCATGAGTTTATTTTGAACCTTTTGGTATGCTTTAGTTGGTAAGCACTTTAAACCGCATTGAGTATCTCTGACGGGTAAGTTAAACGTAAATTTGACGATCCTGCGGAAAATATTACCAAGTGCCTGACGCACTTTTGTTCTGTTCACTTCCTTACCTTCTCCAGTTACACGAATTGACCAGAGGCAAGTTTTCTGCTCTTCATTGTCGCTTTTTGTTTGGGATAGGAAATTAAGAGTTTCTTCAGGCGAAATGGCTCCATCAGCGTCAACGAATGCGATCCATTTATATATTTTAGGATCAGCTTCATTCCAACCTGAATAAATGGCTCCACCTTTTCCCTGATTCTGTTCTAAAATGAGAGCACCCAATAGGAGATTGAATTTTTCTTGCAATCTTTGGACCAAGGAAACCATGAATTCTGCCTCTTTTGGGCCAGACCCATCGTCGACAGTAAGTATTTTGATTGGTAATTTGGACGCCTCTGCAGTTTCACATAGTTCCTGCAGAAAATCAGGCAATCGTGAGCTTTCCTTATAGCATGGGATTACCAGTAGAATTGAATCTGGGTCTTTCGTTGGTCTTTGAAGTGATTGATTACTTTGTAGTGTGAATTACTTCGTTTTGAAGCGGTAAATGCACACATGCCTATAAATTTCTCCAGGATTAAGAATTGATTCTGGAAAGCCGTCTTGGTTTGGGCTGTCAGGGTGCACTTGGGTTTCTAGACAGAAAGCGTTTCTGTGATTGTAAACTTTATTTCCTTTACCAATATTTGAACCGTCTAGGTAATTTCCTGTGTAGAATTGTATCCCAGGCTGGTCAGTAATAACTTCCATAATTCTACCAGTCTGTGGTTCAGTTACCCGGGCAGCTAGGTTCAGGGCTTTTCCTGTATCGTTAATGACCCAATTATGATCGTAACCTTTTCCAAATTCTATCTGTTGGTCTTTTGCTCCTATGCGCTTTCCAATTTTATGAGGAGTAAGGAAGTCAAACGGAGTTCCTTTCACAGTCGCAATTTTACCTAAAGGGATTCCACCATCATCGGTAGGGACATAATTATCGGCGAAAAGTTCCACTTCATGATTAAGAATGTCACCGCTTCCTTCGCCAGCAAGATTGAAATAAGAATGATGGGTCAAGTTAATTGGCGTGGACTTGCTGGTGCTAGCTTCATATTCAATTTCTAACTCATTCTGATTTGTTAACCAATAGGTGACAGTGCATTCTAAATCGCCTGGGTATCCTTCTTCGCCATCATCACTTAGATAAGTTAATGCAATCCCAGCCTTGCCGATTCCAGTGACTTCAGTCGCTTTCCATACGCGTTTGTCAAACCCAACCTCACCACCGTGCAGATGATTGTCGCCATTGTTTGTAGCTAGCTGATAAGTCTTACCATCAATTGTAAATTGGCCTTTGGCAATTCTATTTGCGTATCTTCCAGTGATGCAACCAAAGTAGGGGCTCGCCTTGATATAACTCGAAAGTTTGTCATAGCCTAGAACGACGTCACCTAATTTTCCGTCTTTGTCTGGGACATGAAGCTGAGTGACAATTCCACCATAATTGGTGATTTTGGCTTTCATGCCGTTTGAGTTTTCAAGAGTGAAAAGTTCTACGGAGGTGCCATCACTCGTTTTGCCAAAAGGGGCTTTGCTGACTTTCACTGTGCTGCAGTTAGATAGGATAATTGATATTAGGCCAGCTCCTGCGAGCTTGGAGAGTTTAATGAGTGTTTCCATGATAAATTGTTTAGCGGAAATCTGCAATAACTGCAAGTTTCTGAAGAGGCGAATACAAAAAGTTGCTTAATTGCCTAGATTTAGGCGGAAAGGAGGCCCCGTCACCGAGGTTTCGAGACCCCCTACCACACAAGGAGAGTGTATTGATTTTTTTATTTCTTGAACTAGAAGGCCTTGCCGAGAGGTCTACTGAATAGCTGGAAGTGCTTTTTATGTAATTCTTTTTGAGTTCTCGTTATGCCTTCTTCCAAGTCAATTAAAGCCCATTGATTGGGATGTAATTCTTTTGCATTTTTTGGGTTTTTCTCAATGTGCCTTTTGATCTGTTGTTGCAGGGCTTGAACTGTATTTTTTAAAGTTTGTAATTGTTCGCTATGTTTTTTTGAGGCTCTTTTTTCACTTACTACCTGTCTAATTAAAGCATGCTCTTTTTGGATCCAAGGTATTGCTTTATTAACTGAATTTATTCCTCCCGCAAGTGAACCATCAGGTCTGATGCGTGGTGGTTGAGTGCTTCTACTTCTTCCTCTTTGAGGGACCTCAGAGATTGGAGTTTCAGAGATTCCTCCACTCTTAGGATCCAGTAATGTAGGTGTTATGAAAATTAACATGTTCTTTCGGCTGTGCGTTTTGTTGTCACTTTTAAATCCATGCTTGAGCAGAGGTAGTTTACTCAAGAGAGGTAGCCCGACGCCTTCGCGTGAATCATTGGCTTCGTCTAAGCCTCCAATAGCAAGAGTGTACCCGCTCTCCACTTCGAGTGGAGCAGTGAATACTCGGGAACTGGCCACTGGGTATGAATTCCCATCAATTATTTCTGAACCTATAATGCTTGATACAGTAATTAGAACTTGAAGGGATATTCTTCCATCCTCTAGTCGCTTTGGAAGGACATTAATGCTTGTTCCAATTGGTAAATAAGAGACCGAAGATGTTGTTGTCCCTCCTACGCCTGGCGTAGTACTTGATTGTGCAGAGAGAACGGGCTGATTAACAACACTTTGAATTGCAACTTCGCGGTTATTTTTTGTTAGAACTCTTGGGTAGCTGACAGTTGTAGTTTCACGGTCTTTGACCAAAGCCAGTACCTTCGCCTGCACGTCTGGAGCGCTTAGAATGGCAGTCATTGGCATGTCGGTACTGTTAATTTTATTGAGGTTAACATTAGTAGAAAGATCTGAAAGGCTAAGCCCATAACCTCCGTCCATGGTTCCTGACCAGTCGACTCCCATTTGTTTTCTTGGATCTTTTGTCGTTTCAAAGAACTTTACCTCGACAGCTATTAATGGCTGTGGCCTATCTACTGTCTCGAGATATTTCTCTACGAGTTGGTGTTGTTGTCTGTTAGCTATTACGAATAAGGAATTATTATCTGAATTCCATATGACTTGGCTGTTATTATTTCTGGAGCTTTGGGCAGAACCTCTAATAATGTTTTGTGCTGGATCAATCTTAGCGGGTGTGGACTGATAGTTGAGATTACCAAAATTCCCGACACTATTATCTCCCGGAGCAATTATGGCATTCATGCCGGCAGTGTTAATTCCCACTATTCCTTTGATTGCTGTTATTAGTTCATCTGCACTAGTTGAAAATGGGCTTGAAGTTCCATTGAGGCCAAGTTGCCCAGTGCTTCCGTTTCCTGCAATTGGCGAATTGGCATTGGAACCCCGTCCATAAGTTCCTCCAGTTGTGCTATTGTTACTGGAACCGAAGCCGTTAGAGCGAATATTCCCAGTATTGTTGTTGGAGCCTTTACTTATTTCACCAGTATTAAATCGTATGCGATAAGTGCGGGCGATAAGGCTTTTGTCACTTAGGGGCCTCATGTGCCAAACTTCGTCTTCATAGATCAGCGAAACACCATTCATCTTGGCAATGGTTTCCAGAGCAGCGAAAGGGCTCTTATTTAGAGAAAAGGTGATTAACTTTGCACTGTCATTTCCATCTTCTGGCAAAGCGACAAAGTCAATTCCTGCGTCATCAGCTAGGAAACGCAATACATCACGGACCGACGCTCGGTTAAATTCATATTCTTTAATAGGGGCGTTACGGAGTGAATTTGCTGCTTTTTCATGTACTGGTGACGTGTCCAATTGTGGTTGGCTGATGGCTTCATTGGTACAAATAAGGCCAGCTAGAAATGCACAAGTATTAGCTAATAATACAAATTTAGATCTATTGTTTAAACGAGGTACTCTCTTGTGGGTGTTTGTCATTCGATCGTATTGTTAAATAATCACTCAGGACGAATAACTTTTAATATCTGCCAAAAATAACAAGAATCAATAAAATAATCACTATAACCATAATTACCATAATTAAATATGATTAGTTTACCATTTAAGCCGTAATTCTAGGGTAAAAAAATATGGGATGATAAAATATATGAAAAATCAGGCTAAAATTGGATAATTTCCTGATATATTCCCTTTTCCCTGACGTTTTTTAATAAGGATTTGAGTAATACGAGGCTAGCAACTGAGTCGAACAAGGCATCATGCCAGTCCAAATTTGGGCAATACTTGGCAATTTCGTTCTCTTTACCAATTTCCTTAACTAATCCACTCAAAGAATGACTTTTTGCTTCTGGCATAAGTTTCCTTCCTAATTGCAAAGTATCTATCCATGGCTCAAAGCCATGCATTGGAAAGGTTCTGAGGAACCTTTTTTC
>JASLJT010000214.1:0-13076 GCA_030747955.1 Verrucomicrobiales bacterium | reverse complement strand
GTCGTAAGTATGAGAGTGGGCGCCGGGTCGAATTTGAATTGCGTTGATTCTAATTTCACAGCTAATTGAATAGCATTTTGGTATCTTGATAAATGAATATTAAGGATGAGTAATGTTCTTCACAATGACACGGTTTGGAATAACAAGCGGTTCGCCCGGCTCTTCTGGGCTCATACTATAAGTCTTGTAGGAACGGCTATTGGGACGGCAGCCATTGCTTTATTAGCTGAAGATTTGAGTGAAGGGTCGGGCCCTAGAGTCTTAGGGTACACATTAACGATTCGGATAATTGTATTTCTTTTTCTGGGGCCGTTCGCAGGGTCCCTGTCTGAACGCATTGGAAGAAAATTACAGATGATAGTTTCAGATGTTTTACGTGCACTGGTGATGGTCTCACTTTTCTTTGTGAACGCGGAGTGGCAGCTTTATTTTTTGGCTTTTGTTTTGCATTTAAGCTCTGCTCTTTTTACCCCGATTTACAAATCCATCATTCCAGGTGTTGTCGGCGAAAAACTTTATCCTAAGGCCTTAGCATATGGGACCGTTGCTTATAATATTTCTGACATTTTAGGAATGTTGGCTGGAGGTCTTTTGATTTTTTATTTTGGTTTTGAGATTGGGTTTGGAGTCGATGCTGCCAGTTTTCTTTTGAGTGCGGGGCTGATTGCCATTGTTCCTTTTTCTTCGGCGGGTAGAAAAAAAGAAAAGCAAAGGACAAAAGTGTTTTTCGGAATTCGACGAATGTTTGCTGTACCTGAGTTGAGAAGATCTTTGATGTTATCTCTTCAGGTGAGCATCGTTGGAGGCTTGGCTATAGTTACGACTGCCGGCTATGTGAAAAATGAGCTCCAAATGGAGGAAGCCTTTTATCCAGTAGCAATGGCTGTAATGGGTATAGGTGCCATGGTCGCATCGCTCTATTACGTACGTTGCGGTTCGGGCACGCAAAAAACTTGGGGTAACATTATATTACCTATTTTTTTAATCATTTTAGCGGCCACTGCACTTTTTAAGTTCTATTTTGTACTATTGATCGCTTGGTTGATTTCCGGTGCAGGTCAGGGTGTATTTGGAATTATCTCCAACAATCTTTTGGCTCAGAACAGCGATGAAAATGAGCGCCCTCATATCTATGCGGCACAGTTTGCTTTGAGCCATGCAGGGTGGGGGCTTAGTTATCCTCTGTGTGGAGTGCTTGCCTCGGTCTATTCTTTTGCCGCGGCATCATGGGCGTGTCTGGGGCTCATGCTCTTAACTATGGTCCCTATGATAGGCAGGCGGTCTTGATTAGTTTAAGTCAAGGCAGGCTGCTTCGGCAGTGCTACGTATTAGCACTTTTCCATCAGAGAAGATTGGTGATGACCAGCATTTCCCATTAATGACTTTGTCTAATCTAGAGATTTCTTCGTAATTTTTCGGAGATGCTTTCACGAGGGTAAGTTGTCCCATGTCCCCCAGGCAAATGAGTGTATCGTTAGCTAGGCAAACGCCCGCTGGCCCGTATCCGGACTTTTCCCACATCACTTTTCCTGTCTTAAGTTCTACACATTTTAAGGGGCCGTTCCCGTACTCCTTGAAGCCAAACATTCCATAAAGGTAACCGTCTTTTACGAGCGGGGTGCTCCAATGATTTGTGACTGGCTTATTGCCTTCAAGGAACCATAATTCTTTAGTGTTGTTGTTTTTTGAAACTTGAATTGCTGTCGATCCGACTCCGTAACCCGCTGCAAAATAAACGATATCCTTTTCGATAACGGCAGAAGCAGCAGTAGATACTTTGTAAGGAAATTTATGCATCCATAGCTGCTTGCCGTTAGCGGAGTTGACGGACACTATTCCTTTCTGAGTAAAAAATAGAATCTGTCGCTGGTCATTAATTGTTGCTGCCACCGGGGTCGAGTGAGTCATGAGGTAATCACCGGATTTCCATTTAATTTTTCCAGTTACTTTATCAAAAGCTAAGAAAGATTCTCCGGGCCCACCTCCCTGAATAATAACCATATCTTTTTCGATTAGGGGAGCAGAGGCGTTTTCCCAACGGATATTGCGCCCTTTGTGATCTTTGGCTACTTCAACGGACCAGATTTCAGATCCGTCCTTCGCGGAGAGACAAATCAAGAGCATGTCGCTCGTGTAGGCATAGATTTTACCTGCTGAGTAAGAGGGTGTGGTCCTTGGTCCATCACCTCCCTTATTGTTAGGAGCTCCAGCATTGCCTCCTCCATTATCGACTCGCCAAAGATCTAGGTTTGCTTTCCATCGAGTTTCTCCTGTCTCAGCATCAAATGAAACACAGACTTCGCTCGGGATTCCGTCAATTTCTTCGCTGATTGTTGTATAGGCTGCACCCTCTGCCAGAATCATTGAACTGAACCCTGTGGGTGTCTTGACTCCCCATAATTGCTTTGGTTTTTTGAGTTTCCAGTCGGTGTTGTTAATCTTTTCTTGAGTCGTTCTGTCCGAGTTTGCTCCGTGGTATTGGGGCCAGTCTGCTGCTAAGACTGATGAACAGAACATTAGGGTTGATATTATTAAGAGCGAAGTATTCATACTATTATTAATGTTAGTCTTCACAGTTCGAGGTCAAGTGTAATGTGAGCGGTTGATAGATCTTTATTCAATAATCAGAGCCTCTGGGCTGGTCAAACTCTAATTAATTATCTATTATCAGCCATGCATTTTTTTATTTATTTGGTTCTTTTCCTCATTTTCGGTAACGCTGCTCTCAGGGCTGATGAAGAATCGGCCAAGGCCTTTGCTGATGATCGTCCGAACATTATTTTCTTTCTTACTGATGATCAGAGGAATGATTTTCTGGGTTGTACGGGTCATCCCATTATTAAAACACCAAACATTGATGAATTGGCCAGTGAGGGGCGACTTTTCGAGAATGCGTTTGTTAGTACTTCGATTTGCGCAGCGAGCAGAGCCACTCTATTGACTGGCCTGTATGAGCGCACTCACCGGTTCACCTTTGGAACTCCGCCAGTCGCTAGCCTGCATACGAATCAAAGCTACCCAGCACTCCTCAGAAAAGATGGATACCTGACTGGATTCATTGGTAAGTGGGGAATAAAGGTTCGGAAAGGGGCAAGAGAAGCTATGTTTGATAGTTTTGTTCCCTTGAACCGTAGTCCTTACTTCCATAAGCAGAAGGACGGTTCTTTGAGGCACGAGACGCAAGTCGCGGCCGACAAAGCGATCGAATTTTTGAGCAGGGCCAAGAAAGATGCTCAGCCATTTTGCTTGAGCGTTAGCTTCAATGCGTCTCACGCTGAGGATGGTGATAAGAAGAACCATTTCCCTTATCCTAAGGTTGTTGGTTCTCTTTATGAGGGGGTTAAAATGCCCGATCCTAGGCTGTCTGATCCGGCCGTCTTTGAGTCGCAACCAGAGTTCTTACGCAAATCAATGAATAGGGACCGTTATTTTTGGCGTTGGGACACTGAAGAGAAATATCAGCATAACATGAGAAACTATCTCCGTATGATCAGCGGCATTGATCATGCGATCGGCCGCGTCATTGATGGGTTGGATTCCTTGGGCATGGCCAAAAACACAGTCATTATCTATATGGCTGACAATGGTTACTACGCAGCTTCGCGTGGATTTGCCGGTAAATGGTCTCATTACGAAGAGTCGCAGCGAGTCCCTCTAATTATTTTTGATCCTAGGGCCAAAAAAGAAAACCGCGGCAAACGAGATAAGAGCATTGCTTTGAACGTGGATGTTGCACCTACCATTGTTGCCTTGGCCGGTGCCCGCCTTCCTGAAAGTTATCAGGGAAGGTCCTTGAGTCTGGCCCTCAGTGGCAAGGCTGGAAAGGCTGCACCGTCTGACTTTTTCTGTGAGCATCGAATGAATAATAGATCCATTCCTAAATGGGAAGGTGTTCGAGGCCACCGCTACAAGTATGCGCGGTACTATGAGCAGGAACCCCCATACGAGTTTCTCCATGACCTTGAATCAGACCCAATGGAGTTGAAGAATTTGGTATCAGATCCGAACCATAAGGAAAAATTAGATGAGCTTCGCAAGAGATGCTCATTGCTCAGTGCAAAGTATGATAATCAGGCGAAGAATGATTCCAGAAAGGCACTAAGGAGTGTTCAGTTTGGGCTCCTTGACGGGGGCAAGAAGGCGAGCGGAGAGGAGGCCATTCAAGAAGCTTTGGCACTCGATCCAGGGAGCCATGAAGCATTAATTGCTCGTGCAGATTTAAATGAAAGGGCAGGTAAATTTGGGAAAGCTCTCGTTGATCTGGATACTTTGGTGAAGGCATTGCCTGGAGTGGATCAGCTCCGCCAGAGGCGAGGCGTCACTCGATTCTTTAATGGAGACATGAAAGGATCAATTGAGGATTTCGACGCGTATCTTAAAAATAATCCGGCCCGTGAGCCCCATCACTGGCAGCGCGGACTAGCTTATTATTATGCTGAAGAATTTGCTAAGGGAGTGGATCAGTTCGAGATCCATCAGGATGTGAATTCAAATGACGTGGAAAATGCCGTCTGGCATTTTCTGTGCGTGAATAGGATTAAGGGCTTTGAGGAAGCAAAAAAGAGTCTCATCGATATTAAAGGTGATGGCCGAGTGCCGATGGCACAGGTCCAGAAACTCTTTGCAGGTGAACTTGAGCCTAAAGATGTGCTCGATGCTGCGAATGCAGGTGACCCGACCCCGGACGACTTACGTAATCGACTCTGCTATGCTCACCTTTACTTGGGCTTGTACTTTGAGGCTAAGGGCGATGCGAAAAAGTCTCTCGTTCATATCCGGAAATCAGCGATCGACTATGCGATGCCTCATTATATGGGTGAAGTGTCGCGTGTGCATTTGCGAGCGAGAACTAAATAGCATTCCCAAACTTTATAAGATCAGTAATTAAAAGGTCTTGCAGGGGATCTAGCGCTGATTTATTATCCAATTCCTCACTACTTTTCGTAGAAGTCATAAGCTTAAAAGGAAAGGGGTGTTAGCTCAGTTGGTAGAGCGCTTCAATGGCATTGAAGAGGTCATCGGTTCGATTCCGTTACACTCCACTTAAGCCTTTTTTCCTAAAAGGCTCATGGTTTTAAATACATGCTCAACCCGTTAATCCAAAGGATTTGCCATTAAAGATCATTAAGATCTATAGGTTCGCGTCCAAGTTTCTTTTGTTTTAATAGGGCGCGTGACTCTAACCAGAATTGTTCATTGTCGCTGAATTCATAGGTTAAGGTGACCAGATCCCAAGGTTCCTTCAGTGAGGTATTTGTTTTTAAGGTCAGTCTTATTGTTTCCAATTTGTCCTCACGATCAGTGAATGTCCAAGTGTTCCAACGAGAAGAATAAGAGTTTTTTCCGGCATTTATTTGATTCGTTGAATTTGGATTCCCATATTTGGTTTTGAGAGCTTCTGTGTAGCGATCATAAAAATCTTTAGATATAGAATTCTTTTTCCCGTTATTTTCTAATCGTTTATTTACTTGGATTTGGACTAATCCATATTTTTTTGTAATTCCTACAAGGACAGTTGAGTTCCAATCCTTATATTTCTTTGGGAGGTTAGTGGCTTTGTATTCGGCTGGAACAGTTTTTGATTTTTCTAATTTTATCCCTGATTTTTTAATACCCTCAACGGTCATGCCGTATTCAAAACCAAATGGACCGGCCTGAGTAGTGGCGATCAAAATCAGAAAAGCAAATGACTTGATTGGCGTTTTCATTCTTAAATCCTAACAAAGCAATTTCATGTGATCGAGTACAATCGGTCAATTGCAGGAGTAATTTTATTTATAAGGATCAAAATCCTTTCGATCCTTATAAGGAAAATAATTTAGAGAAATATCTTGTTTCTACTACGCCTGATACTCTTAGTATAAGTTCCATAAAAATTATACAGCGTAATGGTCGAATCATTCTTCCAGGATGCGAAGGAATCCTCTGGTTCCTGTGGCGGGATAACTCATTTCGATTCTAGAATCTTTGCCTGCAATGCCAGATTCGAGGACTTCCCAATTCAATAAATTACTAGATTTTTCGATTACGTAGGACTTACCGTTTTCGGTAGAGAAGCTAAGGAGAAGTTGATCGATAGGGCCTGAGGGAAAATGAGTAGCTCGTATACTAGGGACTAGTGATCCTGTCTTTTTGGATGGAGGATCAGGAAATTTAACTACACTATCTAGCCACTCGAGATAACGGGAAACTCGTGTCTGGTAATCATAAGCGCCGTACTGTCCGACCTTAATTCCTTTTGGACCATCGCCCCATGAATTAAGTCCTGCGATATAACGGACACCGCGGATATGCATGAAGGCAGGGCAACCACTATCGCCCGCGGCCCCTACACCCTCTAACTTGGTGATGCCCTTTTCTTCAGGGCGTTCAAATAATATTTCAATGAAGTGGTCATCGACCTTGGTCACAATGTTTGTACATTTCCGCAGTTTACCGTCATTTTTAGCACCTCGTTCTCCTCTTAACCCGGTCGCGGTGACTCCACGGCCGACCAATGTGATTGAGGTGCCTTTTTCATCGCTTCCGCGGTAAATAGGGAAGGGAGTAACATTCTTTACAGGCTTCTTCAGACGCAATAAAGCAATATCATATTCATCGCGTCTTTTCTTCCATTTTGGGTGCGGGATAATCTCGGAAACGGAATTGGGGGTTTTGTTAATGATCAGAGGGTCACCTTCATTCATATCGGCTGCGCAGTGGGCGACGGTCAGAAGAAAAGATTCGTGAACGAGTGTGCCTATGCAGTCTCCCTTTTCAATGAGATCGACTAGTGCTGGATAGTCGGCATCATCTACGACGTAGTCGGCATCATCGCGATCATCACGAATGATTATAGCCTCTGCCTCTTGAGTTATTTTTAAGCTAAGGACCAACACTATTGCGTACATTATTAAATGTTTTCGCAGGAACGTTCTTGCAATTTTGTTAGACATTTATAGGGCTCTATAACTTTTCAATGGGTTCGCCACTTTTGTTCCAATGTTTTACGGAAATGCTTTTTCCTTCCTTGAAATTTTCTTCAGATTGTTTTTGTCCATTCTCATACCAAATGAACCATAGACCATCATATTGTCCGCCCTTGAGAGTGCCTTCAGCACTTAGATGCCCACTTGGATATTCAGCATAGACTTTTCCACTAAAAGGTATTTCTGAATCTTTGGAGCAGAACAGGCCTTCCGGATCTGTAATTAAGTCCTGCATGTTAACTGATCCCTTAGGTGGCAAGGGCCTTGGTCGGCTAGGGTTTACCTGCTCCTCGTCAACTATATCAGTGATGCCTTTTCCTTGATTCGGTCTTTTGTTTTCAGTAGTAGTATTTTCTTTTTTACAACTAGCAAGAATCCATAACAGAGACAGTAGTACTGATAAAATTTTCATAGACTACTACATTTTCAGTCAGTCTTGGAGCTTTCCGAAGGCTTAGGGGGAGTCTGGGGTGTTCCGAGTATGTCCTGAAACTTTTCACGTTGTCTGGCACTCAGATCAGTGGCCTGAAGTGCAGATCGTGCTGCATTGGGATCAGTCTCATGCCATCTTTCAATTACTTCACCCATCAGATGTGTCTGATACCCATCGTTTCCAATACTATTGGCCCATGAGAGAGCTGAAGCGGGATCGCTACCTGATATGTTCCTTACTAGTTCTCCAGTTGCGGCGTCCCGAGCCTCTCCTGCCGGCATTTCGGCAATCCATTCGCTGGCGGTCAGACTATCGGACCTGAGCCACCTTCCGGCGACCCTTTCAACTGCTTGTCGGCGGATATTGTCTGATTCAGGAAGTTCCATAGCCCATTCTGCTGCTGCTTGAGGATTGGAATGGGCCCACCTTTCAGCAACTCTTTCAGCTGCTTCTCGCTGGATGTGTTGTGATTCAGGAAGTTCGAGGACCCACTCAGCGGCTTCGGCTGGATTGGCTGTGGCCCAACGCCCCGCGAGTTCTCTTGCGATGTCTCTGTGAATACTTTCTCGGGTGCCTTGACTCGACAAGGATGATGATATTTCAGAAAAAACCTCCGCGGCTTCTTTTGGATTGTAGGCGGAAATTTCCTCAATGATGGACATCGTGGCTCTGTCCCTGTTTTCGCCCTCCATTCCTAATGCCCATTCTAAACTTTCCGATGTTTCCTGCCTTGCCCAGCGCCGTGCAACGCTTTCAATTACGGAGTGCCTTTCGTAGGGATCTGTGATTTCGAGAGCAAACGCGCTCGCCTCAGCAGGGTCTGTTCTGGCCCAGACGTCCGTTGACCCTCTCAGAGCCCGTTCGCGGTGAGCAGGGTCCTTTAGCCCCATGGCCCAATCGAGGGCCGCTGACTGGTCCTGTTCTGCCCAGATATGTGCAGCGGCATGGACCCAGTCAAGGGTGCGCTGAGATTTTGGGATTTGTGTCACATAACCCGCAGCACCGACCGGATCTGTGTGTGCCCATTCGTGGATGATTCTTTCCATTGCTCTTGACTGTTCGGAAGGGACTAATGTATCGGTCCAAGCGAGGGCTGATCTTGGATCCTTTCGTCCCCAGTGCGATGCGACCCGTTCGATGAATTCTCGACGTTTCTTTCCGGGTGGTAATTGGCTAAGCAATGAGGAAATAGTTGAAGCGTCAATTCGTTTACCTCTTTCTATTTGCTCAATGACGTACCTGACCGGATCCTTTTCAAGTATCTCCAAAGGGTCTTCTTCATGGTCAGAGTCATCATCCTTTTGTCGGTCCCTTTTCTTTAGGTTCCTATTCGCAAAGCCATTACCTTGATCTTCAGATGATATTTTTCCCCCATATTTTGGATTTGTCTCAGATGCGGATTCTTTAGAAGAGAAAAGTAACCGGTCAGTAATCATGCCGAAACCGAACGATGCTATTGCAATAATTAGCAGGCCTGCCTTGTAGTTCATATTCACTCGCTCAGTTCGTTCGATTAAATTAATGTAGAGGAACCCTATTTTCTATCTCTTTGAAGAAAGTGTCAATGCTCTGCTGGGTTGTAATATGATAGCAGACTATGTTAGTCTTTATAATATGATAGGTAGACGACAATTACTGAAAACATGTGCATCTGCGGTGGCGATGTCCTCATTTCCCGCCATTCTTTCTGGTAAAAACCCAAATACTAGGTTGCGGGTTGGCGTTATGGGTCTGAGCCGGGGCAAGGCTCATATTGCCGGGTTTACCGGAATTGATAATGTTGAAATAGCCTATGTTTGTGATGTGGATAACAATCGTCTGGCAAGTGGTGTCAAGTATGCCGCATCTAGGCAGGGTGGGAAGGAACCTAAAGGAGTGACTGACTTTCGTGAGATTCTTGAAGACAAAGAAGTGGATGTGCTTTCAATTGCTGCCCCTAATTTCTGGCATGCTCCGGCGTCGATTTTAGCCTGTCATGCTCAGAAGCACGTTTATGTCGAGAAGCCGGGAAGCCACAATGCTAATGAATCGAAGTTGATTGTGGAGGCTGCGCGAAAGAATAACCGTCTAGTACAGATGGGTAATCAGCGTCGTAGCTTGCCGTCTTACCGCGAGGGCATTGGCAAGATCAGGGACGGGGTCCTTGGTAATCTGCGCTACGCACGGTGCTGGTATGATAATCGCCGTCCTTCAATTGGTCGCGGCAAGAAGGTGCCTGTGCCTGCTTGGCTTGACTGGAACCTTTGGCAGGGACCTGCAACGGACCGTCCTTACAAAAATAACCTGGTCCATTATAACTGGCATTGGCACTGGCATTATGGGGGAGGAGAACTTGGTAATAATGGGGTCCATGCACTCGACATCGCACGGTGGGGACTGGGCGTTGATTTTCCGATACGGGTCACCTGCAACGGTGGGCGATACCATTATGACGATGATCAAGAAACTCCTGACACAGCTGACGCGACTTATGATTTTGGTAAGGTCGGTATCAGCTGGCATGGTAGTAGCTGTCTGCAGCGCAAGCATGAGAAAAATAGTTTTGTTAGTATTTACGGAGACAAAGGAACCATGGCTTTTGAAAGTTCAGGATATCGCATTTACGATATGGATGGGAAGGTCACTGAAGAAAACATTCCTCTTTTTACGGACTTGCCGCACTTTAAGAACTTTGCCTCTGCGATCCGAGAAGGATCAGCCTTGAATGCTGAGATCAGCGATGCTCAGAAAAGTGCAATGATGTGTCATTTGGGAAACATGGCTTACCGCTTGCGTACTGAGATCAGGTTTGACTCCAAGACCCAGAAAATCACTGATAATCCTGCTGTCGAGAAGCTGTGGGGACGAGAGTATCGTGAGGGCTGGAAACCGAAAGTATAAATAAGATTTTAGCCGATCACTCCGGTCACCACTTTACCATGGACGTCAGTTAGCCTGAATCGTCGGCCCTGGAACTTATAAGTGAGCCTTTCATGATCGATTCCAGCGAGATGGAGCCACGTTGCCTGAATGTCATGAACGTGAACTGGATCTTCTGTAGCACTGAAGGCTAGGTCATCACTTGCACCGTATGATATACCTGGCTTCACACCCCCTCCGGCCATCCATATTGTATAGGCGTACGGATGATGATCTCGGCCCCATTTCTTTCTATCTTTGAGATTTCCCTGTAAGAAAGGTGTCCTGCCGAATTCGCCTCCCCAGATAACTAGGGTATCCTTTAAAAGGCCTCTTTGCTCTAGATCTTTTACCAGTGCCGCGCTCGGTTGGTCTGTGTCTTTGCATTGAGTGTACAACTCAGTGGTCACGCTACCGTGCTGGTCCCAACCAGCGTGCATGACTTGGACCGTTCTGGTTCCTCTTTCAACGAGCCGGCGCGCCATCAGGCAGTTATAAGCAAAGGTTCCAGGCTCATTGACTTGTGGGCCATACATATCCATAGTTTCCTTGGATTCATTAGAGAAATCTGTCAGTTCCGGGACACTGGCCTGCATCTTAAAGGCCATCTCGTACTGCGATATTCTTGTCGCTATTTCGGGGTCTCCAAATTCAGTTAATTTGTGATTATTGATCTCGGCGATACTGTCGAGCCAGTCCCTTCTCATTTCCCGACTCATGCCCTTCGGATTCTTTGCATAGAGGACAGGGTCCTTGCTGCCACGGAACAAAACTCCCTGATGCTTGGATGGAAGAAATCCACTGCCCCAGTAGAAATCATAAAATATTTGGCCGCATGTCGTCCCTTTACTGACAGATGTCATGACAACGAAGCGTGGTAATTCTTCAGTCTCTGCGCCGAGACCATATGCCATCCATGCTCCGAGCGTGGGCCTTCCTGGTATCTGACCTCCGCTCAATAGAAAGCTAATTGCCGGGGCATGGTTCACTGCATCAGTGTGCATTGATTTTACAAAGCATATCTTGTCAGCAATCTCAGCAGTGTGAGGAAGAAAATCACTGACCCATGCACCTGACTGTCCTCGTTGCTTGAAAGGTTCTACAGGTGCCAGCATTAATTTACCATTTGCCTTTCCGGTCATGGTGCTGAAACGCTTATTGCCAACGTAGGAGTCAGGTATTGGCTTTCCGTGCATTTCCTGAATCTTTGGCTTGTAGTCAAAGAGATCCACGTGGGTCGGGGCCCCGTTCTGGAAAAGGTAAATGATGTTCTTTGCTTTTGGCTTGAAGTGGGGAAGCCCAGGTAATCCCCCGATAGCTTTCCGGTCATTGTCGGCGGCCAAGCCATCTTTGTTAAGAAGGTTAGAGAGAGCTATGGTACCTATGCCAGTGGCAGATTTACCAAAGAATTCACGTCTTGTCAGGTCAAGATGGTTTTGCTGAAGTGGATTCATGATCATTCTCTATTTAATTATTGCTTGGTCACTGCTTCATCAAGGTTCATGACAGCGAGTGTCGTGGCTGTCCATGCGGCATGTTCTACTGGATCGAGTTTGTCATTTATTGGTTTTTCGCCTACTGACAATAATGCTGCTGCTGAACCGGGATCTTTCTTAAAGGCTTCTCTTGAACGGTTCAGAGCTTTGAACATAATTTCTTGCTCAATTGCCATAGGTGATCTGGCTAGGAGTCTCCTAAAAATTAATTCTAGTCTGTCCAGATCATTATTTTCCGTGTCAGTCATTGCCATTTCCGCGAGTGACCTTGAAGCTTCTACAAAGCTCACATCATTGAGCATGTACAGAGCATGCATTGGTGTATTGGTTCGGAAAGGTTTTACGGTGCAGGTCTGTCGGTTCGAGTTATCGAAGAAAGCGGGGGGAGCGATGATGCGTCTCCAGAAAGTGTAAAGACCTCTGCGGTATAGCTTTTCTCCATTGTCTCTTGAGTACCTTTTTTTACCAAACGAAGCCTCCTCCCAGACTCCTTCTGGCTGATAAGTGTTTACTGGGCTTCCGCCGATCTTGGGCACGAGAAGACCACTCGCTGCCAGAGCATTGTCACGGAGCATCCACGACGGCATTCTGAAACGCGGTCCCCTAGAGAGGAACCGGTTCTCCGGGTCCAGTGTATAGTTCGTGTCATTCTCGCTAATTCTTGTGGCCTTGGATGTTTGTTTGTAAGTGTCACTAGTAACGATTAAGCGTATCAGATTCTTAACGTCCCAACCAGAATCCACAAAGGCAATGGCTAGGTAGTCGAGAAGTTCTTGGTTCATCGGAGTTTCTCCTTGGGTTCCAAAGTCTTCTGAGGTTTTCACCAGACCGACACCAAATATCTGTTGCCAGAAACGATTCACTATTACTCTAGCCGTTAGAGGATTGTCAGGACTGACGATCCATTTTGCTAGACCGAGACGGTTCTTTGGAAAGTTATCTGGCATTTTAGGTAAGGCTTTCGGTGTTCCCATGCTGACTTCTTCTCCTCGTTTTTCATACGATCCTTTGTCTAGGATGTAGGTTTGTCTGGGCTTGTCCCTGTCTTCCATTACCATGACCTTTGGGCCGGAGCTTTTTAGTTTATTGAGGCGATCGTTTAGTTCCTTACGTTTTTTGGTAAGCTCAGCGAGTTGGGTGTCGATTATTTTCTTTTCTTTATTTATAGGTGCGTCGGATTTTTCACTCACTGACAACCTGAACTTGCCGAGGTTATGACTGACATGAGGGGAGTCATGTCGCAGGATAAATTGAATGATAGCGCCCTTGCCTGCTATGGCT
>JASLJT010000213.1:0-32773 GCA_030747955.1 Verrucomicrobiales bacterium | reverse complement strand
TTGAAGCTGATGAATGTGAGTATAAGGGATATCACGGATGAAGAGGGCCAGATTGCAGCCATTTCACAATCTAAATTGAATAACAAACCGGCAATGATCTGGGATTCTAATCGTCGAAAAGAAAGGATTCTTAAGACATTGGAAAGCGCCAAAAAGAAGGGCTGCAACAAGAGCCACTACATTAGCTCAACACTGAATATTTGGGATATGAACGGAAGGCCGGTCACTGGTGCTCGCGTTATTATGTCACTTGATAATGGTGAAATTGTTTCAGAATTCAATAAAAGTGATCAAGAGGGATCAATTAAAATTGAATTAAAATCATAAATTATTATTTGGGAGATTTGGCAGGAAAGTGCTTCTGATGGAGACGGTCCCAGTAACTTGACCAATACTTATCGTAGTAATCCAACGCCGCTTCCCGGATATGGGGCAAATCAGTTACTTTAGGCGCATTTGCAGGATCAAAGCCTTTTAGGTGCCCCTTCCCTGCTCTCTTTCTCGGTGAAATGAACCGCCAAGGATCATTACCAAGGACCTCTTCACACACTTTGGCCAAACCAGGATCATATCCCTGGATCCCTACCCTAGTGTGTATGTGGTTATGATCATGGTCCATGGTCCGATTGGTATCATACCAGCATTGAACACCCTCGGCCCAGTACTCAGCATGGTTTCTTGAAGCGTAACATTGCTTGGAACCGCCAAAAACAATGAGAACATCATCCTCGGAGGTCACTTTAATTTTGGCATTAGTGGGCTTGCCGTTCACTAAAATGTCTCCTCCATCGAGACACTTCACCAGTAAATCGCGCGATTGATCCGGAAACGACTTAATCAAAGAATCAAGCAAACTGACGGGCTCATTACCTTTGACGCGTCTGAATCTTTGCGCGGCTTTGCCATCGTTCCAGATACTGCGGGCCTTTGCCTTTGCAAAGGCCTCATGAACTTTTTTCTGGAGATCAGCATCAAATCCAGCGCCCTGAATGACGTGGCCAAATTCATGAATGAGGATACTTTCATTCTGCATACCACCCTCATATTCCAACACATCCTCTTCAGCAAAGAGGACAACGGGCCTACCCTCGATGTGCCGGAGAAAGCCCCGCTGACGCCAATTATAAAAATCGAGTTCCTTGCCCGTCTTGTTAGTAACAAATTGAGGAATTTCTGAAGTGAGCTCATCTTTACCGACTAGAATGCATAATACATTTCTTTTACGGATCCTTTCAGCAACTGCATCATTGATGCTGACCATCATATGGTTGAATAGATATCCAGTTTCTAAAATGGCCGTATCGGAAACCTTAACGGACGTTGCTATTAATATGTTTTGAACGAGTAACGATTTTTTAAAGAACTTGGGATCTAAGTTGTAAGTTTTTTGCTGTTCAGCATTTAAAGATTTGATTTGATTAGATGCAGTCAAAGGGACTGAAAAGATCAGAAGAGAAAATGTAACAACAAATAGAGTACGCATGATGGATTAGTGATTTGTGTTTATCCAAATATCGAATAAGAGCCAAGAGGTAATTTCAGGGCTTTACACAGATTATCAGAAGATGAACTCATATTAGATTACTAATACAGATGAAAAGAGACAATGCATTGGCTCAGTATTGATGGATGGATTATCGATAAATATGCATGATTTATGGATGAACTATTGGGATAGGATAAGGGTATGGATAAAAGCCATGATATTATCGATAAAGATGGATTAAGATCGATGTATGAGAATGGATGGATTATCGATAAATATGCATGATTTATGGATAAATATACATTTTCACCTATAGGAGAGTTTATATCATCCAATTCTATTAATGATCGTATAATAGATGGGCTTTAAATAAGCTCCGGCATTGGTCTCCAACCGTCCACGAGATAATGGGGCCTGCCCGTTAAATCGGGAAGAGTAGTGGTGTTGGGGTCAATTCCCATATTGTGGTAAAGCGTAGCCATGACTTCGCCCATGTGAACTGGGCGGTCATCTGCTTCTGCTGCTATTTTATCAGTAGAGCCGATAATTTTTCCTGTCGGCATTCCTCCTCCGGCGAGGAGTGCACATGAAACATTGGGCCAGTGATCGCGTCCGGCATTTTTATTAAGTTTCGGAGTTCTCCCAAACTCGCCCCAGGCGCAGACAGTCACATCTTTGTCCATTCCTCTCTCATGCAAATCCTCTATGAGTGCACTGAGGCCCTGATCAAAAATCGGAGCATGCTCTTTCATGCCTTTAGTATTATTAGAATGAAAATCCCAACGACCGAAATTAAGGGTAACGCATCGTGCCCCGGCTTCGACTAAGCGTCGGGCAATTAGGAAATGTTCATTGTTTTTTGGAGCACCATCACCAACGTTCTTTGGATCCCCTTTCCCATAACGCTCTCTGAGCTTGGGGTCTTCTTTGTCGATGTTAAGAGCATTAGCAAGGCGACTCGAAGTGAGCAGGCTGAAAGCTTGTTGCGTAAAACCATCGAGTCCTTCTATCTTGCCAGTCGCATCCAGATCCCTGCGCATTTGATCAAATGAGTGTAGAAGATCCTTGCGCATAGAAAGTCTTTTCGTGGTTATACCATTTAGAACCATATCCCCCATTCCGGGGCCAGAAGGTCTAAACGGGCTGTGTTGAACCCCTAAATATCCGGGCATTCCTGAAGAACCGTATGGAGGATGCCCAGCCTTTGGCGCCAAACCAATGAATGGAGGTGTTCTAGTGTCAGAAGAGCCCATCAAGCGCGATAGGGCTGAGCCGATAGAAGGCCATCCACCGGGGGGCTGTCCTTTAGAGTTAAGGGTTGAGCCTTTCCTGCCAGTATAACACATGAAAGAGTCATGACTGCCGTTTGGAGCCCCAATGACTGAGCGAATAGCAACGCACTTATCCATGATTTTGGCCATGCGAGGCATGAGTTCGCCAATCTGGATACCATCAACGTTTGTCGGTATGGCACCTAAATCCCCACGATATTCTGAAGGAGCATCAGGCTTGGGATCCCATAAATCCTGGTGCGGAGGCGCACCTGCCATATAAATCATAATTAGGGCTTTATGGGAGGATTTCCCACTATTTATGGCTTCAGCTTGAAGCAGTCCAGGCAATGATAGCCCGCCCATTCCGATGCTACCAACGCTCAAAAAATCACGACGGGAGATGCCGTCACAAAGGTTACCTTTAGAATTACCGTAAACCTTAAGCATTGTTTAAACTAACATGTTTATAATAGTATAAGTCAATTGATCTAAAATATTTTATTATGCTGTGACCTCCAGCGATCATTGTATTTGGATATTTAAATAAATGATTATCTAAAAAATTAATAATCCGATGATAGAAACGTTGTTTTAATCAATGTTTTTAATAAAATTATCGATTTAGTAAACTTTTAATATGCGGCTAATTTACATATTCGTAGAGAGAAAAGCAGTATGAATGTAGCCCCACAAACAATGAATTCGACTGACCCCAAATCATTAAAAGGTTTTTGGGCTCTATTCTTGGTCCAGTATCAGGGAGCTTTCAGTGATAATCTGTTCAAGTTTCTTGTCATTTTTTCCAGCATTAACAGTTTGGGCGTTGAACAAGATGCCCTAAGGGACTTCCGTTTGTTTCTGATCGTGGCGGTCTTTGCTTTGCCATTCATTTTCTTTTCAATGGCTGCAGGATGCTTAGCGGACCGTTATTCGAAGGGAAGGGTCATTACATGGACCAAGAGGCTTGAAATCGGAATTATGATCTTGGGGGTCTTTGCTCTTAAATCCGGAGAGTTTAATTACATGTTGGGAGTGATCCTTTTAATGAGCATCCAGAGCGCGATCTTTAGCCCTGCGAAATATGCTTCATTGCCGGAATTGCTGCCCAATGAAAAATTAAGTTGGGGCAACGGTGTGATTGGTCTAGGCACATTTGGTGGCATCATTGCCGGAGGAACGGTGGCCGGCTTACTGTCTTCTTGGTTCAAAGATGATGTGTGGCAGTGCGGAGGGATACTGATCATCCTTGCAGTGGCCGGTGCTATAGCCTCACGTTGGATCACACGTCATCCGGCAGCGAGCCCCGGTAAACGAATTAAAATTAATTTCATAGGCGATTTAATTCACAATCTTAAGGAAGCCGCAAAGAGCAGAGTATTAGGGCTGGCCATTGTAGGTAGCATTTACTTTTGGTTAGTCGCTGCGCTCTATGAACCCACACTCGTTGTTTTTGGTAAGGACCTGGAACTGACAGATTTTCAGATCAGTCTAATGCGCGCGTGTCTGGCAATAGGTATTTCTATAGGTAGTGTTTCGGCCGGATACCTTTCGCAAAACAAGGTAGAATATGGTCTTATACCTTTAGGGTCATTAGGACTTGCGGTTTGCTCAATTGTTTTAGGTTTTTTCGATCTTAATTTTGTTCAGATCAGTTTTTTACTAGTGTGCCTAGGTATTTCAGGGGGCTTTTTCAATGTTCCGGTCAGTGCCCTCATTCAAAAACTTCCAGAAAAAAAGAACAAGGGTTCCGTCATTGCGGCTAATGGTTGGCTCACTGCTCTGGCAATGGGCTTGGCTGCATTGATTTTTTATCTTTTCAAGGTCCAACTTGGAATTGATGCCAAAGCGATGTTTTGGGTCATTGGATTAACTACCATTGCTGGAACAATTTATGCAGTCTGGTTAGTACCGGATTCGCTGGCAAGATTTGTTCTATGGGCACTGACGAATACTCTTTATCGGGTCAAGGTCCTAGGAAGAAATAACTTACCAGAGAGAGGAGGAGCGCTTCTCGCGTCTAATCATATTTCGCTAGCCGATGCACTCTTTGTGATCGCGTCAACGGGCCGCCGCATTCGATTTATCATGCACAGGGATCAGTTCAACAGGTGGTGGGTCAAACCTATAGCAAAGATGCTGAGAGTCATCCCTATAGCGTCTGATTTTGGTCCTAAAGAATTGTTAAAATCACTGAAAAAAGCTAGCGATTGTCTGAAAGATGGCGAACTGGTTTGTATCTTTGCTGAGGGTCAAATCAGCAGGATTGGCGGACAAACTTTGGCCTTCCAGAAAGGAATGGAACTTATCATGAGGAAGCAGGATGCACCGATAATACCTGTTCATCTGGATAATGTGTGGGGGAGCATTTTCAGCTTTCATCAGAAAAAGGTTTACTGGAAAGTCCCCCGACAGATACCATACCCTGTCACCGTAAGTTACGGAAATCCTATGCCAACTGATTCATCACATACCGAAGTTAGACGAGAAGTAGTAGCGCTGGGGGCCGATGCATGGGCTCAAAGGAAGGGGCGCATTTCAACCATTGGTAGGGCCTTTGTCCGGACAGCAAGAAGAGCCAGGACCAGAATGGCTTTTGCTGATAGTTCCGGTAAGAAATTAAGTTACATGAGCGCACTTGTAGGGGTAATTGTGCTAATCAAGAGATTGCGTAAGGATTGGGACGGACAACAGAAGGTCGGGATTCTTATTCCTCCTAGTGTCGGTGGAGCGTTGACTAATCTTGCCGGAATACTTATGGGCAAGACCGTCGTTAATCTGAATTATACGCTCTCAGAGGAAGGGATACGCTCATGTGTTCAACAATGTGATATTAAGTGTGTCATTTCATCTGAAAAGGTCATTCGCAAACTCAAACTTGATCCTGGAGTTCCCATGCTTGCCTTGGAAGATATTGCAAAGGATCCAAGCTTCATGGAAAAAATGAGTGCTGCGTTCTTGGCATATTTGTGTCCGAGGGGGATTCTATTAAAGAAGCTATCTGAGGGCAATCCGCCCTCATTAGATGATATTGCGACAATTATTTTTAGCAGCGGTAGTACCGGGGAGCCCAAAGGAGCCATGCTTACCCATTATAATATTGTTTCTAATATGATGCAGTTGAATCAGGCTTATGATTTTAAACGCGATGACAGGTTCCTTGGTGTTTTACCGTTTTTTCATTCACTAGGGTTCACCGCAACACTGATTGGCCCTGCAGTAATTGGAGTGGGAGCGGCCTATCATCCCTTACCCACTGATACGAGATCCATCGGTAAACTCATTCCTCATTATAAATTGACCTTGCTTCTAGCGACACCAACGTTCCTTCAGCTTTATCTTAGGGGCATCAAACCTGAACAAATGCAGAGCATTAACTTAGTAGTTGTAGGTGCTGAAAAATTACCTGAACGCCTTGCCACTGCCTTTGAAGAAAAGTTTGGTCTCCAACCCCTCGAAGCATACGGATGCACTGAATGTTCACCTGGCGTAGCTGTTAATACGCCGAGTCTAATTACCGATGATTTGAGTCAAACTGGAAACCGTCCAGGAACTATCGGTCGCGCATTGCCAGGGATGAGTATTAAGATTGTGGATCCGGACACGGAAGAACCTTGCGGATTTAATGAATCAGGATTGATGTGGGTCAGAGGGCCTAATATTATGCAGGGCTATCTTGGAAAGGAGAGCCTAACAGCTGAAGTTCTGGTAGATGGATGGTATAATACTGGTGACATTGCTTCTGTCGATGAAGAAGGCTTCATTACGATTACTGACAGGTTGAGCCGATTCAGCAAGATAGGTGGAGAAATGGTTCCTCACATTAAGATAGAAGAATTGCTACACACCATTGCTGAATTAACAGAGCAGAGCTTTGCAGTAACAGGGATACCTGATGAGAAAAAGGGGGAACGTCTAGTCGTATTACATACTCTCGAACAAGAAAACCTTCAGCAAATTACTGATCAACTTGGAGCCTCGGACATTCCTAATTTATGGAAACCAAAAACCGATCAATTTTTCAAAGTGGACGAGCTCCCTTATCTAGGCAGTGGTAAATTAGACTTAAAATCGATCAAGACAACAGCACTCGAGATTGCGAACGAGTAATTGCAGGACCATCAAGACTAGAGGCACTCCAGTCAGAAGTGAACTCACTCCCAAGGATCTGGTTTGTTGTTTTGTAGATTAAACTAGGACAAACGAATCATGTCTTTGATGGACTGATACCAAAGAAAAAAAAGACCCTTCCATGAATAACAGAAGGTTCCATTCCCAGATAATTTAAGAAAACCACGATCAAGGTTATGATCGACCTGATTTCTCATTTCCTTTTCTGTTAACTTACTCAGTTCATCAGGATCAGTTTCTTGAAGGTTGCTTTTGAGGATGCCCTGTTTATCTAAGAATTTACGGTGCACTTCAATTAATTCATTAAATGAACCAGTGCCACGCACACAATTAACAACACAGTCCGGTGTCAATTTCATTGCATAGCTGAAAGGGTAATTCCACGTTATGAGGGTTTTTCCGTCTGCAGTCCTAGAAGAAACGCTCATATAATTAAAGGCTAAATGGCTTTGACTGTTCAAATTGATTGTGGCTTGAGATTTAGAATTTGAATCATAAAAAAAGCGAACGAATTGATCAACACCACCCCATTCCCATCCCGAGTCTTGAATGTGTTCAAAGCCGGCAATTTCTACTTCATTGGTAAACTCCCTTAGTTGAGGAAAAAGATCACGGTTCGGGGGGAACCGGCTCTGCATTTTCTTATCAAGTGGGAGGCGCATTCTACGGATACGCGTCATAATATCGATGCCGGGAAGGAAGAACCAACCTAACGCAGTCACGATGCCCCATTTCACATTATGACCACTCAAAAAGTATCCGGCGAGGAACGTCGCAATGATGACGCAAAATGCTCCGAACTTGCGTACAGCTGCAAACTCAAATGAGCGGCAACCATAGGCTAAAAATAGTGTTCCTATTACTAAGAGGGTTTCAAACATTTAGATAATCGCAGTCTATGCTGAACTGATGAGGGATAAGTATACGCTTTGGTATAAGACTGACGAATGAAAAATAAAGTTCTTTCGTCCTAGTTTAACGGGGGCTGAAAGTGCCTCTTTTGCGAGGATTGGGCGATTCAGTATTTTTGATGGAATTGTCTTTGTAAAATAAAATACCGTTCCGGCGAAGATTTGCTATGAAGCCTTTAAAATCTTTTTTCATTTCTTCATCTTTGAGTATCGAACTTAATATCCCACCGCCATTATTAATTCTTTCAAATGCTTTGTCGGCCCCCTCAGCCGCGTCAGTGAGTTTTTTGAGACCGGGCTCAATGGCACTTATTGTTTCACTGCCACTATCAAGTATTGGACCAATCTTTTCAGCTGCGGCATCAACTTTGATACTGGCTTTTTTCATATTGGCTAATAGTTCACGTAGATTATTCGTATTGTCATCGCCAAGAACTTTATTGTTTATCGCATCAAGAGCATCGGCAAGTTCAGACACCGCACGATTGAAACTCTGAAGGTTTTCTTCCCTAAGAATATTTTGATCCAACTTCTCAACGGCACTGCCAATGTCTCCAAGGGCTGACCTGACATCTTCAAGAACGACTTGACCCTTATTCGATAATGACTCAGCTGAGGAGGCGAGTGCACCGAGACCAGTGATCCGTTCACCTTTAATTTTCGAGTCAGGTGCGATGAATTTTCCTGTCCTATCATTAGGAACTTCGATTTCTATCATGGCGTCTCCCAATAGGCCACTCGTACCAATGGAAAATTTAGCTCCTTCAGGTATTAGAAAATCATCATAAATTTCAAGGCTAACGATGGCACCGCCATAATTTTCTAGGTTCACTGTTGGAGCATCTGCAAGCCTGCCAATTTTAACGCCTCCCAAACGCACATCCGTTCCCTTAATCAGACCTCCACCATCTTCAAAGGTTACAGTCAGTGAATACGTTTCTTCAAAACGATCTCCAAAGTTACCGAATTTAAGAACTAAAAATCCCAGTAATAGTAAACCTATCAGTAAGAAGAAACCCACAAAGAGTTCAGTGCGATTCTCTTTCATTTTATTATCTTTCCATTTTTATCCGACGCTTATTAAAAGCGTCGATCTGATACAATGTAACCCTAAATAGAGAATATGCTAGAGCTCCTCTGTCGGAAGGCCGTTTATAAAATTTTTAATGACAGGATCATCACTTGTGTCCATTTCTTCGGGAGTTCCGCAAAAATAGACTGACCCCTGGCGTAAAAAAGCGATCCGATCAGCTATAGTCCTTGCTGATTTCATGTCATGAGTGACTACGACTGAGGTGATTCCATAATCTTTTTGCATCTGAATGATCAAGGAATCAATGGAACCTGTTGAGACCGGGTCCAGGCCCGCAGTGGGTTCATCATAAAGAATAGATTCAGGCTTAGCGATCATGGCTCGGGCCAGAGCGACACGCTTGCGCATCCCTCCACTCAAAGCGGTTGGCATTTTGTTTATATGTTCTTCGAGCCCGACCAAACTAAGCGCTTTGGTTACTTTTTCTGTGAGTATTTTAATATTTTTTTCACCACGCTCTCTCAAAGGAAAGGCGACATTATGACCAACACTCATAGAGTCGAAGAGTGCACCATTTTGAAAAAGAACGCCTATCTTTTGCCGTATCAAGGATAGTCCCTTTTCGTTGAGTTCGCTGATGTCCTGATTGCCAATCACTACGCGGCCACTGTCAGGGCGCATGAGTCCGGTTATATGTTTAAGAATAACGCTTTTTCCACCTCCGCTGGCTCCGATTAAAACTATAGTTTCTCCTGAGAAAATCTCGAGATCTACCCCCCTAAGAACATGTTGTGTTCCGAGCTCTTTGTGTATTCCCTCCAGTCGAATGGAGACTGTTCGGGACTCTCCATTTAAATCATTGTCCATGTTGCAACCACAAAACGCTTAGACCATATACAAACAAAACGCAAACGGCTGAGTAAAATGCTTCCCGTTCATGCAAATTAATTAGATCCTTTAATGCTTAATATAAGTATTAATTTCTAAAGAATGCCAAAGCGCAGTAAAGTGAAAAAAAAGACCCCAAAGAATGCTAAGCAATCATGGCAAAGGGGTATTATTTCATTAAGGGAAGTGCGGCAGAACAATCTGAAGGGCTTCGATTTGGATTTGCCTCTTGGTCAACTAATTGTCGTTACTGGTCCTAGCGGCAGCGGAAAATCATCACTGGCATTCCAGACACTCTATGCTGAGGGACAGCGCCGGTACATTGAAACTTTTTCTCCTTATACGCGTCAGTTCTTTGAGCGAATGGACAAGCCAAGAGTTGAAGAAGTTAATGGTATTCCTCCATCCATTGCCATTGAACAGGGCAATACAGTTAGGACAACACGGTCGACGGTTGGAACCCTCACAGGCATTAATGATTATTTGAAGGTGCTATTTCCTCACATTGCGGTGCCGCATTGTCCCGAATGTGGAGAAGAAATTATGGAGGACAGTGCTGAGTCAGTTACTCAATTTGCTAATGTGAATTTATCTGGAAAATCTGTTCTCGTGAGTTTTGGGGTTCCGGTACCAAGGCAAATGAAACCCTCCGAATTTTTCCAGCTACTTAGTGCACAGGGTTTTTTAAGAATATGGGTATGGGGGAATTTGTATAGAACAGATGAACCGGAAAAGTACCCTAAAAAAACGTTACCTAAAGTTGTTAACGTCGTTCAGGACAGAATTAAAATCAGCACAGTTGCTAAGAATCTTGCACGACTAAATGAAGCAATAGAAACTGCATTTCTTTTTGGTAAGGGAACGATACGGTTAATTGATTCTGAATCTGCTAGGGACTGGTCCTTTTCGAGCGGGAAGCAATGCGTTCCTTGCGGAGTCACTTTGAGGGACCCTTCCCCAGGTCTGTTTTCATTTAATAGCCCCTTAGGGGCGTGCCCCCAGTGCCGGGGATTCGGTAGAACGTTAGGCATTGATCTTGATCGTGCATTACCTGACAAGTCACTTTCAATTAAGGAAGGAGTCGTGAAAGCATTTCAGGGAGAGCGGGGATCAGAGTGCCAGACCGATTTGCTTCAATGTGCGAAAGTAAGAGGGGTCGATGTTCACTTGGCATATGAGAAATTAAGCAAGAAAAATCGGGAATGGGTTCTTTATGGCGAACGCGGTGACCCGGAATCGAATTGGGAACAAGGTCTTTGGTATGGAGTGAAAGGTTTTTTCGACTGGATAGAGCGAAAATCTTACAAAATGCATGTGAGGATTTTCCTGAGCCGGTACCGATCATATACAACATGTTTTGCCTGCCGAGGAACGCGATTACAACCGGATGCTTTGAATTATAAGATTGGCAATCACACTTTACCCGATGTTTGGCAGTTGCCCATTTCCGATCTTTTGAATCTATGGAACGGAAAAAAATCTAAACTAGTAGAGTTTTCCAATTTAGATCCGACTGCTCTTCTTTTGTGGGAAGAAGTCGGTTCAAGATTGAGATATTTGAGCCGTGTTGGTCTGGGATATCTGACACTGGACCGTTCAGCCAGATCCCTTTCTGGCGGGGAAATGCAGAGAGTGCACCTCACAACATGTTTAGGGGCTTCTTTGGTTAATACATTATTTGTTCTTGATGAACCTAGCATAGGGTTGCACCCAAAAGACACGGATCAATTGATTAATGTTATGAATGATCTGAGAGATGCCGGGAACACGGTAGTGGTTGTTGAGCATGAAGAGAGTATCATTAGAGCAGCTGATCATTTAGTTGATATTGGTCCGGGCCGAGGAGAGGACGGTGGAGATTTGGTATATGTGGGGCCCATTTCTGATTATGAAAAGAGCAGAAAAAAACTAAGTTCACTCACTTTGGATTATCTTTCTGGGGATAAAAGTATTCCTATTCCAAGTACTAGGAGAAAACCTAAAAAAGGGAATGTTTTAAAAGTTCGCGGTGCACAGCAGAACAACCTGAAAAATATAAATGTAGAAATTCCTTTGGGTCTTTTTGTTTGTGTGACTGGCGTTTCGGGTTCAGGAAAATCAACACTAGTTCATGATGTTATTTACCTTAATCTGATCCGTGAAAGGGGCGAGAGTACGGAGGAGCTGCCAGGGGAAGTGCATTCTATTGCGGGCCACGATAAGCTCGGGCAAGTAGTATTAGTTGATCAGTCCCCACTCTCGCGCAATCCCAGGTCAACGCCTGTCGTTTACGTGGGAGCCTTTGAACATATAAGAAAACTTTTTGCCGAAACACCAGAAGCTAAGGGTTCGGGACATCTTCCTGGATACTTCAGTTTTAATTCCGGAGCAGGGCGTTGCGGACGTTGCTGGGGAAATGGTTTTGAGAAAGTCGAGATGCAGTTCCTTTCTGATCTTTATGTAAAATGTCCAGAATGTGAGGGTAAACGCTATGGATCTGAAGTTTTGGAATTTCAACTAGCGGGCAAATCAATACACGAGGTATTGAATCTCACGATAGAATCCGCGATTCATTTTTTCGAAACAATTGAGAATAAAAAAGCGGCACGAGTCGTTGCTGATTTAAAACCCTTAGCGGATGTGGGACTGGGTTATCTTAAACTTGGTCAGCCCATAAATACTCTGAGCGGTGGAGAGAGTCAGCGCCTTAAACTGGTAGGACACTTACTGAAAAATAAACCTAAAAAGAAAGATAAGGCTCAGGCTAAGGATTTACTTCTTTTTGATGAACCTACGACCGGCCTGCACTTTGATGATATTAGAATATTACTGAACGTTTTTCAGCGATTAGTTGATGATGGTCATTCTGTCTTAGTTATAGAGCATAACTGTGAAGTAATAAAATGTGCGGATCACGTGATTGATCTTGGCCCTGAAGGAGGATCTGAAGGAGGAGAAATAATTGCAGTTGGTACACCCGAAGAGATAAAAAAAGAAAAGAAAAGCTATACAGGAAATTTTTTATGGCGTGATCATAAACCGAAAAATTTATTGAAACCTATTGAATCCAAAGGGCCTTCAAAAAATATAATCAGCGTCAGGGGAGCTCGGGAAAATAATCTGAAGGATCTTAAAATTGATATTCCTCATGATACCTTCACTGTGATCACTGGACTCTCAGGTTCAGGCAAGTCGACCTTAGCTTTTGACGTTCTTTTTGCCGAAGGGCAGCGAAGATTCCTCGATAGCATGTCAGCATATGCCCGGCAATTTGTTCAGCAGATGGAAAGGCCGGACGTTGATCAAGTTCATGGACTGCCACCCACAGTAGCTATCGAACAACGTGTTAGCAGAGGGGGAGGGAAATCGACAGTTTCTACGGTCACAGAAATCTATCATTTTCTTCGTCTATTATTTGCAAAGGTTGGAACGCAATATTGCCCAGATTGCGGCGTGTCGGTTGATAAGAAGAGTAAAAATTCAATTATATCTTCAGTAAAAAAAGTTTTGAAGTCAGGCCCAGTAAAACTCTTATCACCATTAGTAAGAGGAAGAAAGGGGTTCCACACGGACACTGCGGCCTGGGCTCTTAGGCAGGGAATTGGAACACTTTTTGTTGATGGGAAGTTCGTGAAAAGCGAGGGCTTTCAAAAACTTGAACGTTTCAAGGAGCACACGATTGATGGCCTTGTCGCTGAACTGAACGAAAAATCTAAACATTCTGAAATTACCCAGTCCATTGATGATGCACTTCGTTGGGGTCATGGAACAGCACGTATTCTTAGGGAAGACGGTCAGAGCATAGTACTCAGCTCGGAGATGTCTTGCCCAGACTGTGGAAATGCATTTGATGAATTGGATCCTCGTCTCTTTTCATATAATAGCCCTCACGGATGGTGTCACGCTTGTCGGGGATACGGGCACATTGTCCCTTCTCTGTCCGATTACGAAAAACATGATTCTATTACGGCAGCTGAGTTGGAGGAGGAAAGGAGACATGGAATCAGCAAAGAAAAAATAAAAGATATATGTCCAGTATGTGACGGTGCCAGAATTAACACTGTAGCGCGGAGCGTTTGGGTCGACCATATAACGATCGATACTCTCACTAAAGTTTCTGTAACGAATGCAATTGAAATCATTGATGGATTTTCCTTGGAGGGCACCAAAAAGCTTATCGCACGAGATATTCTTGCAGAGATTAAACAACGATTATTTTTTCTCCAAAGAGTTGGTCTTGGTTACCTTGGATTGGACCGCAGCGCTACCACTTTAAGTGGTGGAGAGAGTCAGAGAATTCGACTGGCCGCACAGCTAGGATCGAATCTGCGAGGAGTTCTTTATGTTTTGGATGAACCAACCATAGGACTTCACCCAAGAGACAATGAACAACTCCTTAAAACTTTAACTTCTCTCAGAGACCAGGGGAATAGCTTAGTCGTTGTTGAGCATGATGAAAATACGATTAAGTGCGCTGATCATTTGGTTGATCTGGGCCCAGGCGCTGGTAAAGAAGGAGGACAAGTCGTGTTTGAGGGAAGCCTTGGTTCTCAGAAGAAGGGTAAGACAAATCGGAGAACGGCATCTCTTACACTGAGTGCAATTTCAAATCAGATGAGTCACCCCATTTCAGGGCAAAGGCGTAAAATTCCGTCACTATCATCAAAAGAAGGATGGATTAGAATTAAAAATGCCAATGCCAATAACCTGAAGAACTTAGACTGTTCAATTCCATTGAGTCGGTTGACTGTTCTTACTGGCGTTTCAGGAAGCGGTAAGAGCTCATTAATGCGAGGCGTTTTAAAACCGGCAGTAGATTCGACAATAAAGTCAAAGAAAACAAAGGAACGGATTTGCAAGACCTGGAAATCTATTACCGGAACGGATCAGATCGTCGCTGCCTATGAAGTGGACCAAAGTCCGATCGGGAAAACTAGCCGATCGACGCCCGCTACGTATGTGAAAATTTTTGATGAGATTCGTAAACTCTATTCTAATGTTCCTGAATCTCGCTTGAGAGGATATGATCCGGGCCGGTTTTCCTTTAACACTGATGGCGGCCGATGTGAAAGTTGCGGCGGAAATGGACGCATAAAATTAGAGATGAATTTTTTGCCTACTACCTGGGTCGAATGTGGAGAGTGCCGAGGAGACAGATACAATAGAGCAACGCTTGAGATTTTTTTTAATGGAAAGAACATTGCCCAAGTAATGAAAATGAGCGTGTCCGAAGCCTGCACATTTTTTGAAGCACACACAAAAATTCATACTACTCTGGCTCTCTTACGTGATACGGGATTAGGTTACCTTAGCCTCGGTCAGCCAAGCCCAACGTTGAGTGGTGGAGAGGCCCAACGCATTAAGCTAGTCGCGGAAATTCGTAAAGGCCAAGGCAGAGCACGCAATGCAAAGATGAAAGGAGTGACTGGCTCTTGTTCCAATCTTTATTTGATTGAAGAACCAACTATCGGTTTGCATCACAAGGATGTGGTGAATCTTATTAGGGTATTGCATGCACTTGTTGATGAAGGACATACCGTCATTGTGATAGAACACAATACGAGCATCATGGCCGAAGCAGATTACATTATAGATATTGGTCCTGAAGCGGGAGAAGGGGGAGGACAGATAGTGACAAAGGGTCGTCCGGAACAGGTAATTCGATCTAAAACGAGTAGAACATCTCCTTTTTTGAGAGAAATATTAAATAGTTAAGAATCTGTTAAAATAGGGGTTTTAGGAATTTATTTTTCGTGTAATTGGGAAATTATCTTTGCACAAACACTGAAAAAAAGGTGATAATCGCTAAAATTATCAAAAATTATAGAAATTTTAGAAATATTAAATAATTTTGTAAAATTTCTATTTTTTTTGTGACTTTTTGATTTTACGACCCATCTAACTAGTAAATCATGGCTACTGGAACTTTGACCATTTCAACAGACCTTATGAACTCGTGGCTGCTTAAGCGGTTACGGCCCACTTCTTCTCCTCTAGTTAGAGGTGGAGAGGCTATTGCGTCTGATTCACCTTCCAATGCGGAGGAAGCTCAAGTAAATAATCAGCTCACAGTTGATCAAGAAATAAAAGTTTTGGCTCATGCTGCTAATGAGCTTCAGAAAGCTTATTCGGATGTGATTGGCGGACTAAATAATATTCATGGGCGTAAGATGCAGGAACTCAATGAGCCTTTCACCCAAAGACTAAGCGCGTTGATTAAAGCGCTTCAGGACGATGATTTGGATCTTGCAAAGGATTCGGCAAAGCGTCTGATGCTACTTATTAATGAGATGCAGGCCAATATACCGGCATGGGATTTTGTTCGTGCTTTACAATTACTTGCGGATCGTTGCAAGTCTCTTGGCTAAAAGTCTAGCCTAATAAATTTAAAAAGCCCCTATGCATGTAAATGCATAGGGGCTTTTTTAGTTTAATTTGATTTTTTTTGATTACTGAGTCACTTTCATTATTCCGTTCATCACTGCCCAGTGGCCAGGGAAAGTACAAATAAATTCGTAATCTCCAGGCTTGGAGGGTGCATTGAATTCGAGTGTTTCTTTTTGGCCCGCTTCTAGCATTTTAGTGCCATGCAGGATCTTTGAATTAGTTGGCGCTTTCTTAACTGCTTCTGCTCCCATTGCAATTGCTTGGTTTCCAATTTCCGCTTTGGAACCAGGCTCGACAATGAGGAGGTTATGAGGAATCACATCTGGATTTAAGAACGTGATTTTTACTTTGCTCCCTGCTTTCACAGAGAAATTTGTTAAGTTGTATTTTAGCTGGTGAGGTATTGCCGCTAGATCAACGATTGTTTGATCGCCTTTAACAACGATCTTCGGCTCAGGTGCTTTGTCCTCCTTGACCTTTGCCAATGCGCCGCCTCCGCGGGTAAAATCGACATTGTACCAAAAGTGCTGAACAGTTTTTGCAGCTCTACGAACATTAGGGTCTCCGCTCGTTAGTAGTGTTCCCATCAGCTTGTCATCTTTGACATTATGAGCTTGTAGGACCCACAGAGCTTCTAGCATATGATGAGCTTCGTTTGGATTTTTCGCGTCGAAATTGGATACCCATTTACTAATTGCTGCGACTAAAGAATCTGTCGGATGTTCGCTAAGCTCAATGCGTGTGCGGTAACGAACCCCATCGATTGGGTGCTTTAAATTATTGAGAAGGGCATTGATTGGTTCACCGTCAATCGCTACTGGCTTTTGCAGAGGCTTTGCAGTGTTAACGACTCGATAGATACGGCCATGATTATGATCGCGGTTAGGGTCACGAACATTGTGCTGCATGTGGCCAATGATGACATTGTGCCAGTCAGACACGTATAGGGCACCATCAGATCCGAAATCAGCATCAGACGGACGAACGTTTCGATCATCAGAAACGAAAAGATCTCCTAGTGGTTGACCATTCACTTCACCAGTTTCTGGATTCCTTGTCAGCTTGTAGTGCTTGAGTCCTAGGAAACCTATGGTGTTGCATAGCATAAAGCTTTGTTGCTTATCATCCGGGAAGTTGGCACTGGAAATGATGCCGCTAGATGCGACTGGCCTGACTTCTTTCTTTAGCAGGCCCCGCATGGCGAAACCGTTGCCTTTAGGAACGACTTGATAAGACCTGCCACCGGTACCGTCAGTGGCATAATGGTATCCCCAACGGTCAAAGGAAATTCCGTGAGGATTTGGACTGTTTCCAGCGTGCTGGCTAAAAGTAAAGGTCCTAGGATTGAACCGATACATAGCTGAAGCACCTGACTTGTGAGGTGTCGTCCATGGCGTTTCTACATTACTAACGTGGAACACTCCTCTCTGATAATAAAGACCCCCATCAGGACCATACTGGAAGTTGTTCATTGCGTGGTGAGTATCAGCTGAGTCAATGCCTCCTAGCATTTTAACGCGGACATCTGCAACATCATCACCATCAGTATCTTTTAGAAACCAGATGTCAGGTGCTGATCCGACAAGGACCCCACCATTCCAAAACTCAAAACCGGTCGGGTTGTGTATCTTGGCAAAGGTAATTGCCTTATCGGCTACCCCATCACGGTCCTCATCTGGGAGAATCAGAAGACGGTCAGACATTTCTTTTAGAGGTTCCCACTTCGGATAGGTTTTCCATGCAGCGACCCAAAGCCTTCCTTTAGTGTCGACTGACATTTGAACGGGATTTACTAGCTCAGGAAACATTTTTTCATGAGCAAAAAGGTTCACTTTAAAGCCTTCAGGAACCCTCAATTTTTTTAGGGTTTCCTCAGGACTCGAATAGATCGCATTACCTTCTTTGCTTTTGTTCGAGCTTCGGCTCTTGCCTCCGATATTTGATTTAACAGGGACAGCGGCAGGCACATTAGAGTCGTCCACTGTAAAGTTTGAACCTAATGCAGTTGCCCAAATCTTTGGATCGCGGTTAGCGGTCATGACATCGAGCATTTTCAGTTCGTGGCGAAGGACATCCGCATTGCTCTGTCCATCCACGAACTTGAGCCCTGAACGACCTCCCCACACATCGTTACCATCAGTAGCACGGTACCTGTTGAACCAAAACCAGTTCTTGTAGGTGACTGAACGACGTAATTTTTCCATGTCTTTTCCGGCCTTAACCGTTTTACCAAAAAGACCACCTGCGATTACTTCTGCGACGTGTCGATTGCCCAGCTCGTTCAGGTGCACTCCATTGATTGTGAGTGCTTCCTTTGATTTGGAATAGAGGGCCTTACTTGGACTAAAAAGGTCAACAAATGTAACACCTTTTTTTTCTGCTACCGCCTTGATGGCTGCAGTGTATTGTTCTAACCGAACGTTATTTGCTTTACCGTCCGGTAAATTTGGACTCTTTAAATCCTCGTGTGCAATTGGTGAAAATAATACAAAGCGAGGAGCGGATTTACCGTTAGGCTTTAGTTTTGTATAATTGTCAATCATGTCCGACAAGTCGTTCATGAAAGATTCAAGACCCTTTTCACCTTTGAATGATTCGTTGTAACCGAAAAAAGCAAAAATGACATCAGCTTCGCAAATTTTCAGATAATTTTCGGGTGATGGAAACCCAGAGTTTCGTGGTCTTTCTTTGACCGTGTCTCCGGTAAAACCGAGATTACGAAATCTCACTTCTTGGCCCTTAAGTTCGCTTTGCAAAACAGCTTCAAACCAACCATCGTGATTGAACCGATCAGGCAGGCTATTACCTATGAGACAAACAGAGTCACCTTTTTGAAATTCAAATTTTGCCAGAGCGGCAGAAGAACTAATAATTAATGAGAGGGCAGTTAAAATACCCAGATAATTTTTTGGCATGGTGAGTTTATACTACCAAAGGGTGTGTTCTGTTAACTAAAACTAGCTAAAAAATGTTATTTTTTTACGGAGCGACGTAGAATCACTAAAATTCCCCTAGAAAAAGAACTCTATTTCAGTCTACAGATTAATAAATGCCTCATTATATTTTGATTCTTAGATGCTTAATTTTAGCTTTGCTGGCCTGCAATCAGGCCATAGCTCGGCCAAATATTGTGTTTTTGCTGGCCGATGATCAGGCCACCATATCAATGGGCTGCTATGGTAACCCAGATGCCAGGACCCCGAATCTAGATTCTCTATCAGCACGTGGAGTGACTTTTGATAATCATTATGACACGACGGCTATCTGCATGGCGAGCAGGGCTACCATTCTGACTGGTAAGTACGAATATGAACACGGCTGCAATTTTACAAAAGGCAAACTTAAGGCCAGCGATTTCGCGCAGAGCTATCCATTATTACTGAGGCGGGCCGGCTATCTAACTGCTTTTGCTGGCAAGTTCGGTGTGGACTTAGCTGAGGGTCTGCCTGTGAGTTCCTTTGATAAGTGGGGAGGAGGAAAAGGTCAGACCAGCTATGTCACGTTAAGAAATAAATGGATGAAAGAATATGCGGAAAAATATCCTCACTCCACACTATCCTATGGTGCATTTGGTCGCGATTTCATTAAAGAGGCAACGAAGAAAGACAAGCCGTTTTGTTTATCGATAAGTTTCAAGGCTCCTCATATGCCTGATACACCCGATCCAAAATTTAATTCTATCTATAAGGGCAAGACTTTCAAGAGACCTCCTAATTTTGGCCGAGAATATGCAAAACATCTCAGCTCTCAAAGTAAGCAGGGCCGGCAATGGGAGAGATGGGATAGTTGGGGTTACAGTAGTAGATATGATGAAGTAATGCGCAAATACCATCAGCTCGTCCATGGCATTGATCATGCGACAGGAATGATCATGGACGCGCTCAAAGAGAATGGAGCCTTAGACAACACGGTAATCATTTATACTTCGGACAATGGATTTCTTTGCGGTTCCCATGGTTATGGATCCAAGGTATTGCCTTATGAGGAATCAGTGCGTGTCCCAATGATTATTTTTGATCCGAGGCACAAGTCAAGTGGCCAGGGCATCAGGGTCTCGGCACTGACTGGCAACATTGATATTGCGCCTACGATTCTAGAATTAGCCGGCTTAAAAGCTGAGTCAGGAATAGAAGGTAAGAGCCTCATGCCGTTACTGGATGAGCCGGAAAAAGAAATTCATAAACACTTATATTTGATGAATTGTTGGGGCCCAGAAGCTGCTCAGAGTTTGAGCGTTGTTACACGTGATTGGAAATATATCTATTGGTATTATGGTCATGAAATGAATCCAACTGAAGAGCTTTTTGATATGAGAAAAGACAAGTTGGAACTATTTAATACTGCTAATGATCCTCAGCAAAAGAAAGCCCTCCAATTAATGCGCAGTTATTATGATAACGCTGTGTCATCAATTAAAAAGAAAGGAGCCCCGACGCATAAAGTTTATGGAAAACTTTTCGATCGCAAGGTTCCCTGGAACCAAAAGACAGCGCTCATTAATTCCTTTAAGAATAATTAAAATGCTCGACAAGAAATTTTGCCAGACACTTAGCTAATCTGAGCATAAAGTAAGTTTCTAAATGAGGAAATTAATCATTCATCCAATTGCATTATTATTTTCTTTTAATTGTTTGATTTGCACCTTTTTGATTTGCAGTTGCACTACAACACAGATCGAAAAATCGGATATTAAGAACCAAAAAACTTCATTGAAAACTGGGTCAAGTCCAGTATCACCTAGACAGCTTTATCGTGAAATTAAGGTAGTGAAAAGGTTCATACCCAAGGGCCGGTATGGAAGGAAATATAAGAGGACAATGAAGCCTCGTTACATCACGGTCCACTCAACTCAGAATTATAATGGTGATGCTTGGGATCATGCTCGCGCACTAGAAAAAGGCAAACTGAGGGCTCCGAAAAGACGAAATGGAAATCGCATAGGGTACCTGACGTGGCATTTTACTATTCAGGAGGACGTTGTCATACAGCACTTGCCTACGATTGAGCAGGGCGAACATGCTGATTTTAATGGACCAGGTAATAACTATTCGGTTGGAGTAGAAATGTGCGAACACCGCGGCAATAGCAGGCAAAGAACTTTGGACAGGACAGCCAAACTTTGTGCATCGTTGATGCATCAGTATAAGATTCCCTTAAAGAACGTGGTTCCACATCAGCACTGGCCCCGTAAAGGAACCAAGCCAGAACACAAAAATTGCCCGCATTTTTTAATGACAAATGGACGACCAGGAAAAAAGTGGTCTCAATTCTTACGCTCTGTTAAACGTCAATATAATCGCATTGAAGTTCCTCAGGCCGTAGCAATGTCTGGAATTGAATAATTCAAAGTGTTCTGAATATATATGCGATTAGTGAAGAACATTAACCGACGAAGCTTGGTCCTATTGGCCAGTATTCTTATATTAATATCATTCTCATTTGATGCGAATGCTGAGGACGAACCGTTTTTCCATACATGGGAAGAGCAGATACCTGTCATGGCCCATCTTGCCGTATCCATGAATGGAACAGTCCTCCTCTTCAGAGAAGAACGCGATAAGGGCATCATTGAGGTTAAGCGTAGTGAGGATGGAGGAACAACTTGGGGAGAATTTTTAGTTGTTGGAAAGCGCGTTGATTTGGGGGCTGATATGTCTGATGACGGTCGATACAAAGGTGATCATGTGGGATGGAGTGAGCTTGCCAATGTTACTGTTGATGAAACGAGTGGAGACATATTGGTATTTGCTGGTGGGCTCAAGCCTGCTCAGATTCTCTATAGGAGCGAGGATCATGGGAAGACTTGGGCACAGGAAAAAATTATCATGAAGCCTGATAAGAATGGCTGGCTCGCAACGACCTATTGCTGTGACCCAGGAATTACTATTCGTCATGGTAAAGCAAAGGGTCGGTTATTGATGCCGGCTCAGGTCTTTGTAGGGCCCGTAAATAATGATGGGACTAGAACGTACCTGAATAAGGGCCAGGGCCGTAAATTTTTTGCCAAGAGGTACAGTAATGCTCTTTACAGCGATGATGGTGGCAGGACATGGTTTCCAAGTGAACCTTTTCCTCTTCTTGGTACCTCTGAGCCGTCCTTATGCGAATTGAAAAACGGCCACATCTATTATAATGCCAGGACTCATGTTCGTCGGGGTAATAAACAAGTTGGGATCAGTGAGGATTCTGGGAAATCCTGGAAAAACGCTCGCGAAGACGATGAGCTTTTCGATGGCCCACCTGATGATTATGGCTGCAAGGGAGCACTGGTCCGGGTCCCGGACACGGATGTTCTTCTTTACAGCTCACCTGGCAGAAAAGACAAGCGTGAAGATATTACCATAAAGGTAAGTTTTGATGGGGCTAAGAGTTGGCCCGTGAGGAGGAGGGTCCGGAAAGGGCCCGGTAATTATACTTGGATGGCCGCAGGCCGTCCGGGAACACCCAGTGAAGGGATGATTTATTTGGTGTCGAATAAGGACTGGATGGCCCGCTTCAATCTGGCGTGGCTACTTGATGATTAGTTAACCTTTCTTTCTATGATTGGCCTTTGCCGGTGCCAGTTTAAAGTAAGCAATTCAAAAGCAAAGTATAGCATAGGGTCGTTAGCTTATGCCCTTAGAATCGATACAGTGGCAACGTAGCGGAAACTGTGAAAAAGGTGTCCGCTTGTTGTGGGGTTCTTCCATTGGGAGAGTTTTTCAAGCGGGCACCTTTTTCCTTAATTGAATTGTAATCTTGTTTAATCCTCATTGTTAATGGAAGAGAGAATAATTGATCTTAAGAATAAAGCTCAGCAAGGAGACGTTTATGCGCAAACTTATCTCGGCTATATTTATGAAGCGGGTAGAGGGGTGACCAGGCAATTACATGAATCGGCGCAATGGTATTACATGGCAGCCAAGAGTGGAAATCAATATGCAATTGAGGCTTTAAAGGGATTAGCGAGTACAGAAAACTCGTCAACGAAATGATAAAGTTCCCATAAAATTAAGAGTAACAACGCTAAAGGTGCAGGCCACTATATAAGTAGTTTCATTGTTAAGGTCTTATAAAAAATTGATTTACTTGGTAGTTGCCAAGAATCGATTTTTTTTTCATTCTGTTTAAGATTTAATCATAACAGAAATAAAAATAATTAGCCCAAGGAAGTGGACTTGGGATTGTGAATAACAATATAAGTAAAATTCTATATTTATTGGAATATGAGTTCCTATAATCTTAAGAGATTCAGTCGTTTATTGATGGCATTAGTTTTGACTTTTCCATCCACAATACTAGCCGCAGAGGATGCGGCTTTGGATCAATATTTTGTTGCTAACGCCGCCTACAACAGAAAACTATATCCGGTCGCAGTCACGCAATTCCAAGCCTTTTTGCAAAAGCATGGCAATCATCCAAAAGCGGATCTGGCACGGAGAGGTCTTGCCCTTAGTCAATATGCCCTCAAACAATATGATAAGGCCATGCCTCAATTTGCTGCACTTTTAGCAAAGCCCGGACTAGACAAGGCAATTGACAGGGAACGGTTAATCATGCTGCAGGGTCAATGTATGTTGTTTTCTTCAAAAAAGGACGAAGCGAGACAACTCTTTATTGCTCAACTCAATAATATTAAGAACCCCAAATTCAAGACAGCGGCACTGGCTGCCATTTGTGATATTTGCTTTGGTAAATCGGAATGGGATAAAGTTCTTGAATGGACAAAGAAGCTTACCGCATCTAAGCCTGCCCCGGACCAAGCTGCTAGGGCCCTGTATCAGCAAGGATATGCTTTTTATCAGACCGAAAAAACTTCCGAGGCCACGGTGTCTCTTGCCAAAGTAGCTCAATTACAGGCAATACCCGAATGGAAAACCCGGGCAGCTTTTCTACTGGGCGAATGTCATACCCTTCTAAAAGAATTTGATAAGGCTGAGCCAGCTTATGCGGCGGCCCTACCTGGAATGAAAGGAAATGATGCATTGGAATGTCAATACCGATTAGGATTCACACGTTTCTTACTAGCTAAATATGAGCCTGCGACTGCCGATTTTGAAGCATACCTTAAAGGTGCAAAGCCTGACGCCGAAGGTAAACCAGCTCCGCATGTTGAAGAATCAAAATTCTATATCGCTAGAAGTTTTCTTGAACGCGAAGATTACAATCAAGCTAACCAAAAATTTAGCCAAATTGCCGGAGCCGAAAGCTTGACCGCGGCAAAAGCCAACTTGTGGTGGGCAAGAGTGTTCTCCCGCCAAAATCAGTTTCAAAGATCTGCACAAATTCTTGTTGATGCAATTAAGCGGTTTCAAAATTCGCCCGTCATTGATGATATTGAGTTTGACTATGCCAATGCACTTATCAGTCTAAAGAGTCCTGACTGGAAATTGGCCTCTGATGCTCTGTCCCACGTCGAAAGGAGAGGCAAGTTTGGACAAATGCCAGAAGTGATAGCTCAACGCTCGACCTGTCTCCATAAACTTAAAGACTATAACGGCAGTTTACAATTAGCGGACAGCTTCATTGCTCGGTTCAAAGATCATGCTCTTCTTGGAGATTCTCGTTACATGCGAGCAGAGAACCTCTTTCTTCTCAATCGCAGTGATGAATCAGCTAAGGCTTACACAGATTTTATACAGGCACATAAGGACCATTCCAGTGTGCCCGCTGCTCAGCTTCGCATAGCGCAGGTCCATCATCTGGCAAAGCGTTGGGCGCAGGCACTACAAAGCGCTCAACCACTTCTGGCCAAGAAACCAGAAGGCAAACTCTTCACTCAATTGTCTTTTTTAGTTGGAGATTGCTTTTTTCGTCAGGACAAGTGGAAAGAATCAATAAAACCATTTGAGGATTTCATTAATGAAAGGGTTGAGATCAATGACAAAAAACAATATAAGGTAAGCGCTGGTCCAAACTTGGACACGGCTTTGATCCAGGTAGCAGTCGCTTATGACCGGACAGAGGACAAGACCAAGGCACTGGGGCACCTACGCACACTCGCAAACCATTATCCTGGAGTCACCCCACACCTTCCACTTGCTCTGGCCGAGCAGGGCCGGCTCTCTTTCCAGACAGAAGATTTGAAAACAGCAAGAGGCGCCCTTGAAAGGTTCATAAATGAAGACAAAGCCAATAAGGATCCGTTCAAGGCCGGGGCTCCACAACAAAGGCCACGTGTCATGTATTATCTGGGATGGGTAAATGCGTCAGAAGAAAAGCACGTGGAAGCGGCAACTTATTTTTCGCAAGTGCCCCGGAACCATCCCCTTGCATCAGATGCCGCACTTCAGCAGGGGATAGCTCTCATCAATGCGGAAAATTTTGAAATTGCCTCAAAGCACTTTCCTCAAATGCTAAATCAATTCAGGGAACATGAGAAATTGTCTTTGGTTGTTTATTATGCGGGGCTTTCCGCCTCCAAACAGAAGGACTGGAACAATGCGGCAAATCATTTTAAACGCGTCACTGAAAAGCATCCAAAATCTGAATTTGCTGATCAGGCATTGTATGAATGGGCCTGGGCAGAGAGGGCCAGGAAACGAGACAAGGAGGCGGTCCTTCTTTATGAAAAATTACTCGCTACTCATCCGAAGAGTCAGCTCATTGTGAAAGTGCAAAGTGAATTAGCTGAATTGAATTTAGATAGTGGCGCTCAGGAAAAAGTGATCGCACAGCTGACAACTACTCTAAAGGGGATGAAGGACGATTCTCTCAAAGAACCGATAAGAATTCAGCTCGCCAGTGCCCATTTTAAAAAAGCAGATTTCGAGATTGCCGCAGACATGTTCGAAGAACTGATCATCGAATACCCAGAATCAAAACTACTCGCGTCGATGCTCTTTCAGGCCGGCGAAGCACGATTCAAATTAAAAGAGACCGTCACTGCTAGAGATCATTTTGCTGCCTCGTCGAAGGTGTCAGGAATTGATGCGACTCTCGCCGAGACAGTCACTATGCGTTTGGGTGAAACGCAGTCTCTGACTGGCCAGCACAATGAAGCTTCGCAGACCTATAGAAATTTTTTGAACAGGTTCAAAGAAAGTAAATGGATTCGAAATGCTCAGTTCGGATTGGCCTATGCTCTTGAAAATAACAATAACCCTAACGGGGCCATATCAGAGTATCGAAAACTTTTATCAGATACAAAAAATGTCGACCTATGGACAGTCAGGAGCCGATTCCAGACCGGCGAATGTTTGTTCAATTTGCAAAATTATGAAAAGGCAATCGCTGAATTTGTTAATGTAGAAATCAATTTTAAGAAGTACCCAAGCTGGCAAGCAAAGTCTGTCCTCGAGATCGGTCGCGTACTCTTGGCTCAGGACAAAAAAGAAGAAGCCACGCAACGATTCAAAGACGTAATCAATAAATATAGCAAAGAAAAGGCAGCGATCGTTGCCCGGCAATACCTTGACGAACTTCGTACTAACTGATCAAACTAATAATTACTAACTGCAATGTACCTTAATAAAAAACACAATCTAATAAACGTTATTCGCTGGTCTAACTTGATGATAATTTGCATCTTTGTCTTTGTGGCATTCAGCTCATTTGCTTTTGGGGCCGAAGTTGGTGAAGGGGCCGGAGATGACAAGGAAACAATGTTTAGCCTCATCAAAAAGGGTGGCCCGGTCATGTTTCCATTAGCCATCGCATCAATTCTTGCACTTGCGCTGGGACTGGAACGATTCATATCACTGACGAAAGAAAGGGTCCTTCCTGCCGGATTCTTACAGGGCCTCGGACAGGCATGGAACAGTGATTCGACTGGTCAGACCGCTGAAAAGTATTGTGAAGATTCGTCCGCAGCATGTGGGCATGTTTTCAAAGCAGGTATTCAGTGGCGCAATGAAGGCCATCAGGCAGTCAGTAAGGCTATCGAGGATGCTGGTTCTAAAGAAGCTGAGAAAATGAAACGTAGCTTAAGACCCCTTTCAGTCATTGCAGGTGTTTGCCCTCTATTGGGCTTGCTGGGAACAGTTTACGGTATGATTGATGCTTTCCAGAAAACGGCCGATAGTGGTGGTGCTGCAAAGACAGCAGACCTCGCCAATGGCATCTATCAGGCACTAGTGAGTACGGCAGCGGGCTTAACGATCGCTATTCCAGTACTTTTATTATTTCAGTGGCTTTCTACCAGAGCCGACAAGGTTATTGACCATATAGATGATGTTGGCACTGAATTTATTGTTACTCACGCCTTGGCCAACTCAGCTCTGACCACTGGCCCAGCTGCTGACGATCAAACTAACATTTCGGAAGGAACCGCATAATGAATTGTCGCCAAAAATCTTCTTCTAACGACGGAGAAATTATCAATATTTCCAGCATGCTGGACGTGATGTTCATTTTGATCATCTTCTTTCTAGTTACTACTACATTTAAGGAAGAGGAAATTGATCATATGGTGAACCTTCCTGTAGATGCAAAAAATCAGTCATTGACCCAGTCGACCGGGAACCTGATTAAGATAAATATTCGTAAGAGTGGTGCTTACGTATTGATGGGGAAACAGGTCACGGAGGAACAAATTTCCGACTGGATGAAGACCGAAGTTGAAAAGAAACCTGATATCAAGGTACTGATCAGAAGTGATCAGGATGCGAAGCATCTTTATCTTGCAAATGTCATGTCAATTTGCCGACACGTTGGTGTCCCGAGAGCCAATATCGCCGTTAAAACCGAACGTTAATCTTTTGTTGAAATGTCCAGTGCAGAGCCAATTGATCCTGATTCGAAGGAGACTTCGGGGACCATTTTGGGTCTGACGCAGAAACGTCGCTATAAAATATATGCATGGGGGGCTTTATTATTGGTTCTTAGTGCAATTGTTTTAACCTGGTTATATCTAAGACCAGAACGTTGGTACACGTATACGGATCAGGTAGCTTTCGAACAAGTTGCAAGAGACGTGGAGCCTGGTTACGTGGTATGGGATCCTGCTCAGGCCGTCACTGAGGTGATCGGAGCTGAGGGCATAATAGGTCAACCTGCAATTTCCTCAGACGGGGCACGAATGGTTTATTCTGTTGCGAACGAAAAAGATAATTCCAATATATTTCTTAGAATTTGGGACGGCAATAATTGGGGAGAACCGCGGCCAATGCGGGCCCTGAACAGTCAATTTAATGAAACGACTCCTACACTGAGCGGGAATGGAGAATTGCTTTTTTTTACTAGTGATCGTCCTGGAGGTCAGGGAGGTCAGGACATCTGGGTATCAAAGTGGGACGGTGTAGAATATGCATGGCCTTTGCCTCTCACGGCAAGGGTCAATACACCTTTTGACGAAACTGATCCGGACCTTTCTCCGGACAACATGACACTTTTCTTTGTATCTAACCGACCTCATCAGGGGGTTGGCATTAGTGAAAAGGAGGCCACCGAAGCAGCAGCAGCAGAGCAGCTAGAAGACGTTTCAGAACAGAAAGTCGATTTTGAGATATATTCCGCAGACATTGCTACTGAAACGGCTTTTGATCTAATAACAGAGCGTCAATTGAGCATGCTTTATTCACTGAGGGAAGGTGCCCTAGCGGATAAAAATGTTATGTCGAAGCTAGGTGGATCAGAGTCCAGTGAAAGTGCTGTTGAGAAGGCCCTCGCCTATCTTGCTGGTTTGCAGGAAGAGGATGGTAGGTGGGACATCGGTAAATCCGGTGGACAGGCGGGCCATGACGTTGCGGCAACCTCTTTCAGTTTATTGGCCTTTTATGGAAGAGGTGAAAGGCATGACAAGGAGTGCAAATATCAGGACAAAGTAAAACTCGGATTGGATTGGTTACTGGGTCAGCAGAACGTTGCTAGTGGAGACCTGCGGGGGGATAGTCCCAAATATAATGCGATGTATGATCATGGCATAGCGGCACTTGCATTGGTTGAAGCTTATGGCGTCACGAAAGATAGCGAATTAAAACCAAAGGCGCAGGCAGCAATTGACTTTATTGTAGAATCCCAGCACGAGGAAGGTGGATGGCGATACAAGCCAAAGGAACGTGGTGACTTGTCAGTGACTGGTTGGATGGTCATGGCTTTGGCAAGCGCGAAGATGTCAGGCCTTGCAATTCCTCAAAGCACTTTTGACGGGGTAGATAACTTTCTTGAGATAATCAGTGGAGGCAAGGACGGTGGATCTTACGGGTACACGGACTCACCCGGAAAGGGGAATTCTGGAAGACATGCAATGAATGCTGCAGGATTTTTCTGTGCCCAACTCAGCGGTGCTTCATCAAATGCTGCAAAGGCTTTCGAGTCGTCTCTCATAATCGATAAGGTCGGCTTTCAGATGAATGACATTTATTATGTATATTATGGAACATTGGCTGCTTATCAGCATCAGGGACCAGTTTGGAGAAAATGGTTGGAGAAAATGCAGTCTGAATTTATTAAAACACAAGAACCTGACGGGGCATGGCCAGTAGGAGGAGGTCATGGCGGACAAATGGGAAAGGTCATTGTCACGGCACTCGTCGCATTGTGTCTAGAAGCGCATTACCGTTACACGCCTCTTTATGGGCTTGGTTTTGAGCCTGACCCAGAAGGGCCAAATCCAAACGTCCTTGATAGTAAATCATTGCCGAAGGATCCAATTTTTCGCCATGCTAAGCACTTGCAGGAATTTAGTTCTCCGTCTGATGAAATGGCTCCTGTAATTACCGATCATGGTGACTTTATTTATTTTACCTCATCTCGTGAGGGCGTGTTCGGAGGTTCGGACATTTATCGTTCCCGTATCAGCGGAGAAGCACCGTCGGTTCCTGCAAACTTGGGAAAAGAAATTAATAGTAAGTTTAATGAAACGAATCCGGCAGTCCGAATGGCAGGGTTCCATTTACTTTTTAATTCTGATCGGAAGGAGAGTATTTCATCTTTGTATGGGACTAAGAGCAAGAGAGTAATGATCGATTATGATTATTCGAAGATGCCGTCCATGGCTTGGGTAAAAAATAATATCGTATTGTTGGGCAGTGCATTGGCTCTCTTTGGTCTGTTTATCTTCTTATTCATTCGAGCATTCAAGAGACCCCAAAGTGCTATTGCGGAAAATGAAGAGGCAACCCAGACAAGCGCTAACTAGTGGTAAAAATGAGTTCTGATAAAAAGAAAGCACCAAGAATCAAAGGCACAAAGGGCCGGTTTCTTTTTGCATTAATCAGTCTTGTCATTTTTGCAGGGCTCTCATCAGTAATATGGAAGAAGCTGCAAGCCGATGTCTGGGCATATTTTTCAGACGAAGCGGGTAATACTATCGGTGTCGAAGAAAACAAAGTTCGAAGAGTCCTGTGGCAGGACCCAAAACAAAATCTTTTTAGTGAAAGCACAACCGTTCCCGATACGGAAGAGAGCGATAGCATTAACGCTGCAAATTATAGGCTAGAGGCTGCATTTTCGCCGAACGGGACATCTATGGTCTTTGTGCGTCCAGCGAATGATGACAGTGGCACGGATCTTTTCCTATCAGCCTGGGACGGACGCACATGGTCTGTCCCAGAACCCGTTGCAGAACTGAACAGCCAGAACAATGAAAGGGGTCCTGCTTTTTCTAGGGATGGGAAATTCCTTTATTTTTCTTCTGACAGAGAAGGGGGAAAGGGAGGTTATGATATTTATGTGTCCCGCAACGAGGGAACAAAATGGAGCATTGCACAGTTATTAAATGAATCCATCAACACACCTCAGGATGAGCTTGGACCCGCTCCTGCTGAGGACGGACAAAGGCTATTTTTCTCATCCAATAAGAAAGGGAATAAGAATGATATTTATGTTGCAAGAAAAGTTATTGATTCTGAGCCTCCTGAGGTTTCCGAAGAGACAGAAAAGAGTCTGCCTTTTCCTGTATTTTCTGAAGTCGAAGCGGTTAATGATCTGAACTCTGAATCGGAAGATTTGCAGGCTTCACTGACGAGCCAGGGCAATCATATCTTTCTTGCCTCGGACAGAGACAGAAACCAGGAAAAAGGATTCAGTGTTTATCTCAGTCGTGTAGTGAATGGCGAAAAATTTCCACCCGAGAAAATTGACCTTTATATGGAAAAAGGTGACGCGACGGATCCAGCCATACGAATGGAAGGCTTTGATTTGCTTTTCAGTACAGACCTTGATCTGGAAGATTCAATTGATAATGATGATTTGAAACGTTACAGGCTTTACCGTTCCACGACACGAGAAGTTTTTGGATTCACTGATCTAACATCTTGGGAAAAGTTCAAGGAGCTAATGAGTAAAATCATTTGGTGGATACTCTTAGCAATTGCAGCTCTCATAGGTCTGATTTATCTGCTAGAGCATTGGCGCGACATTAGTACCCTGTACCACAAGTGCTTAGCAGGTTCTGCCATTATACATTTACTGGCACTTTTACTAATGATGGTTTGGCTCATAAGTAAGGAGTTTAGTTCTGGTGGAGAAGTACAGGCTCCGGAAATTGCCATAAGTATTGATGCGTTAGCGCAGGAGGAGCTTGCACTTGAAAGTACTCCCGAAGAGGCTCAGGTCGCTGAGAGTTCAGTCGCATTGCTGACGGATAAACTTGAAAGCGATTTTAAGATTCCGGTCCTAGAACCACAGAAAAATATTAAAACCAATCCAATTGTTGCCAGCACCAGCAAAGCATCACTCATTACTGATGTGCGGGCATCGAAAGCGAACGCTGCAACGACCGATGAACCTTTAACAAATCCTAAAAACATCACTCCTATCCTTGTCGCTTTACCAGAAACATTATTGCCCGAACCGGAGAGCCCGGAACTTGACGAACGCGATCCTGTTGAAACTCAAAAGGCCGAAGAGCCAGCAAATCCATTATCAGATCTTTTCCGTCCCACGGAATTTGTTCCGCAAGTTGAAACAGAAAAAACAAATGAAAAAGCTGAACTCACAAATGCGGCTTCAGAATCATCAACAGAAACAGATCAGATCGAAGCTGGGGACGCGACTGCAGAAACAAAAGACACTGGAGGAGATGTTATAGTGGCTCATAGGGGCCTTGAAGCAAATGATCAGGCTCCTCCACTAGACGGTTCCGGAACATTGGCATCGTTGAGTCTAAAGTTGCCCGGATCGGATCCTGAGACTGACCCGCTCCTTCCAGGAGAGTTAGAGACACCGAAAGAATCAATCGATCCAAATGCATTTACTAAAATAATGCGTAAGCAACGGGGCAGGCCTTCACTTGAGACTATCGAACAGCTCGGGGGCTCAGATGCTACAGAACGTGCCATTGTCAATGCACTCGATTGGTTGAGCCGCAATCAGGAGCCGAATGGCCGGTGGGACACTAAGAAGCATGGAGGGAACGGAGCCTTTGACACGGCCAGCACTGGACTCGCACTTCTCTGTTATTATGGTTGGGGAGCCAGTCACAATGCAGGTGGCAAGTATCAGAACAATCTTCGTAAAGGAATTGAGTGGCTCGTTTCCCAGCAAAAAGAGAACGGAGATCTGCGCGGTGGTGGTCGCATGTATTGTCATGGCATTGCTGCTATAGCACTTTGTGAAGCTTATGGAGTCAGTAAGGATGAGAAGCTTAGAGAACCTGCCGAAAGAGCTATCAATTTAATCCTAGCAGCACAGAGCCCAACGAAGGGTGGATGGAGGTATGATGTTAGGCCCGGAGATTCTGATACTTCGGTAACTGGATGGCAATACATGGCTCTGCACAGTGCCCGGATGGCAGGAATTGAGATCGAGGAAAAAGTTTTTACTG
>JASLJT010000212.1:0-5118 GCA_030747955.1 Verrucomicrobiales bacterium | reverse complement strand
TCCAATAAAAATTATTTTTGATTCTGGATTTCCTGTAGAAAAAACGAGTTTCTTTCGAAGCGTTTCCATGCTTTTGATTTCATTGGACTGTAAAACCTTATTTTTTATAAGTTCAATTAATTCAGCGTTACTCTTCCCATGGCCACCAGTTAGTTGTGGCTTGAACTGGGATCTTATTTTTTCTTTTAAATTAAGTAGTTTCCCCTTTGAGTCCTCACTTAATCTAACGTGATTAACTCCAGACCTATTGATATTATCTAAGTGAGCGGACAGTGACTTCAACCCTACACTTACACTAGATCGCTTTTGCTCATCCATTTTTATGCACTTTAAATTTGCTATCCTCTTCGATAATCATCGAAATGATCGCCCCTAATGTTGGAATCATCAGGAATTAAATCCAACCCTTTTCTGCCTCTTGAAAAGTTTTTGTACTTAACGCTAAAGAAGTCCGACGAATCTGGATAGAATTTAGAGCTTATAATAAAAAAGAAAGGCAATGAAATGACCCCGGTGATTATCATTCCAAAATATATAACATTGTAGTAAGAGGCAGCTATTAAGGACACCGTTCCAAGTAAAGTGAAAATGATCCTACAAATAAAACTTCTACGGATTAATTTAAACTCTGCCTCTTTCATTTTTATAAGTGTTTTTTATTTGTTGTCTAGATGACTCCAAGTTTACCTGGTGCCGGTAAAGCGTCAGCAGGCACTCCAGGGAAATTTTCACTCAGAAAATCATCCCATATGCCCTGAGTCTTATCTGATATTAATGAGTTTGTAGAATCCATGCATGGAGCACATATGACAAAACCCTCAACCATGTCATTACCATGGCACAATGCACCAACAGAATACTCTAAATCTACAAACTCACTCTTTGATGAACCGCACAAACCACATCCAAACAAACCCATTCCTGGTTTCATATTTTTAGAGTAATATTCCTCTAAAGATCGTTTCGAATCTTCCGAAAATTCACTTATCAACCCTGAGTGACACGAGAAGCAAAGCGCATACTCGAAAATGGTCTCAGTCGATTTAAAAATTTTGGCGACATGGTATCCATCATCATAATCTAGGAGCGATTCACCACATCTAGTACAATTCCTGAAAGGTCGTTCCTCATATTCTGAATGAAGTTCTTTCGGTATGTTTTCGGGTGATAGATTGCTGGATTCCTCCATTTATAGTTAAGATATATAATGTTTTGTTAACTGAAACTTTAAAACTTTTATCAATTCAATGAGTTGAAGGGCAGTCTCTTTACAGTTATTAATACTTTCAATGAAAATGGTTAATAGAAAAGCTCTAAAATTAAATCCTTTGCCCTATTTGTTTTGTTTTTTTATAAGCACAGCTCAGTCTAACGCTGATTGGAAATTTTTCAGAGGAACACCCGATATGAAGGGTGTGGCAGATGCGGAGCTTAATCTACCTCTTAAACTAGAATGGAGTATCAAAATTGGACGTAGCGTATTTGCTACACCAGTAATCTCTGATGACAAAGTGTTCGTAGGCAATGAGGAAGGAAGATTTGTCTGTCTGAACCTTACAGAGGGGAATGTCGTATGGGAATTCAATACGGACGATATCATTGAAGGTACAGCATGCGTAGCCAAAGACTCAGTGCTTTTCGGATCAGGTGATGGCCATCTTTATTCTCTCAACGTAAGTGACGGTAAATTGAAATGGAAATATGAAACAGATGGAGAAATTCTTGGAGGTGCAAATCTCTTTAAGAGTACCGTTGATCAGAAACTTTATGTGCTTGTTGGTAGTTATGATAACTACATGCATTGCGTATCTCTTTCTGAGGGCAAGTTAAAATGGAAATACGAAACACAGAACTATGTTAATGGTGCACCTGGCATCTCCAATGGGAAAATTTATTTTGGTGGATGCGACGCTCAAATCTATGGAATTAAAACTGAAACTGGTAAAGTCGACACAACAATGGATGCTGAAAACTACATAGCTAATTCTATAGTGGTTGTGGACTCAGTTGCCTATGTTGCTCATCATGGTAACCGCGTAGCGGCATTCGACTTAAATAAAAAATCAAGGCTATGGGAATTTGGTGAGAGAGACTTTCCTTTTTACTCATCACCAGCCGTAGCCAAGGATTCAGTTTACGCAGCAGGTAAAGATAAGAGACTTTATAAGATCAACCGTAAAACCGGTGATGGAATTTGGGAATTCAAAACTGGTCAAGGTATCGAAAGTTCCCCAGTTGTTTCTGGGAAATCTGTTTTTATCGGCTCTGGTGACGGATCCCTTTATGCTGTTGATACAAAAACTGGAAAACAAAAGTGGAGTTATGAGCTAGGGGATAATATTAGATCCTCACCAGCAATAACATCTGGGAAACTCGTCATTGGGTGTGACGATGGTAAAATCTATTGCTTTTCTGAATCTAAAAAATAACTAAAACATTTTCTCGTTATTACCTTCATGGATGAAACGCACACAGATGAAGAAACTGGAGTAGGGAACTACTTCATTTCAAATTACCCTCAGTATTCATTTTGGAAGCCTGAGCATGTGCCTACATTAAGATCCCTCTTAAATTCACCTCCGGAGACCAACCCGTTACCTTTAGGTATTTATTTTCATATCCCATTCTGCCGAAAACGCTGTCATTTCTGTTACTTTAGAGTTTATACAGACAAGAAAGCCTCCGAGATCAAGGCTTACATTGATTCTGGAATCAAGGAGATTGAGAAATATGGTGAAATGCCATATTTGAAAAACCGTAAACCTAAGTTCATATACTTTGGTGGCGGAACTCCATCATATCTGTCTGTTTCACAATTAACGGATCTCACCGATCGCATGAAAGCAGTGTTTCCATGGGATGAGGCAGAAGAAGTTGCTTTCGAGTGCGAGCCGGGGACTCTGACTGAAAAAAAACTTGATGAGATCCGCAAACTTGGTGTCACGCGATTAAGTTTAGGTGTAGAAAATTTTAACGACCACATATTAGAAATTAATGGACGCGCGCATCGCAGCAAGGAAATCATCCGATCTTATAACTATGCTAAGGATATAGGGTTCCCTCAGATCAACATTGATCTGATCGCCGGCATGATTGATGAAACCGAAGACAATTGGAAAGAATGTGTACAGCAAGCTATTAACTTAGAACCTGAATGCGTTACCATATACCAAATGGAAATTCCTTATAACACTACCATTTATAAGGAAATGAAAGAGTCCGGCAAATTAACAGCCCCAGTAGCTGATTGGCCAACTAAGAGAAGATGGGTAAGTGAGGCTTTCGATTCGTTTGTCGAAGCTGGCTATACTGTCACAAGTGCATACACAGTAGTAAAAAATCCTGAAACTGTTAAGTTCGTATATCGTGACGCACTGTGGGGCGGAGCTGACATGCTTGGAACAGGAGTCGCATCATTCGGGCACATAGGAGGAATTCACGTTCAAAATGAACATGATATTGGAAAGTACCTAGAACGCGTGACTGAAAATGAATTTCCGATTTATCGCGCCTACCCAACTAATGAGGATGAGACACTGATTCGAGAGTTCATATTTCAACTCAAACTTGGCAGAGTCGATCTTAAATATTTTAAGACAAAATTCTCCGAAAGCATATCCGACAGATTCTGTGGTCCAATTGAATTATTGCAAGCAGAAGGATATTTAGAATTAAATGAGGACAGCATCACTATGACTAGGAAAGGCCTACTTCAAGTTGATCGGCTCTTACACGAATTCTTTCTGCAGGAACATCAGAATGCTCGTTATGCATGATTCTTTAACGCCTGAGCTAAAGTCATATCTATTGCCTCTTGATTTCTTTTACGAATCTAAGGAAATCAGCAAGCCACGCATTGAGCCTCTCGAATCCGAATCGCTTCCAGAGAGAGAACGAACTCTCCTCGATCATGACCGTGATATGACTTCGACGCTAATGAATTATCATGAAAGTGAACTTTTTATAGAGGTTTTGGAACGAGTATCCAATGATAACTACCTATTAAGAATGGTTGTTTTGAAATCCAAGGATACTAATGAGCCTGTTGAATTTGGCGCAATAGGCATGGACTTGAACCTCTTTGAATTGAACATCAGAAACGAAATTGACGAAGGAATTAAGCCCCTAGGCGGCCTACTTGAACAATACTCTGTCCCTTACAAGAGCGGGCCAAGAGCCTTCTTTAAAGTTATTAGTGATGAGTTAATTTCATCATTACTTCAAGTCCCTGAGGGTGTTAGTCTTTTCGGAAGATGCAATGAATTAACGAATCCGGAAGGATTTACACTCGCCGACATTGTTGAGATCTTACCTGTAGAACGCAAAATTTTATAGATGATATTAATTTAAACAAATTGTATTATCTATACGCTAATATAATAACAATGAACTCAGTCGATTTTGATACAATCGTTATAGGCGCTGGACCTGCCGGATCAACTGCCGCTGCATTGCTTGCCGAGAAGGGCCACAACGTAGCTCTTTTGGAAAAGACAAAGTTCCCTCGATACCATGTCGGGGAATCTCTAATGCCATTTTGTTACTTCCCATTAGAGCGCCTTGGTCTAACGGACCAAATGGACGAAATCGGGTTCACAAAAAAATTCAGTGTTCAATTTGTGACTGAAGACGGCTGTCAATCCAGGCCCTTTTATTTCTTTCAGCATTACGATCATCCTTCATCAACAACATGGCAGGTACTGAGGAGCCAATTCGATGAATTAATCATGGATAAGGCTCGTGAAAATGGAGCCGAAGTCAGAGAACTTACCACTGTAAAATCATTCATTGAAGAATCCGGCAATATTGTTGGCGTTAATGCTATCTCACCTAATTCAGAAGCCTACCAGTTAAGAGCACCGATGGTAATTGACGCATCGGGTCGCGATACTATTGCTCAAAACAAACAAAAATGGAAAAAGCGTGACCCGGAATTAAATAAGATAGCTATATGGACGTATTACAAAAGCGCCAAGAGAGATCCCGGTCTTGATGCCGGGTCTACGACAGTAGCTTATCTCCCTGGAAAGGGTTGGTTTTGGTACATACCGCTCGAAGGGGATATTGTGAGCGTTGGAATTGTCGCTGAAAGGGAATATCTCTACAGAGACACTCGAG
>JASLJT010000211.1:0-15363 GCA_030747955.1 Verrucomicrobiales bacterium | reverse complement strand
AGGTTATTATTCAAGAGCGAGGAACCTTCATAAGGCAGCGATTGCAGTGATGAAAGATTTTGGGGGAGTTTTCCCGTCTGATCTTAGCCTAATTGAGGGCCTACCTGGTATTGGCCAATATACTGCAGGTGCAGTAGCAAGTTTTGCGTTTAATGCGGCAGTCCCTGCAGTAGATGCAAATATTGCTCGTGTCCTTGCTAGGCTCTTTGAATTTAAAGAAAGAATTGATACGAGCAGTGGTCAAAAGCAGCTCTGGGAATGGGCAAGTGGACTCGTGCCTGAGTCCGGAGCAAGGTCGTGGAATTCTGCGCTCATGGAACTTGGGCAAACACTATGTAAGGCAAGGTCAGTCCAATGCCAGGAATGTCCTGCTGTTTCGTGGTGCCTGAGCGAGAGTCCTTTGGAATTACCTGTAAAAAAATCGAGACCTGAAATTACTGAGATACAAGAGCATGTTGTTTTTGCTTTTGAGGGGAAGAGGATATTACTTCAAAAAGAGACAGGCAGACGGAGGAAAGGAATGTGGAAGTTGCCGGAAAGAGCAACAGAATCATTGAGTGGTTTGAGCTTACTTACTGTCCAAAAATATGGTATAACTCGTTACCGGGTCACAATGAATGTTTACGAGGCAAAGAAGGAAATTGCTCTTGAAAATGAGCAGTGGTTTAGCATCGAAGAGGTAGAGAATCTGCCAATGCCAAGTCCTTACCGGCGAGTATTACAAAAGATAATTAAAGTATGAGTTCTTTTGTTTATTTAGAAGGGCCAATCGATTTCCGTTTCTTCATGTAGGATATCAAGAATGATCGGAGGATTGATGATCTCTTCTAGGACTGATCGGTTCGTGATACTCGCTGTGTCCCTTTCGTCATTAATGTGATTCAATATAATTCCCATCAGTTCGAGTCCCATGCTTCGCACCGCATTTGCTGTGAGAATCGTTTGGTTAAGTGCCCCTAACTTATTATTAACTACAATTAGCACAGGGTCCCCAAGATCTGCGGCCAGATGTCCCATTGAATACTCTGAGTTTATCGGTACTGCCCAACCTCCTGCGCCTTCCGTGAGTACATGGTTGTAGGACCTTGTAAGTTCTTGGTACGTGGATTTAATTTTATCAGTATTGATGGTCACTCCTTCAATGGATGCTGCTGCCATTGGAGCAGCTGGTGCTTTGAGAAAGATTGGATTGACGGTGTTTATTGATGTAGGTGAAGGGTCACTAGCGGCGCTGATAATTTCAGCATCTTCACGGTCGCCGCAGGCAATAGGTTTGAATCCTACAGCAGATTGTCCTGTGCGGGTGAGAGCAGATAGCAACAATTTAGTGATATAGGTCTTGCCGACGCCAGTACCTGTTCCAGTGATAAAAAGATTCACGATCCAATTTCGTTATGTATGGATTCTGCAATTTTTGTTGCCTGAGAAATCACATATTCTTCGTCCTTTCCCTCTACTAGAATTCTGATTTTTGGTTCAGTGCCTGAGTACCTTATGAGGACCCTTCCTTGCTCACCCAAATCAGCTTGAGTCGTCTCTATCAGATCATTTGCTTTTAATTCTTCAATTTTTATCTTTTTGGAAACAGAAAGGTTCACGAGTTTTTGAGGGAACTTATTGATTACTTTTCTTAGTTCAGATAATGATTTTTCTGTTTGTAATACCACTTTCATAGCAGCCAATGCGGCAACGATTCCATCACCCGTCGTATTATGGTTTCGATAGATGACGTGGCCGCTCGGCTCTCCTCCGAAGTTGGACCCTATGCTCCGCATTTTTTCCATTACATTACGATCACCGATTTCGGATCTTACTAATGTTCCTTTATGATCCTTAATGCATTCATCAAGGCCATAATTGCTCATTTTTGTTCCTACTACAGTGTTTGCTGACAGCTCATTTCTTGTTAGCATATGGCATCCAATAATTGCCATGAGTTCATCACCATCGATTGGGTCCGCGTTCTCATCGCACATCAATATTCTGTCAGCATCTCCGTCATGAGAAATGCCTATGAATGATTGGTCCTCTTTTGTTATGCTAGAAAGGATCTCGGGATGAGTGCATCCGCATTCCAAATTAATGTTATCTCCATCAGGAGCATTGAAATGACATACTAGATCCGCTCCTAAGCTTTCAAGAATTCTCTGACTCGTTTCGTATGATGCTCCGTTTGCGGCGTCCAGAGTGATGCGCATTCCCGAGAGTGGTTTATCTGAAGTTTCTTTGATAAATAATTCGGTGATTTTCGAAACATAGGTTTCGATTGAACTTACTAATGGAGTTGTTCTGCCTATTTTTTCTCCTGTGGCACGTACAGTTATTGGTTGCCCTGAGAGTATTTTTTTTTCGAGTCTATCTTCCTGTTCTAATGAGAGTTTGTATCCGTCATTACAAAAGAACTTGATTCCGTTATCGGGCGGCGCGTTATGAGAGGCTGATATAACGACACCCAGGTCTGCGTTCATCTCTTTAACCAATAGTGCAACTGCAGGTGTTGGGATTACTCCTCCGGTTTTTACATCGATACCGGCAGAGTTTAGTCCTGCCGATAAGGCTGATTCTAACATGTCTCCGCTCCGGCGCGTATCTTTTCCAATGATAGCGATTGGTCTTTGATTGTTCTTATTATCGTTGCAAAGAATCAGTTCTTCTGCTGCGATTTGACCGAGTCGGAGCGCTGACTCTGGTGTTAAGTGCCCTTCGTTAGCGGTACCTCTAACTCCATCAGTTCCGAAAAATTTATTTTTTTGAGCCATCTAATAAAAAATAGATATGAGTTTTTTGATTGGTTGTTTCAGAAAAAGAATGAACAAATGAATCTAATCTATTATTCGGTTGATGAGCTTGGTACGGATTTTGGTTTTGGGGGATCTGAAGCAGTTGCTAAAGGTTTTTTATCATCATTTTCTGTTATCTCAACTTCTAACAATTCCAAGAGGCGATGGCTAAATGTCTCTAGATCAAGATCATGTTCAAGTTCTCCAGAATGAGCGATTGATACTCCCCCATTTTCTTCTGAAACAATGACAGCAATTGCATCAGATTCTTCGGTGATTCCAATTCCTGCTCGGTGCCTTAGCCCGATGCTACGGTCTGAAATTTCTCTTTGACTAACAGGGAACAGACAACCTGCCCCTATTACTTTCCCTTCTCTTAATATAACTCCACCATCATGCAATTCCGTTTTTGGGCTGAATATTGTTAGTATGAGTTCTGAGGAGAATTGCGCATCAAGGAAGATGCCTGTTTCTAAGTGAGGCTTGAGTTCGATCCTTCGTTCGATTGCAAACAATGCACCATACCTTTTAGCTCCTAGCTGTCTGATAGTCTCGGTCAGACTGTCTAGGAATTCTTTATTTTTCCCTTCAGAGAAGAAGAAGAAGCTTCGACTACCGAGTTCTGCTAATTTTCGGCGCAGTTCTGGCTGAAATACCACAATCATAGACATAGTAAAAAAGAAAGTGCCTACCAAAACGAACAAAGGAATCAGCTTCAAATCTAAAAATACTGAGGTCCCTGTAATAATTATTAACAAGAAGCTCAAGACAACGAAAAAACGGTTCCACTTCTGCGATCCGTGTTTACGTAGCATTAAATACATTATCCCAATGATAATGATAAGTTCGATAATGATCGGCCAGTTCTCGGATATGTTTTTTAAGATCTCCACGTAATTGTATTATTATATATCAAGAAATGATGCGTTGCACGGAGATCGATTAATTAATAATTGCTTCTGTCATTAGCATGGCATCTAAGTTTTGCTTTACAGAATGAACCCTAAATAGAGTAGCTCCATGTTCTCGACAGTATGAAGTTAACGCGACTGTTGGCCATTCTCTTTCATTGAGATCATCATTTTCTAGGATTTCACCTATGAATGTCTTACGAGATGCGCCAATCATTACTGGCCTTTTAAGTTCAGTCATTTGAGGAATTGACCTTATCAGCTCCAGATTGTGATCTAGTCTCTTGCCGAATCCGATCCCTGGATCAACTATGATGCGTTCTCGACTAATGTCTTCAGACTCACAAAGAGCAATTTGTTCATTTAAAAATGTGATTACTTCGGCCGTCACATTACTATAATTTGGTGATATCTGCATGGTGCGAGGATTTCCTGTCATGTGCATTATTATAATGCCACATTCCGATCCTGCGGCGACCTCACGCATTTTCGGATCGGAGAAACCAGTCACATCATTTATAATGTCCGCTCCGACAGCGAGTCCAGCTTCTGCTACTTCTGCTTTTGAAGTATCAATTGAAATTAGTGTTTTTGGAGAGCGGATCTCGACAAATTTCTCTACCACTGGCAAAATTCTATTGAGCTCCTCCTTAACGGATACGTTTTCTGCACCTGGCCTTGTAGATTCTCCCCCAAAGTCAATAATGGAGGCGCCTTCATTTTCGAGCTCAATAGCTTGGTGAATAGCAGCTTCACTAGATTCATAGAGTCCACCATCTGAAAAAGAGTCAGGAGTCGTGTTAATGATGCCCATGATCATTCCCCGTTCTCTGAGATCATAGCTTTTTCCTCTGATAGACCAGAGATCTGGCTTTTCTGGAGCATTGGAACTTGCCGGGTAAAGTTGCATGTTATAATCTTATATGAATTTCCAACCCCTCAAACGATGAAAAAAATATCCGTACCAGCTGTTTTATTAACGGTTATTCTGATCTTGTCACAGGCGATTCAGTCCGAGGTATATTCTTATGATGGGGCTGACCAAGTTTCAAGGACCGTAGTTCATAAGGATGGAACTTATACCACTACTCAGAGGGACCGGGACACCAGAACGCTCGTTAGGGAAACAAAAAAACGTAATAATACTTTGATAATGAGGAGTGAATTTGCCCTTGATGAAAAGGGAAGGGAGCGGAAAGGGCGCGTTTATGATGGGCAAAATAATCTTCTCTTCATCAGTGAGTTTGTATACGACAAAGATGAATTGATTGAAGAGCGAGTCTTTGACTCAAAGGGCAAGGTCGTTAGGCGATTATTATACAAGGTAAAAGTTGTGAGCAAACTTGATGGGCGTTCAAGGCCAGCACTAGTATCTTATCAGAACGGGAAGCCAATAGGGGACTTGGTTGCTCTAGATGATCCTGGTGTTTTTAGCACGACATCTCATAATGCTCATTCTTCAAAGAAAAGTGTTGAGGCTGGAGCGAATGGATTTATTCGTTCCAAAGATGGTAAGATTGTGCCTCTTCCGCAGGGAGCCGTACAATATCCTGGGACTCAACCAAAGCCAGCCCAACCGGGTTCGGATTCTGGTAAAACAATTAAACCGAAACGTAAACTCCGGATTTTTAAGCGTCGGAGCTAGAATGTTAAATTAAGAGATGAAGTCTACTACGGCCCTTGGCTTTGTTGTCTTTGCTGCAATACCGATAGGTTTGCTTTTATGGAACATTAAAGAAATCAATACCTCTTACGTTAAGCGGTCTGTCCATATCGATATTAGCAAACTTGAAAAGGAAGTTGAGGATTTTAGATTAGAGTCAACTAAGCTCAAGGATGAGAATAATAATCTTAGACATCAGTTGAGCATTGAGCGTGATAATTCGGCAGGATTAATTAAGGAAACAGAAAGGCTTGAGCTTAGGTTGGCCAATTATCGTGATTCAGGGGGGGCTCAAAAAGATGCAAGAGAATGGACTGATGAGGAGCTCAAAATACGCAAAGAAATTCAGGAATTGACTTCTACCATTAGAGATTTGCCATTGAAGAGAAATCTTAGGTACCGATTAACGGACTGGGATGAAATGATTTCTACATTATCAAAAATGCCAGGCGTTGTTTCTGAGGAGGACTCTGAAAGACAATCCCGTGCTTATTCAGCGATGGGATTTGTTACTCCAGAAGTAAATGTCAGAGCCAGAACATTGGACTTGCTAAAAGGACAGCTCGGAGCAGCTATTTATAGTGGGGAGGATAATATCTTAATCAATAAAGAAGCTACGATAAAGAGTTCTTCAGATCGCACATCATTGGCCTTAGAAATTGCTCGATCTCTTCAGGATCAGCACTTTGGACTCATGGCTTCTCTTAATGATTGGTTATATAATGATGATGCAAAATTGGCACTGTGGGCAGTGGCTGCTGGAGATACAAATTTATTCAAGATCCGGTTTCAATTGCAAAGTAATGTTTCAGCTGCAGTAACAACACAAAGCCCGACCAAAATGTCGCGGGAACAATTCGAAAGAATTCCATCCTTTGTACGTGAGTATTACCTCTTTCCTTTTTCATTAGGTGATCGTTTTTGCCAGAATCTTTATGATAAGGAGCGCTGGGATTCAGTAAATGAGGGTATAGCGCGTCCTCCACTGAGCACGGCTGAAATATTGCATCCGGATCTGTATTTGAAAGATAACCGTGAAGAGCCGGAACGTTTTAGATGGAACATTAATGCTTTGGAAATTGGTGAAAAGAATCCTATTTGGAACAATGTGGCGGGCGAGCTTGGTATTGCTCTTCTTCTTAACCAGAGTGATTTTTTACAAAGAATGGCTGAGTTGGGACAACCTGATATTTTGAATATGCCGGATCTGGTATCGAAGGGCATTGAACATTTTTCTAATAGGGATGGGTCAAAAGCCGCTGCCGGATGGAATGGTGATCGTTACCTCGTATATGCAAATGGCGATGGTAAGGACGGTACTGATCATGTTTATTGGCGAAGCCAATGGACATCAGAAAAAGATGCTGAAGAGTTCTTTAATGCGATTGGTAAGTCCTTAGAATTTAGACGAAAGATTAAACTCTCTAGCAAAGAAGATGAATATACATTTGATGGCCCTAAAGATCGTTACATTTCGGTGAAGAAGCTCAGTGAAAATCAGATCAGGGTTCTTGATGTTGGTGATAAGAAATTTGCGGAAAAATTAGTAGACAAATTTGAGCCTCCATCTTCATAAAATGATTGCTAAAAGGGTTTTCTTTAGCGGTCGTGTTCAGGGCGTAGGGTTCCGTTATGAAACGAAAAGGATTGCCATGGGTTATGAAGTGGTAGGCACTGTTAGTAATCTTGAGGACGGTAGAGTTGAGCTGTGCGCTATGGGTGAAGAATTAGAAGTTGATGATTTTATTTCTGATATTCGGATCGAATCGAACCTTGCTCATCATATTTTGGAATATGCAGAGGAAACGATTTCCTCATCTGCACTCAATGAGGTTCGAGGATTTACGATTGTTCGATAATAGACCTTTAGTTCGCGACAATATTGACTAATTTTCCAGGTACTACGATGATCTTTCTTACCGTGACTCCTTCAAGGAATGGTTTTATTTTTTCCAATTCTTGGCATTGAGATTTAATTTCATCCTCTGAATCATCTTTACAGATAGTCATTTTATCGCGCAATTTTCCATTAACCTGTACAACGATTTCGATCTCATCCTCTATGAGATATTTTTCGTCATATTCGGGCCACCGCATTTTAGAGATTTCATTTCCATCAATTATCTGCGGGAAACTTTTCGCAATTATAGCGAATAATTCCTCTGTGATGTGAGGCGCGAATGGGTTTAGGAGCTGTAGAAAAGTTGTGAGCTCTTTGATGGGGCGTTCTTCTGATCCCGTGAATGCATTTGTAAACACCATCATTTGTGCGATCGCAGTGTTGAAGTCCAATGACTCTATATCATTAGTCACTTTTTTAATTGTTTCATGAAGGACTTTGAGCTGTTGTTTGCTTGGCGCTGCTTCTTTAAGCTTTGAGGATAAGACCCATTCTCCTTCCTGTGAGTTTTCCATGAATAATCTCCATACTCTGGCCAAGAATCTGTGCACGCCTTCCACGCCCTTATTGCTCCATGGCTTGACTTGTTCAAGTGGCCCCATAAACATTTCATAGAGCCTCAAGGAGTCCGCGCCGTATTCCTCTATCACAGTGTCTGGATTAATTACATTGCCGCGGCTCTTTGACATTTTTTGACCGTCCTCACCAAGTATCATTCCCTGATTAATTAATTTCTGGAACGGTTCATTGGTCTTCACATATCCCAGATCATAGAGGACTTTGTGCCAGAATCTTGAGTATAAAAGATGCAGTACGGCATGCTCTGTTCCGCCGACGTAGAGATCTACATTCATCCAGTATTTTTCGGCTTCAGTTGAGATGAATCTTTCTGCATTATTTGGATCACAGTAGCGCAAGTAATACCAACATGAACCTGCCCATTGGGGCATTGTGTTCGTTTCGCGTTTGTAACCTTCCTCATGATTGACCCATTCCTCTGCTTTGGATAGAGGAGGTCTGGCATCACCAGTAGGTTTAAAATCTTCCATCTCAGGAGGTTGAATTGGAAGAGAATCTTCCGGAATTGCGTGATGGCCTCCTTCATCATCCCAACTGATTGGGAACGGTTCTCCCCAATACCTTTGTCTACTGAAGAGCCAGTCCCTAAGCTTGAAGTTTACTGCACTTTTTCCGAACCCATTATCTTCCAGCCAAACAGTCACTACTTCTTTTGCTTCTGTAGTATGCAAGCCATCAATGAGTGGCGAATTGATTGCTATTCCTTCACCTGTGAAGCAACTTTCCTCATTAATTTCTTCTTCCTTTGGTTTAACGACTGTTCTAATCTCAATGTTGAATTGTTTTGCAAATTCATTGTCCCGATTATCATGTGCCGGGACAGCCATGATTGCACCTGTGCCGTATGTCATCAGGACGTAATCAGCTATCCATATAGGAATCTCTTCTCCATTAATTGGATTAACGGCATAGCCGCCAGTGAAAACACCAGTCTTTGATTTCGCCAGATCTGTTCGTTCAAGATCGGATTTAGTTGCAATTTCATTACGATAATTATCAATGCTTTCCGAATGTTCGGTACTGGCCACTTCATCTACTAGTGGGTGCTCAGGTGCCAGTACCATATAAGTCGCGCCAAATAGGGTGTCAGGTCTTGTGGTGAATACGGTAACTTTATTACCTGTTCCCGGTAATTCAAAGTGAACGTCTGCCCCTTCACTTCTGCCGATCCAATTGCGCTGTAAGGATTTGATTCCTTCGGGCCAGTCGAGATCTTCGAGTTCTTCGATGAGTCGATTGCCATAAGCAGTGATTCTTAACATCCACTGACGCATGGGTTTGCGTTCGACTGGATGACTTCCACGCTCTGATTTTCCATCAACGACCTCTTCATTTGCTAAGACAGTCCCTAATGCTGGGCACCAGTTTACTGCCACTTCATCAATGTAAGCGAGTCTGTGTCGATCAATGAATGATCTGCGCTCAGCTTCATTTTCATCAGGATATTCTTCTTTTCTCTTTTCTATGAGCTCTACTATTGGTGTTGCTGTCTGATTTTCTTCGTCATAGTAAGTGTTGTATAGTTTCAGGAATATCCACTGTGTCCAACGGTAGTATGCGGGATCGGTCGTGTTAATTTCACGGTCCCAATCATAAGAGAAGCCTATACTCTTTAATTGTTGTTTGAAGTATGCAATGTTCTTGGCCGTCGTGTCTCTAGGATGGATTCCGTGTTCAATGGCGTATTGTTCTGCTGGTAAACCAAACGCATCCCATCCCATAGGATGTAGAACATTAAAACCGAGCATTCTTTTGTAGCGTGAAATAATGTCAGTGGCAGTGTAACCTTCGGGATGACCAACATGTAGGCCCTGACCACTTGGGTAGGGGAACATGTCCAATGCATAAAATTTAGGCATCCCAGGATCGAACCCTTCATCACCAGGATTAAGTGATTTAAAAGTTCCTTGTTGATCCCAGTGAGATTGCCATTTGGTTTCAATTTTATCGAAAGGGTATTGCTTGCGACGTTCGGACATGAGGTTAGAGGTATTGTTTTCTGTAGACCGGAATTCCTATAGAGGCACGTAAATTATGAATGAAATGAATCGCTTGATTATTGCAACAGGTAATACGCACAAAACGGAGGAGATTCGCAAGCTCTTGGGGTCTATTTTTGAGTGCATTGAAGATTTACAATCTTACCCACAAATTGGAGAAATTGATGAAATTGGCAGCACTTTTGAAGAAAATGCAGAATTGAAAGCTATAGAAGTAGGAAAATTACTGGGAAATTCTGCAATTATTTTGTCGGATGATTCTGGGCTCGAAGTGGATGTTCTGAATGGAGCTCCTGGAGTTCGGTCAGCTCGATTTTCAGGGGAAAATGCCAACGACGCAAGTAATCGGAAGAAATTGTTGAATGAACTTGAGGTAATTTGCGCTCATGATGAGAATAGGCTAGCACGCTTCCGTTGCGTCATGGTACTGACGAGGGGAGATCAGAAATTAGCTGTTTTTAATGGTGTTGTTGAAGGCAAGATTGCTGATAAGGAAAGAGGTGAGGGTGGTTTTGGGTATGATTCAATTTTTATCCCGCAAGGCTATGACAAAACCTTCGCGGAATTATCTTCTCATATCAAGAATACCATAAGCCATCGAGCTAATGCGTTGTCCGCATTCAAGACCTGGCTAATGGATACAAACTCTTTGAAATAATTATTTTGTGATTTCGTATATCTGTCCGTCCCACGAAAGAACCCACAGTTCTCCGTCAGGGCGATTCACAAAAGCGGTTGGTTTGAAACTTCCTTTTGGGGGGTTGCGCTTTTTCAAAACAATATTACTCGCTTTTTCCCCTGCCTTATTAACTGTTAGTCCCCAGACGTAACCTGATCCCCAGTCACCATAAATGTAATGTCCCTTCAATTCAGGAAAGGCTTTACCTTCATAGACAACGCCTCCCGTAATGCTTATTCCATCGGCATGACTGTATTCATGAACAGGATCAATGAGTTTAACTGGTGCCTTTCCTTTTTCTGTTATGAGCTTTGGATTACGGTTCAGCGGGAATGGATGAGCACCTTCACGATAACTCCAACCATAATTTCCGCCTTTCGTTATGATGTTAATTTCCTCCCAAAGGGCCTGCCCCACATCTGCACACCACAAGCGTCCACTTTTATCAAAGTGAAGTCCCCAAGGATTACGCATTCCGTATGTCCATATTTCTGGGCGTACTCCCGGTTGGTCAATGAAAGGATTATCCTTAGGTATACCGTATTGTAAGTCACCTGAACGATTGTTTACATCGATCCTAAGAATCTTTCCCAGTAAAGAAAAAAGATTCTGAGACGTTAATAGTGGATCATTTCCTTTGCCTCCATCTCCGGTCGAAAGATAAAGGTATCCGTCAGGGCCAAAGGCAGGTTGTCCTGAATCGTGATTCCAGAACGGTTGATTAATTTCAAGAAGAATTCGTTCACTAGAAGGGTCAGGTTTTCCGTTCTTGGTTACAAATTCAGAGAGCACCGAACGTTTTGGGTTCTGGCGAGAATAATAAATATAGAATTTACTGTTTGATTTGTAGTTTGGGTGAAATACAAGCCCAAGCAGACCTTCTTCGAAGTCCTTATCGATTTGTACTCTAGATGTTAAATCGAACCAAATCTTTGCGTTTCCCGCAGCCCGATCCTTTGGAAGTTCATGAATCGTTCCACTTTGAGAAACGATCAATTCCTGTTCAGTTCCTGGAAGTAAAGTGGCCCAGACGGGTTTTTTTATCTTTAATTTAGGATAAGCAACTTTGAATTTAATTTCAGGGGCTCCTTTTGCGCTTATTGCTAGAATAAGGCTAAGAGCGAATATTTTTACGGAATGATAGAATTTTTGCATTGCAACGATAGATTAAGATCCTTTGAATATATTTACTCAATAATTAAAACTAATATTCTATATCATGAAAAGAAAGACTTTCATTATTTTATCTCTCCTTACCATTTTCAACCATTCCCTTATTTCTGCGCCAAGTAAAAACGGCACTTATATTGATCCTGCCAATGTGGATGCGGATTATGCGATCCAAGGTGAGTATCGCGGTGAAGTGGAAGGTGGGGATGCAGGTGCTCAGATAATTGCTCTCGGAGATGGAAAATTTGATGTAGTTGGATATCCAGGTGGTCTTCCTGGCGATGGATGGGATGGCGATAAGGAGAACAGGATTAGAGGCAAGGGCGAGACCAAGGATGGCGTTACTAGTTTTACGATGGCCACAGGAAGTAAAGCTTCGATTAAGGATGGTGTAATTACTGTAATGAGAGATGGAGAAAAAATCGGAAGCTTGAAACGAGTAGTACGCAAGAGTCCAACTCTAGGTGCCAAGGCGCCGGAAGGTGCAGTGATTCTCTTTGATGGAAAGAAACACGGAGCAGATCTCTGGAAAGGTGGCAGAGCCAGTGAGGACGGTCTATTGATGGAAGGATGTACCAGTAAGCAGACTTTCAGTGACTTCAAGATTCACATTGAATTTCGTACTCCTTACAAGCCAAAAGCAAGGGGTCAGGGTAGAGGGAATAGCGGTTTTTACGCGCATGGTCGTTATGAGGTGCAGGTCCTTGATTCTTTCGCGCTTGAAGGTCAACACAACGAGTGTGGAGGAATTTACTCTACTAAGGCTCCTCTCGTGAACATGTGTTTCCCACCTCTTACTTGGCAAACTTATGATGTTGATTTTACGGCTGCAAAGTTTAAGGATGGAAAAAAAACAGCCAATGCAACAATGACAGTTAGGCACAATGGAGTATTGATCCATGATAAGACTGTTTGTGATCATGCAACGACTGCCTCGCCAATGAGAGAAGGTCCTGAGCCTGGTCCGGTTTTCTTCCAGAATCATGGAAATCCTGTAAGATATCGCAACATTTGGGTAGTCGATAAGAAGTAAAGAAAATTACCAAAACATGTCCAGGTTCATGATCAATGAGCCCGGGTATGTTGATTTATAACAGTTCGTAACTGAGTACACTCAGAGAGTAGAGTGCTGCTGTTTCTGATCGAAGGACGATCGGGCCTAGGGTCATGGGAGAGCAACCAATATTCAGGGCAACATTGATTTCTGATGGGGTAAAATCTCCTTCTGGTCCGATCAGTATCAATACTGAATTAGGTCTTGTTTTTTGATGAGCATCTTGATATTCCGATAAGATTTCTTTGAGGTGCTTGGATTCTTTTTGGAGTGATGCAATGAGCAGCAGATCATATTTTAACTGATCAGATTGAAATAATTCTTCAGGTTTTTTAGGTATTTGTACTTCAGGTAACCAGTTCTGTCCGGATTGTTTACATGCTTCTGTGGCGACTCGTTGCCATTTTTCTTGTTTTTTAACCAGTTCATCAGAACTGATGCGGACAATGCTCCGGTCTGAAATAATTGGATAGATTTCGCTTATTCCCAATTCGGTGGCTTTTTCAATGATGAGGTCCATATTTTTCCCTTTTGGAATTGCCTGACCAAGGGCAATTTTTGCCTTTGGTTTAATAGACTGGGTAGGTTGGGATTCTTTGAGTTGAACCTGGCTCTTAGTGGCGATTTGTATTTCTGTATGAACTTCTTCCCCTTGCCCATTAAAAGCACTGACTTTATCTCCTTCTTTCAACCGTAAGACATTGAGGCAATGATGTGATTCTGATTTACATAATATCAAATTATTAGGATCCCAGAATTCTGGTCTTATATAAAATCTAGGCATGAAATACTATTCAGAATGAATCAGATCATTTGAAGAATCGCTTCGCTTTTTCAAAGAAGCTTTCTCGGATAGGAGAATTTTTTGTTCCTATAGAATCGGCAAATTGATTGAGGAGATCTTTCTGTTCCTTATTCAATTTTATGGGTATTTCTACCTGCAGCTGAACGTGGAGGTCCCCTCTTTGAGAGGAATTAAGAAATTGGACTCCACGATTTTTCATTCGGAAAACAGTAGAATTTTGTGTGCCTGGAGGAATTTTTATCGATGCTTTTCCCTCTAAGGTGGGCACTTCAAGTTCTCCACCCAGTGCAGCGACCGTAAAGGGTACCGGTACTTCACAGTAAAGATCATTGTCTTCTCTTTCAAAGATATCGTGCTCACGGATATGTATGACCACGTAGAGATCTCCGGGAGGCCCTCCACGCAAACCGGCCTCTCCATTTCCTGATGAGCGTATACGAGATCCGTGGGCAATTCCTGCAGGGACTTTTAATTTGATTCTAGTCAGTTCTTCTGACCTTCCTTCTCCCCTGCATTCATTGCACGGGTCTTTGATGATTTGTCCGGTCCCTCCACAATCTGGACAGGCCTGCTGGACTTGAAAAAATCCTCGCGATGAAATGACTTGCCCGTGCCCATCGCACGTATTGCATGAACTTGTTCCTGAACCACTTGAAGATCCGGACCCATTGCATTTTTTGCAGGTTATAGGTTTTGCCAGCTCAAGTTCTTTGACTGTACCAATTGCTGCATCTTCAAGAGTGATTTGCAGGTCATATCTTAAATCCGAACCCCTATTATTGCTTGTTCTGCCACGCCTTCTACTATTTCCGAAGAGCTCCTCGAATATACCGCCCCCTCCTCCACCACTGCCTCCAAAGACTTCTTTGAAGATATCAAATGGATCTCCTCCCCTCGATCTGCCAGGACCAGAAAAAGCAGAGTGTCCGTACTGGTCATAAGTACTTCTCTTGCCCTCATCACTTAATATTTCATAGGCTTCACTTACTTCCTTGAAACGTTCTTCAGCTGATGGGTCATCCGGATTTTTATCAGGATGATGTTCTACGGCAGCTTTTCTATAAGCTTTTTTGATTTCAGAAGCACTTGCATTCTTGTTGACTCCAAGGACTTCGTAGTAATCACGTTTAGACATCCAAAATTTATTATATTGTTAGCTATGGATTAAAGTAAATGAGTTGACTAATGCGTCTATGCGCCTTCTTCATCACTTGATTCGGAATCTTTTTCTGGTCCTTTTGAAACTATAACGTTTGCTGCGCGTAACAGTCTATCATGAAGTTTGTACCCTTTTCGTATTTGGGTAATAACATTTCCTTCAGGTATATCATTATTTTCTTCCTGTGAAATTGCTTCATGCATATTAGGATCGAATGGCTGACCAATGGCAGAGATCTCTGTGGCTCCTTGCGTCGAAAGGAATTCTTCTAACTGTTTTTGAACCATTTCCATACCCTTAGTGATAATGGATTCAGAGTCTTCTAGTTTAGCTGCGTCAAGACCCATTTGGAAACTGTCAATGACTGGCAACAATTCGCAAAGCAATCCGGCATTAGCAAACTTAATGGCTTCTGTTTTATCTCTTGCCATTCGTTTGCGATAATTGTCCAGTTCTGCCTGATTCCTGGCCGCGATGTCCTTCCAGTGCTCTGCCTGTTTCAGTGCCTCTTTTAAAGGATCTTTGGGCTCTTCTTCTTTTTTTGATTTTTGTTCGTTGGAACCATCTGAATCCTCTTTAGGATTTTCAGCTTTATTTACATCAATAGAAAAGTCCTCCTCCTCTGTAGGGTCCTTTTTGGTCTGATCTTTGTTCTTTTTTGAT
>JASLJT010000210.1:0-4132 GCA_030747955.1 Verrucomicrobiales bacterium | reverse complement strand
TATACTCATTGGCCCGTCCGCGGACTCCAAAATAAAGGACCGTATTGACTGGCCGAACGATCGTAGAGACGTATTGGGCCTTACGCGAAACGGCCCGGGCAACGGAACTGATCCGCTTCTTATTGATTCCATCATATGCCTGATCACCTAGAATGTTTCTGGACAGATGCCCCGCGATTAACTCATGGCCATAGGAGTTAAGATGAACACCATTATCAGTTAGTGATTTTTTATGGATCGCGTACTGGGACTTACTAAAATCAAATAAATCAATGAATTGAATTTTCCTACTCTCAGCAATCGTAGACATAGCATCGACGTAGGATTTAATTTCCCCATTCCTTTGTGCCGGGTCAGGATAATCAGGATGGTTCATATCCTCATTAGCAATGGGCGAAAGAAGAATTACTTGAGCCTCAGAATGCCTCCTCTTCATTTCATCCAAGTAACCATTCAGATCGGCCTTGAAACTTTCGATTCCGGAGGTTCCGGCAAAGGATTCATATAATCCAAATCCTAAAATGACATAATCCGCTGGCCACTTGTCCAGGAGCTTCTTGAGATGATTCACATAACGTTCGGGGCGAAGCCGATGACCCAACTCATCACCGGTCCAGGCCAGACTGCGTAATTCGATTCCCTTTCCTGGATTCGCCAGTTGCAACGCCGCCTCAAAGAAACCGTTCTGCTGCATCCGTTCAATGAATGAGTTTCCATAAAGGAGGACCCTGTCTCCTTCATTGAATTTAATTTCAGCCCTTGCCTGGACACAAAAGAAGAATAAAAATAATAAAGCGGGCCAATTTTTCCTCATATTCTTTTGTAACTTAACAGCTAAGGGAAAAGCACAGCAACAAGATTGATTAAAGTTAGTTGTTTGGTTTTCATCATGCCAAGGAGCTGTTATAGATTGGGTATTAAATACAAAAATAAATAATGAAACACTTATTAATAATATGCTTTTTATTTTGGGCCGGATCGGCTCATGGAGAAGAAAAGAAAAACCAATTCAAAGTGGCCGGAAAGACCTTTGAAACTCCAGTGACCTGGAAATCAGAGAAACCGAGCTCAAAGATGAGAAAAGCCCAGTACAAAAATGGCAAAGCTGAAATTGTTGTCTTTTATTTTGGAGCAGGCAGCGGAGGAAGCGTCGAAGCCAATGTGAATCGATGGATTGGTCAATTCAAAGAACCTAAAGAGGAGCTATCAACGAAAGTGGAAAAGGCAGAGGTTAAAAAAAGCAAAATCACCACTGTCTCTGCAAAAGGCACATACATGAGTGGCTCACCCTTTGGTCAAAAGGTTCCAATGCCTAACTACGCAATGCGAGGAGCAATCATCGAATGCGAAGGCGGACCCATATTCATCAAGATGACCGGACCAATGAATGATGTCTTATCCTTTGCAAAGGACTTCGATAAGACAGTACGCTCAGGACTCTAAGGTTTCCTCATCCAATTCCTGAGAGTCTGAATCCGCAGAATTCTCATTCCCGGAGAGGGACTTGAACATATTGCGTATGTCAGCGACTCCTCCAAGAGAAACATACAGTACGAGTACCGTGTATATGACTAGTGTCACGAGCAGTAAAGCTCCCCAAAAATTAATCCATCCTTCCATAATCAGTCTTAGTTAAAATTTTCAGTCCTTTCTTTTTTGTCAGGAATTGTCAAAGACACAACCATCATTGCAAGGACTGCGATAAAAGAAACTGTCAGGCCAATATGATGACTCTCTATTCCTTTCTCCTGAAAATAATCCACAAGATTTAATTTCTCCTGGACCGGCTTAAGCCCGATCACAGCTAACGTGCCAATAAAGAGAGCCGAGAAGGCCCCAGCAGTGCTGGCCCTTTCCCAATAAAGGCCCAGTAAGAGTATTGCAAAAGCTCCAGTGAAATAAATTGCTCCGGACACTGCCATGTAGTCCCAGAGGTCCTGACCCAGATCGTACCAGAGACCCCAAATCACCAGAAAGATCGCAATCATGACAAGAAATGCTCTGGTCAGAACGATCCTTGCCCTCTGTGACATTCTTTTCGAGGCTAACGGGTTAACAACGTCCTCAGTCAAAACTGAGGACCAGCACAAAAGGTAAGTGTCATGCGTTGACATGAAAGCGGCGATCATTCCGGCAGCAACGATTCCCAAGAGCCCAACAGGGAGAAGCTTACCAAGAAAGATAGGCATCGCCTTCATTGTCGCGTCCGGATTAGTGCTCACTTTTCCCTGCCCATCAAAGAAAGGTTCTACAGCACCCATGTCATAAAAATAGACCAGAGCACAAATTCCAATGAACTGAGGAATCAGGAACCTGATCATGAAACCCAGAGAGGACCACAAATACATTTTCTTTACAACAGCAACACTCTCAGCCGCACAGGCCCTCATGACTGCTGTCTGCCAGACAGCACACGAAATGACTCCAAGGAAAAACATCCAACTCACGTAAGAACCACCGACTCCTTCCGCTACTAAGGGATTAAATCCCTGATCCGAATAGATCTTATCAACACCATTCACCAATGCCGACCAGCCAATCTTCTTTACCGCAATGAAACAAGTGAGAAGGAGGCCAAAAGAAAGCACCACGAATTGAACGAAGTCCGTAATGATAACAGAAACCATTCCCCCGAGGCAGGTATAAAAGAGCACCAACACGATCATCACTGTCATTACCCATTTCACTGCATCATCATCGATCCCGGTAATGCCAGACACGAACACGGCTCCTGCCTTAAGGAACAGTCCCATGTTCAAGATCCCAGCCGTAGCCAGAATGAAACCGCCCACGATCCGCAGAGAACGGCTACGGAACCGCTTCTCATAAAATTCAGGAATTGTCATAACCCCCATCCGTCTCAACGGAACAACAATGAATCCCGTCACACCAACAATGAGCGTAGCTATTCCTGCCATGAGTCCAATATGAAAGGCAGAAAATCCTGTCGTAAAACCCTTCTGAGCCGCGAACATTGCCGTGACCAGACCAAGCTCTGAGCCGATCATAGTTGCTATTCCTAATCGCGTGCGGAGTGACCTGCCGGCGACAAGGAAATCCCCCATCCCTTTAATGTACCGGTTCACCCACAACCCAATGACTACGGTGCCCGCCAAATAAGCAGCCACAATGAACCAGTCAATGTTGGAGAAGTTCGTCTCGAGCATCTTTCTTTAATACATTAATTTAAAATTCACTAAAACCCATGAAATAATAAATCAATTAACAGTGAACTGCAGAATTCGCGCCGCAGTTCCCTTACTGGACCGGTTCGATTTATCACTCATTCTCAATCGGACCGTGTGCTCTTTTTTCTCTAGGTCAGTAACAAGCATCACAGTTCGGGGATAGTGAAGGCCTCGACTGTACCGATGATAAAGGTCACGGGCCTTCCATGGACCATTGTCCAGGCTATACTCAAGGGTCCCCGCATCAGGACCAGCCAAGACATAGGCTCCGAGAGCCGTCCCATTGAAACGGACAGTCGTCTCTTTGCCGGACTCATCACAACTGAGGAGTTTCATTCCGGCGAAAGTGTTACGGAAATTACCAGGGATCTTCTTCCATTCAGGAACACTCCATGACCAGGAATCGTTCGAGGATCGTTCGGGAGAAAGAAAAATCCCCTGACAATAGCTTCCCGAATCAATCAACTTTGCTGGGAGAGGGTGAGGAACTTTCGCCTTGGCCCCCTTCTTATCCCAGACACTGCTAAGGAGTTGCCCAATCATTTCCGCAGCAATTGCATTGCCGGCCGGCTTGGGATGAGTCCCACCGAACTGGGCCCATGTCAACTCCCCAGCACCGATGCGATCAGCCACTTCACGAGCAAGAAATATCGCGGATACACCATAATGTTTGAGGACCTCCTCATGCGCTGCTATGGGCATGGGGACTTTACCCTCTCTTAACTGACTGAGCATTCCGGGATTCACAAAATACGTTACAACAATGTCCATTTCAGGTTGCGCTGTCCTAGCGTGCCGAATGATCCCCTCCATTCCCCTCACACATTCCCTCTTCTCATGCCCAGCGTCCTGATCATCATTCACTGCAAACTCAATAAAGAAAAGATCAATGCTACCCTTATCCAAGACATGCTCTTTCAAACGAAAGGCACCGGTCGTGGAAC
>JASLJT010000209.1:0-15895 GCA_030747955.1 Verrucomicrobiales bacterium | reverse complement strand
TGAGCATGTTATAACAATGGATTTTCTCGCATTTGCCGGATTCCTAAAAAACCTAATTTTATAGGGATTTCCTACAAAAAGATTGCAGTCCTTGGATTGCACGAAAGTGCGGCCCCAATTTAGGGTCATTTGTCCTCAAATAGGAACAAAGCACGGCCATTCCACTGTTCCACTGTTCCGCTCTTTCTGGCTCTCACTCTCCAATTTAAGCTTACCTATAATCATCCAAATTGGTCTTTGATATTGGACCCTGAAAGGTGTATCAAAGGAGTTAATATAAATTGGAATAACCGCTAAATTGTATATTGACTCTTTGAAAATAAACAGGCCGATGTGGCGGAATTGGTAGACGCGACGGATTCAAAATCCGTTTTCTTCGGAAGTGCTGGTTCGAGTCCAGTCATCGGTACCAAAGAGATCTTTATCAAGGTCCTTGGTATGTTTAATGAGAGAAATTCAGTCTTTACTGACTAGGCCCATGAGATTCTTAATTCTCATCGCCTTCGCTTCAGGAATCTTCCTCCTTCCACTGTCCAATGGATTCTCTGAAGACTTCAAGGCACCTCCAATCAAAGTCGCTGACGGATTCAAAATAACCATCGCTGCTGCTCCCCCACTCGTCGGTTACCCAATGATGGCATGCCTAGATGATGAGGGAAGACTTTACATTGCAGAGAGTGATGGCAGGAACCTGACCACCAAAGCCGAGATCGAGAAAGAACTTCCGCGGTTCGTGCGGCGACTCGTGGACAAGGACGGTGACGGCGTCTATGACGAGAGTACCATCTTCGCCGACAAGATGACCATGCCTGAAGGAGGGCTCTGGCATGACGGCGCGCTTTATATTATTTCAGCTCCTTACCTTTGGAGGCTCGAGGACACGGACGATGACGGGGTAGCCGATAAGCGCGAAAAGATCCTTGGTTACATGGAATTTGACGGGAGAGCCAATCAGCACGGCCCCTACTTAGGCCCGAACGGTAGATTTTACTTTAGCGGTGGACACTTCGGCTACCAGTTCAAGGGGCCAGACGGGAGCATGACAGGCCAGAGCCGAGCCGCTGGTGTCTTTTCATGCAATCCTGACGGGACCGATGTGCGCATTGAAGGACAGGGAGGCATTAATCCAGTCGACATTGAATTCACGGACACTGGCGAGATGCTATCTACCTGCGCCATTTATGACAGTTACGGCGGAAGGCACGACGCTCTAATTCACTGGATAGATGGAGGACTTACTCAGAGAGTTTATGGATTACCCTTATTGCACGATACTGGACACAGACTCCCCGCCACTAGCCGCTGGGGACAGGTCGCTCCTGCCGGATTAGTTAGGTACAAGGGGAACCATTTTGGAGACTCTTACAGGGACAGCTTATTTGCATGCCATTTTAATACCCACAAAGTGGTACACATCCAGCTCAAAAAAAGCGGCTCAACTTTCATAACTGAGGAAGAAGACTTCATTAGCTCAAGCAGTATCGATTTTCACCCAACAGACATACTTGAAGATGCGGACGGAAGCTTACTCTTACTCGACACTGGGGGCTGGCTCAGTTGGGGCTGCCCCTTTTCAAAAATAGCAAAGCCCGAAGTTAAGGGAGCAATTTATCGAATCTCGCGAATCGATGGTCCGAAAACCAATGATGCACGAGGAGAAGAAATTAACTGGACTAACTTAAAGCCCATCAAAGCCGCAGAGCTAATCAATGACAAACGTGAAGCGGTCAAACAAAGGGCCGCACTTTCACTTATCAAATCTGGAGATGAGTCAATCTCAGCCATAGAAAAAGCATTCAATGAGAGCGGATCGATCCGACACCAAACACAACTCCTGTGGACACTTTCCAAGATCAAATCCAAGAAATCACTTAACTTGATTCGTAAATCCCTCGAATTGAAATCTCCTACCCTAAGGCAAGTCGCAGCACGTTCTCTCGGCATACTAAAAGATGAAGAATCTGGACCAAAGTTAACTAAATTACTCAACGATAAGGAACCGCAGATCATAAGAACCGCAGCAACATCAATTGGACAAATAAAAGAACCGTCCTCAGTAGATTCTCTCTTCAAAGCCATTTCAAAAAAGAACGCTGACCTCCACATTCAGCACGCAATCACCTATGCCCTAATAGAAATAGGCAACTCCACAAGAACAGCACATTACCTTAAGGACGACTCACAGCCCCTACTCCAAAGAACCTCGCTCCGAGCCCTCGACAAGATGCCTGAGGGCTCATTAAAACCTGAAATGGTTGTGCCTCTACTAAAATCACCAAACCTCACAGTCAGGGAAGAAGCCCAACGCGTGATCTCCGGACGGCCTCAATGGAAAGACCAAGTCTTAGCCGTTTTTAAAGAACTCACTGCCAAAGAAGAACTCGCAAACAATGACAAAGAGATAATAGAAAGCATTGTCCTGAGCTTCTCGGAAGAAAATGATCTTCATAAAGCTATCCACTCTGTCATTATCAATCCTAAGTCATCAACCCTTACAAAAGTCCAATTACTCACTGCAGTTGGCTTCATGGAAAAGCTCCCCTCTGGTCTTCTAGATACGCTCAAACTATCACTGCAATCCTCTTCAGCTAAGATTAAAGGAGAATCAATAGCAATCACCGCAAGATTCGACTCGGAAGAGTCCATCATAAAAATATTAAGAAATATTGCGGACAATCTTGATGAAAGTGACGCTCTACGAGTCGCTGCTCTGGAAGTCATTGCAAAAAATGACACTTCATTGAAAGAGGAACAATTCAGCTATTTAGCTAAAATTATTCAAAATCAAAACTCCTCCCCCACCTTAAGAAGCAACGCTTCGCGCGCACTTAGCCAACTAAAGATCTCAGCCAAAAATGAAGCTCAAGCCCTAGCACTCTGTAAACTAATCCCTAAAGCTTCTCCCCTCCAAATAAATCATCTAACCCAACCATTCATTAAGTCATCCTCCAATTTTAATGAATCCTCTCCCGCTGAATTCATTAACAAAATAGGAATCCAATTAGCGAAATCGCTAGCCAAAGTTAAAGATACAATCCATTCCAATGAACTAAAACTGATCGCAGAAGCGTTCCCAGAATCTGCCGAAGATGCTCACTCTGCATTGTCAGTATTAGCAAAAGAAAACCCACTGGCGGATCAGGCCAAAAGAAAAAAGCTAAAATCCATTCTAGCAAGCCTTAAGCCTGGAAATGCATCAAGGGGCCGAGCCTTATTTTACTCCAATCGCTCAACCTGTTCACTATGTCATCGCGTAGCAAATCAGGGCGGCCTACTTGGACCTGATCTTTCCAAGATAGGAGCTATCCGTAAAGAACAAGACCTACTCGAGGCAATCATTTTTCCAAGCTCAACGGTTGTCAATGGATACGAAAACTACATTATCCAAACGGTTCAGGGAAGCACTCACCTAGGCATCATCCAACACGAAAGCCCTGATTCAATCTATATCAGCAATGCGAGCGGCATAAAAGAACTCGTCATGCGCAAAAAGATAAAAAACGTAACAAGATCACCTATCTCATTAATGCCTGCAGGATTTGAAAGCTTACTGACAAATCAGGACCTTTCAGATCTGATCGCGTTCCTAGGCAGTTGCAAATAGCCTTACCAATTCTTTATCCACAAAGCCTCGTTGTCGGTATCTGACTTGTTTCTTCCTTTGTCTTTACCGTAAGACCAAAGATCATATGTGGTTTGATTGGTAGCTTCCGGATATTCCGGATCATGGACCTGGTAATAAATCCTGCGATCATATCCATCCTTTATCCAATAAGTAGTGCCTTCACTGTCTACAAAGCCTTTGCCCTTCATGTCCACAAACATATTTTCCCCAGATCTCCCGTCAGAGGGCTCATTCGGTCCTCCAAGAATTTCATCATCCCCATCATCCATCAGGGCCTGGTAAAGAGCAACTGCGCCAGACTTACCGGTGCCACTATTTTCTACCGGCTCAGGATATTCACCGTATTCATTATAATATTTTTTAAGGCCAGCCTTAACTGCAATCATAACAGACTTGGTTCTTTCCTCTGCTGCCTTGTCCTGCGCATAGCCTATTATGCCAATAGTCATAGCCATAAGAATTGCTATGATGCTAATCACTGTTAGCAATTCAATTAATGTAAAAGCAGAACTTCTGCACTTTGAATCATTATTTTTCATAGGATCCATCAAAGCTTTCAAATTTTATTTTTCCTTTTATTGGCCTGCCACTCCCTTGATGATTTCAACCATCGGAAGGAACAACGCCATGACAATGACACCAACGACCACCGCAAGCATAACGATCATTAGAGGCTCAAGCATGGACGTTAATGCCGCCACCGCATTATCTACCTCATCATCATAAACATCAGCCACCTTAAGTAACATTTCCGGCAATTGACCAGTTTCTTCACCAACGTCGACCATGCTTATAACCATCGCCGGAAAAACGCCACTTGCCTCTAAAGGATTAACTATAGATTCACCTTCTTTTACAGCGTCATGGACATTCTGAACTGCCTGAGATATCACAACATTTCCGGCCGTTTCCCGGGTAATATTAAGTGCCTGAAGAATAGGAACACCACTAGTAACTAAAGTTCCCAAAGTCCTACTAAACCTTGAGATAGCACTCTTTCTCTGAACTGGTCCGAACAGAGGCATTCTAAGCTTTACAGCGTCAAGAAACCTTCTACCCCAAGCTTGACTCGCAACGATTTTAAAAACAACAAATGTGCCGACTAGGGTTCCAGCAATGGGGATGATATTTGTCGACAACGAGCCAGAAAGATTAATCACAAACTTGGTTAGTCCTGGCAACTTATCAGCGGACCCTAACATGTCCTCAAATATTTTCTCAAACTTAGGAACGATCACAACCAAAAGGAAAACCATGATAGACATCGCAATGACCATGACAATCACAGGATAAACCATTGCTGCCACAATCTTATTCTTAAGCTTCTGAGCCTTTTCTGAATACTCGGCCAAACGTATAAGTACTAGTTCAAGGACACCACCAAGCTCTCCAGCCTTGACCATATTAACATATAACTTATTAAAGATATTGGGATGCTGAGACAAACTTTCAGAGAATGTACTTCCTGTCTGAACTGAATCAGCTAGGTTCTGAATAGTACTTTTGAGAACTGGGTTAGGTTCCTGCTTAGCTAATACAGTGAGCCCGCGAAGCAATGGCAAACCAGAATCAATCAGAGTAGCAAGCTGACGCGTAAAGATCATCAAGACCTTTCCTTTAATCTTACCTCTTCTTGGTGCACCTCTCGTCTTCGAACGACGAGACTTCATCTTCTTTCCTTTAGTTACCTTTAATTTACCTTTTCCTTGTTCTACTATTTGTTTTGGAAAGAGTCCATTTGTTCGAAGCTGTTGGGTTGCGTCCGCCTTGTTGGCGGCTTCGATACTTCCAGTAGTTACTTCACTCTTAGCATCGATCGCTTCGTATTGAAATAGTGGCATAAATTATTGGGGTAAATGCTGTAGATAAAGGGATTAGAATTACTAATTTAAACCTGTTCTTCCTCTGCTTGCAACGACAGATCTTTAATCAGGCAAAAATACTGTTTTTTAGGTATATTTAAGAACCTCCTCAATCGTTGTGTGGCCTTCGTAAATATTTCTAAGGCCATCCTCCCTCAATGTGGTCATCCCCAGCTCTATGGCCTTTTGACGTAAAACAACTGTAGGGGCGCGCTCGGTAATCATTTCAGCAATAGGCTCACTAATATCAAGCAATTCGAACAAGCCCTTACGTCCTCGATACCCTGAATTTCCACATTCCTCACAACCTGCTCCAGTGAAAAAATCTTTATCTCCAATATCTTCAGGACTGAGTCCAAGTTCACCAAGTAATGCCGCACTTGGTTCATACGGCTGCTTACAATCTGAACATATTGTCCTTAAGAGTCGCTGACCCAATACCCCCTCAAGTGAAGCCGAAACAAGAAATGGCTCACATCCCATATCCACTAAACGAGTAACTGCACCCGGCGCATCATTAGTATGAAGAGTTGAAAAAACCAAGTGACCAGTCAAAGAAGCCTGTATTGCAATTTGCGCAGTTTCAACATCCCGCATCTCTCCGACAAGTATACGGTCCGGATCCTGCCTCAGAAATGCACGAAGCACTCGAGAAAAAGTCAGTCCTATCCCTTCGTTAACTGGTACCTGAATAATCCCTTCCACGTCATACTCTACAGGATCCTCAGCCGTTAGAAGCTTACTGTCGATGGTGTTAATTCTTCTTAAACATGCATAGAGAGTAGTGGTCTTTCCTGCTCCGGTCGGTCCAGTACAAATGAAAATACCGTTCGGCTTAACTATTGTTCCTTCAATGTATTCAGACAGATCCGTAGGCAGGCCTAAATTCTCAAGATCAAGACTAACTGAAGAACGGTCAAGGACCCTCAATACCACACTCTCGCCGTAACTAGTAGGCAGAGTAGAGACTCGGAAATCAACGTCCCTGTCTCCTAGAGACATCACCATGCGTCCGTCCTGAGGGATCCTCCGCTCGGCAATGTTCAGATTAGATATGACCTTGATTCGGGAAATGATTGTATTCGCAAGATGGGCAGGAGGAGGCGACATCTCATAAAGGGCCCCGTCAACACGGTACCGAATTTTGAATTCGCTCTCGAACGGCTCAAAGTGGATATCAGATGCCTGTTCTCTCATGGCCTGCTCAAGAACCAAATCAATGTATCGAACAATTGGAGCCGAGTTCGCCTCACTTTCATCATCATCATCACTGAGAGCAATACCTTTGAGCTGACCCAAAATATCATTCATTTGTCCTGTACCTTCTCCAGCAACATAAATTCGCTCTATCCCATCCAAGATCTGTTTAGTGTCCGCAACACAGAACTCCAACTCCTGGCTCAAGGCGAAGCTTAACTCCTCTCCGACCTGAGGGTCTAACGGATCTGCCAATGCCACGGTCAACTTCGATCCATCATAGCTAACAGGAAAAGCCTTATAAAGCCTTGCCGTAGCAGCCGGGATAGCTGAAATAACTTCCGCTGCCGGGCTGAAACCTTTTAAATTAACATGCTCATGGCCTAAATCTTGTGCAATGTGATAAAAAACATCTTCCCTAGCAAGGACTCCATAATCGGCAATTGTTTGGGCCACATCTTTGGTCGAATTTTCCATCAACCCTTCAATTTCTTTGGCCTGATCTTTGGTAATTGCGCCGCGCTGCTTAAGTAGTTCTAGGACTTGTCCTGGTGTCATATTAATTCTTAAATTGTTTTAGGATTAGCTAGCATCAGACATCGTTACATGAATGATCTCCGAGGCCGAAGTCATGCCGTTTAAAACCTTACGAATACCATCCTCACGCAAAGTTCTCATCCCTATTTCACGGGCCTGCCTCCTTAGCTGAGGCGTCGATAAGTTTTCATTCACCATATGGCGCACCTCGTCATCAATTTGAAATATTTCGAAGATACCTGCTCGGCCCTTGTAACCTGTTGCTCTGCACTTAACACAACCATCGGGTGTCATTATCGTGGAATCGTTCATTTGAGCGGCGTCCAAACTCAAAGCCTTTATTTCCCTATCATTTAATTCTCCAGACGTTTTACATTCGGGGCAAAGCTTTCGGATGAGCCTCTGCGCAATAATTGCCCGCACAGCGGATGCAATTAAGAATCTCTTCACTCCAATGTCTGCCATACGGGCAACCGCACTAGGTGCATCGTTCGTATGAAGAGTAGAAAACACAAGGTGCCCAGTCAAAGATGCATTAATGGCTATCGAGGCCGTTTCAAGGTCCCTGATCTCCCCTATCATTATAATGTTGGGAGCCTGACGCAATATAGATCTAAGAGCAGCCGCAAATGTCATTCCCACGTCCTCCTTAACCATGACCTGATTAATTCCGGACATTTGGTATTCGACAGGATCCTCAACTGTAATGATCTTTCTGTCTGGCTTATTTATATAATTAAGGCATGCGTAAAGGGTCGTTGTCTTACCTGACCCCGTAGGACCAGTCACAAGCAAAATGCCATCAGGAAGAGTTATTAACTGCTCAAAAGTTGCCTGATCATCACTAAGAAAGCCTAACTGTGCAAGACCGAGATTCAGCGCAGACTTATCAAGGACCCTCATCACCACTGATTCTCCGTGGTTTGTTGGAACCGTTGAAACACGTAAATCCAAATCCTTATCACCTAATCTCAATTGAATCCTCGCATCTTGAGGCAAGCGCTTCTCGGCAATACTCATTGCGCCGGTCATAATTTTAATTCTAGCAATGATGGACGAGAGAAGATTGCGGGGATGATTCGCAACTTCATGCAAGACACCATCGATACGATAACGAACACGGACCGATTTTTCGAGTGGCTCAATATGGATGTCAGATGCGCCAGCATTAAACGATTCCTTTAAAATTTGCCCAACAAGTTTAATAACGGGAGCATCGTTCGCTCCAGCATCTCCTTCTCCTCCAGCGTCCCCACCTGAATTCTCAGAGAGCACAACCAAATCGGTGTCAGCATCAGCTCCACCTATCGCTTCATCATACCACCGCCCAATCGCATCATTGATTTGCTCAGGAGAAGAGACGCTAGCATTGACGTCATAACCAAGAACATGGTTGAGACTATCAATAGTAGCAGTGTCAAAAGGGTCACTTATTGCAATCTCCAATCGGTTCTGATCAAATCCGATAGGAACCATTCCATAACGACGCGCGTCTTCCAACGGGACCATATCAACGATTTCTTTTGCTGGCGTCACATGAGTCAACTCCACGAAATCCATTCCGTAATTCACAGCACAGCACCTTGCCACATCGACTTCTTTAGCTTGACCCGTTCGAATCAAAGTCTCAACAAATGACTCGGTACCTTTACGCTGCCCCTTAGCATCTTCGATTTGAGCCTCTGTGACTATTTCACCTTCAATTAAAATAGTAGCCAGATAATTTTCTTCTGCGGAATACAAGGTATGGAAAATGGGGTTTAAGTTACGGACTTTGCGTTACAATATTTGCAAACAAAGAGCGGAATTCTGTACCAGCAAATAGGGGCTTTAGGCAAGTAATTTTATACTTATTTGCTGTGAATAATTTGCAATCTAAGACATGAACAGCCTCAAAAAAAGATTAAAGATATAAACTTTTATCTTTGAATCCTAAAAACGACTTCCTCTGGCAGCTGTAAATCCAGTCGATCTCGGGCCACAATTTCAAGATAGCCAATGTCATTGGATGTATATAGTTCATCCTGCAGACGATCATTGCGCTCCCTCTTCAATTCATCTAAATGCGCCTTTAGCATAGCATTTTCCCGATCCATATCTTTCAACTTGTCCCATTCTGGAGCAAATACAGAAAAAACGAGTATTCCTAGACCCACAACAGACGCTAAGAGCAATATCCTAGTCAATCTTTGCCAAAGATTGAGACCTAACTCATCACGCTTAATGCGATGGAGTTTTTGCCGATTGCTTATATTTCCCATAAAAAGTCTAGAAACTAGACTTTTAATTTACCACCATATACAGCTTTCGCACCTAGTTCTTCTTCGATTCGCAAAAGCTGATTGTACTTAGCTATTCTATCTGAACGACTTAGCGATCCCGTTTTAATTTGTCCAGCATTGGTTCCAACCGCAATATCAGCAATTGTTGCATCTTCTGTTTCACCTGAGCGGTGTGAAATAACTGCCGTATAATCATTATCCATGGCCAGCGTAACTGCTTGTAAGGTCTCTGAAAGAGAACCTATCTGATTCACCTTAACGAGAATAGAGTTGGCCGTATTGGAATCGATCCCTTTTTGTAAAAAATCAACATTCGTAACAAAAAGGTCATCCCCCACCAATTGAGTCTTGGCTCCGATCTTTTCCGTTTGGAGCTTCCAGCCGTCCCAATCATTTTGATCGCACCCGTCTTCAATTGAAATTATTGGATACTTAGTCTGCAACTCAGCGTAATAGTCGACAAGCTCTTCGGCCGTACGTTCTGACCCGTCTGATTTTTTAAACACGTATCGTTGCTTATCTGAATCAAAGAACTCGCTAGAAGCAACATCCAAAGCAATGGCAATCTGATCACCAAGAGAATAACCAGCCTTATCCACTGCCTCAGCTATGACTGCAAGTGCATCATCCGCTGATTCTAAATTGGGAGCGAATCCACCCTCATCACCGACTGCTGTAGAAAGACCCCTGCCATGCAAGACTCCGGCAAGAGAATGGAAAATCTCCGCTCCATAACGAAGCGCTTCAGAAAAACTGGGGGCCTCTTTAGGAATTATCATAAACTCTTGGAAATCGATTGGCGCATCAGAGTGCTCCCCTCCATTAATGATATTCATCATAGGAACTGGAAGCGTAACAGCCTCATCTCCTCCCAGATGCTTGTATAATGGAACCCCTGCCGCAGCCGCTGCGGCTTTGGCATTAGCTAAAGAAGCACCCAGTACAGCATTGGCTCCAAGGACCTTCTTGTTAGGAGTCCCATCCACTTGAAGCATAATATTATCAATTCCACTCTGATCATTAGCATCCTGCCCAATTAGGGCCTCCGCAATTTTAGTATTAACATTGGATACGGCATTCTTAACGCCTTTTCCTCTGTACCTCGAATCATCACCGTCCCTAAGCTCCCAGGCCTCATGTTCGCCAGTGCTCGCACCACTAGGAACTGCTGCTCGACCAAATCCTCCGCCTTCGAGCTTCACGTCAACTTCAACCGTTGGATTTCCTCTAGAATCAATTATCTCTCTGCCTTTAACTTCAATGATTTTGGTAGCTGACATATTTATTATCTGTAGTGATTAATGTTAATAATTTCTTATAGTTCTAAATTCAAAAAACAGAGCTCTCCATCTCATCTTGAATGAAAGGCATTTGAAAAATCCGCAATTATTAAAAGTCTAAGACTCTCCTTCGTCGTAAGCACTTATGGCTTTAATCTGGACAAGTCTTGTCTCTCCTTCTTTTTCAGTCGGAAGCTCAACCTCATCGCCAACTGACTTGCCCAACATCACATTACCCATGCCTGAAAGATATGAAATGATCCCCTTCTCTGTGTCTGTGTCCCATGCACCTAGCATCGTCACAGATTCAGAGCTTCCATTTTCCACGTCTTCCAATTCAATGATAGTTCCTACTGAAACACTGGAAGTATTTGCATCACTAAAGTCAGTGCCTCGAGCTGCAGAAATCTCCGCCTCGAGCTCTGCTTTCTGACGCATCAGGACAGCCTGCTGCTGCTTGGCTGCCTTAAATTCAAAATTCTCCTTCAAGTCACCATACTCCCTGGCAATGCCAATCTCTTTTGAGTTTTCAGGAATCTTCTTGTTAATAATATCATCAAGCTTCTCCTGCCTAGCCTGTAAACTTCCCCAGGAAACAATGAGACTCGTGGGCTTCTCCTGCTCTGACTCCTCTCCACCTTTCTTTTCTCTTTTCTCTCCTGTTATTAAATCTTCAACCACAGGAAACTTCTTTACGATCCGAGCAAGTAACGAATTTTTATTTAATCCTTCAAATACTGGTGTTGATTGAATTCTACGCGTGAAATGTCGAATCTCTGCGCGGTCACTATCGACAAGTAAGTCAGGTATTAATTCCACATCATCAATTAAGAGATCATGAAGACGATTTGTCTTCGGTGTCGTCTCATCAAGGTGATCCCTTTCTAATGCACCTATAATCGAAGCTGATATTCCTTTATGAGCAAATGCTGCTTCGGACAATCCTTTACGCTCTTTACATATCCATGCAACTACCTCAAACCCTAAGCTCCTCCGAGCGAGTCCTGTCAGAAGATGATCTGACAAAAGTTTATCCTCCCCATTATCAGAAAGATATTTTGTGATCTCGCCTATTGCCCGTGCTCCGGAACCCTCCATGCAGGCAATCAATTCATTAGACCATTCATCTCCGTAGGCATCTTTAATTGCATCATAGACCTGCCTCTGCCTTCCGACTCCCATCCCTTTCAATATTTCAGGAAACTTCTTTTTATTATCGCGGAGAACATCACTCAGCTTTGTGGCGTCACCCAAATCAATGCCTTCAATCTTTGCTACCAAATCATCTCGAGCAATTAGGAGTTCGACCGCGGCTCCTGGAGAGCGCCTGATAGCAACAATGACCACAGAAGAAATTGACTTTAATATTTCCTCCAATTGAATTGCAGGCTCATCAAATACTGACAGATCTTTTCCTATTGACTCTAAAATCGAAATCTTGGCTTTGATATCTTTTGCCTCCCCAAAATCACCAATCAGAGCATCCGCTGGTGAAACATCATCGTCCCTCAACTCAAAGGGCAAGTTCCGCTTAGAAGGTAAAACAAATCGGCGATCGGCCCTTATCTTCTTCTTCGCTGACTCCCACCAACTCTTATATTTCTCATCAGGAATGATCCTACCTTTAATTCTATCTTCCCAGTGATCGAGGAAAAGAGAACCACCAAAACTAGTCAATACCTCAAAAGCAAAGGTAATAGGGTCATCGATCGCAAATTGCTTTGTCGCCTCAGGGTCACCTACAAATTTTGCAAAGATATGATCATTATCTAGTGCTTCGAGTGAATTAGCTGCAAATTGCAACTGCATCCCATGCCCAAGCTTACCCTCGAAATCGATGACCATCTTGTCGCCGAAAAGATCCCATTCTTTTATGACTCCTGGACCCCAGCTCTTATGAAGGCAAAAAACACCCGGCTCCAACTGAGAAACCTTTTCACCTAATTTTTCGTCTAATCGACCTGCATCGACTAATGTTTGAACCTGCTCTTGCATTGATTGCGCACAATAGGAACGAGGCGAGGTAATCGCAATGGGAAATACTGCGTAATTTAACTTAATTACACCAATCCCGACACGAAACGATAAAAGATTCACAATTTTTCGAAATTTCAGCTTGTCAAAGATCAGTTATCGAAGCTAATCTTAGTTCATAAATAATGAAAAAACTTATCGTTTTTGCCTTAGCTACGAGCCTTCTGGTATCTGGAACGTCCATCGCGGACATCCAGTCACCTCCTGGAGGCAAACAAACCCCAATACGTAAACTTTCCCGTGCTGTCGGAAACATACTTTTTGGAATTAACGAAGTCCCAACGACTTGGAGACGAAACGTTGAAGAAGAAGGTACTGTATATGCAGCTAGTTATGGATTAATCAACGGAGCTTACCGTAGCCTAGTGAGAACTGGTTATGGAGTCTTTGAATTTGTGACTTTCCCAATCGAAACATACAAAGGCAGCTACGGTCCTGACTATGGTGGAAAAAACATCTGGTGGGACTTAAACCACGGTTACGCAGAACTGGCCCCTGAACTTGGATTCCAAAGTAAGTTCAGCAATGGCAGAACTCAGAGCTGGTAATTTTCTTCCTAAAATTAGGACAAATAACTTTAAAAACCCGTCGAAAGGCGGGTTTTTTTATTTTACGAGGTGATTTTTATATAATTAAGCAAGTCAGTACTTGCAAAATAGGGTATCCCCTCGAAAATATGCGCCTGCGAGAAATATAAGCTGCCGTAGGTCCCTGGGTGCTGGAAAATCTATTCTAGTTCACCTCACTCGTCAGGGGGAACCCGGCAAACCCAAAAAAGAAAAATGCCAGTAAGATTAGCCCGGTTCGAAATGCCGGACCGCCTCATTAAGGACGAAGATACAGCCACAGAAACTTATTCACGCTTCACAGCTGAACCATTTGATGCCGGATACGGACACACCGTTGGAAACTCCCTAAGAAGAGTCCTGCTATCTTCTCTCGAAGGAGCATCAATCACATCAGTAAAAATAAAAGGCGCTCAACATGAATTTGGCAGCCTCCCCGGCGTCGTCGAAGACGTTACTGATATTGTGCTCAACCTTAAAAAGGTAAAATTCAAACACTTTGAGAACAAGGACCCAAAGATGCTAGACATTAAGGTCACTAAGGAAGGCGAAGTCACTGCCGCAGACATCACTGAGGATGCCCAGTACGAAGTGGTTAATAAAGATCAAGTCATCTGCACTCTGGATCGGAAAACAACCTTCGAATGCGAAATGGAAGTTCGTGTCGGACGTGGATTTGCAAGTGGTGAGGATAACAATAGGGCCGACATGCCCATAGGAGTCATCCCTATTGACTCTATCTTCTCCCCAGTCACACGCGTTAAATACACAGTAGATAATACCCGAGTCGGACAAAGGACTGACTACGATAAGCTGATCCTTGATGTTTGGACTGATGGCCGACTAGAGCCACACGATGCCCTCACTCAATCCTCCGCCATATTACGTCATCACCTTGACGTTTTTGTTAACTACGATGACGATCAAGTCGAATTTGATAACAAGCCAGAATCTGAAAGTGAGGAAAATGCTGAACTCCGCAAGCTTCTCAATATGAGCGTTAATGAGATTGAACTCTCTGTCCGTGCTGCAAATTGCCTTAATAATGCAAACATCACATCAGTAGGACAACTCGCGCTGAAATCAGAAGCTGAAATGCTAAAATATCGCAACTTCGGTAAGAAGTCCCTCAATGAAATCAAAGAGAAGCTTCAAGAACTTGGGCTTTCTCTCGGAATGCAACTCGATCCGAGCCTATTGGATCAAGCGTTCGGTTCGCCGACCTTGCACGCTCCATTGCCGACTGCAGGGCCAGGACTTGAGGACCTCATCGCCGCAAACTTGGACGAATAACCCTGAATTCATCCTATAACTGAATAAATTCGCGTTGCGCGAGGGAATTGTTGCCCTATAATGCCAACCCCTCGCGTAGCGCCTAGCTGCTAAAAGTGACAATAAAACCGGCAATCTAATGAGACACCGTAATAAAACCAGCAAACTTCAACGCCCCAAAGCCCATCGCCGATCCCTACTTGCGAATCAAGCTTGTAGCCTCATTGAAGAAGGGCAAATCAAAACAACTCTAGCCAAAGCAAAGGCCCTCAGGCCTGTTGTCGAAAAAATGGTTACTCTGGGGAAAAAGGGTATAGCTGCGGATTCAGCTGGAGAAAAAGCAAAAGGCGTTCATTATCGACGTCAGGCATTGGCCTTCCTTAGGCAAAAGAAAAGCGTATCAAAGCTATTCAATGAAATTGCCTCAGCGTCAGTTGACCGTGTCGGTGGGTATACAAGAATTACTAAGCTGGGGCCACGCGAAAGCGACTCTGCCCCCATGGCCTATATCTCTTGGGTCGATCAGTTTGTGAAACCGACAGATTTAGAGGCACCTGTAGAAGCGGAAGCTTAATTCTTCTCTACTAAATCAAAGAGTCCCCTTTCTGTACTGGGCATTTATCTTTTTACGTTAAAAATTCATACTTTTTGACTGTATTGGGATTGCCATTCCCCCACTTTATATTCTAGTGCTAAGAAAGTTTTGCAAACTTTTACGTTAATCGCGTAAATAACCGTTTATTGGAGGCTCTTATCGCTATGAGTGAAACTTTTCAGTCTTGATGCACCAAATTTCAAGAGCGCAGACCTAAGTCGAATATCAAAAAGCAGGGCATTTTCAGCTTTAGGCAGCGAGCCTCTTAAAGAATCCCAAATATCTAGTTTTTGAGGGTTTCTTGAAGAGAAAAACATTTACTAACAAATTATTAATGGCATGATCAATGCTATAAATTATTGCAGATCTCAACCCCACTGAGTCCCTACAACCTTGCAATAGAAATCTTTCGCAAATAAATAGACTGCTTAACAATATTAATCAATGGGAGATGGGGAATCAGAAGTAGGAGCAAGCAAACAAATTGCCGCTCTAATTTTCACCGACATAGTAGGTTCGGTCGCCTTGCAACAGAAGTTAGGGACCAATGCCTATACCCGATACGTAAGCAGGCACGATGAAATCATTAAGGAGTGCCTCTCTGCAGTTCCTGACGCTAAAATACTTAATGAGACGGGAGACGGT
>JASLJT010000208.1:0-7796 GCA_030747955.1 Verrucomicrobiales bacterium | reverse complement strand
TCGACTGCCCCGAAAAGAGCACTCCCTCATTACAAGTCTATGAAGTTAAAATGCGCAGCCTCGGAGGGGTCAGGATCAGAGGATGGTACGAGGTTCCAAAAAAAGAGGGTCCCTTCCCAGCTGCACTCAGGTTGCCCGGATACGGTCAGAACATGAGACCCGTTGGAATCTTCAAGGACATTGCCTTACTTTCCCTCAATCCCAGAGGGCACGGGAACAGCCAGGAAGACATCAAGGCCGAACCCAAAAACTACTGGATACGCGGACTCGATGATAAGGATCTCTATTATTACCGGGGAGCTTACATGGACTGTGTTCGGGGAATCGACTTCCTCTGCTCACGGGAAGAGATTGATAAAAAGAAAATTGCTGTGTTCGGAGGGAGTCAGGGAGGCGGACTGAGCTTCGCCACAGCGTCCCTGGACCAGCGCGTGAAACTCTGCGCTCCGGTCGTTCCTTTCCTCGCTCACTGGAAAAAATACTTCAGGACAACGAACTGGCCCGAGATGAACGAATGGGTCGAATCCAAGGAAGACCGGACCTGGGAAAGGACACTAAAGACCCTCAGTTACTTTGATTCAATGAATCTGGCGACTCGGATACAGTGCCCCGTTTTCATGGGAGTCGGCCTCCAGGACCCGGTCTGCCCGCCGGCCACAAACTTTGCTGCATTAAATTATAGCAAAGGAAGTAAAAAATATCAGGTCTATGCCCGTGCAGGACATTCGCTCGGGCCAGCGCACCAGGAACGGGTCCGGGACTGGATTAGGGAAAATTTCAACCCTTAATAGGGTCCGAAGTCTTCAGTGTTTCCTTTTACTTGTCATAAAACGCCCTACCAAAAGGCCCATGAGCATCATGAAAATAGCCCCAGCCCAAAACTCAGCGAAAAAACACACCAGAGCAAAAAATATAAAGATTGCCATGCAGCCACAGGACCCACCGTTAATTTCAATACCAGCAGTTGATTGACCGCTTCCCCTTCTCCGAGTCACTGCCTTCACTGGCTGCTTCTGCTTTAGATCGCCACTGAAATGACTCAGATATGACGCGGTCACAAATTCTTCGGAATCTAGATAATTTTTAGCCTTCTTGAGAGCGTCTTCAGGTGAAATTTTTTCTCTCTGGACCGGAGCCCCTCCTCTCCACTTCTCATAAGTTCCAGGACCATCCCCATCATCAAAGAGATACTGAATGAACTCTTTATAACCCGACTTCTCAGAACCCCTAGTAAGAACCCAACACTCATTCGCTTCTGACAGAAACTGATATAGCTCATCAATAGATGCGGAAGCCATTTCAACTGGAGGAGCCCAGTCCAATTGAACTTCTCTACCCAGTCCCTGAGGAGCCTTGAATGGACTCTCAGCCCCAAACTCATTAGCCTCCAAGAGTGATTTCAATTTTTCACGGGCCTCTTCGGGACTAATAAATGATTTCTCTTTCCAGGCCTTGCTCTTCCAATGCGAATAAGAATGATCCCTCTGAGATTGCTCGCCTTCATTAATAGAGAGTCTCTGCCGAGAATATTTGATAAACTCATTTCGCCATGAATGCTGTGACCCTGGTTTAAATACCCAGTAATTCTCGGCACCTTTGATCTCCTCAATGATTAAGCTAATCGATTCCTGAGAGACAACCTTGACCCTACCATCAATTTCAAGAGTGCATCTCTGGCCAGTCACCGTTGACTGCCTCTTAGTTGAAACTTTAACTACCTCTTCAGTCCTTTTTTCAGGTTCAGGTTCCAATTTCGCCTCGGCCTCAATCGCAGATCCATGCAATTCAGGAGCCGGCACTGCCTCGGCCTCAGTCGATGTCTCAGTCACTACATCATCAGAAATAGCCTCTGAAACATCCTCATCCCCTGATTCAGTAAAGACGGCACGCTGGTACAAGGAATCAAATTCCACAAAACTCACTCCCGACTCAAAGACCTCACCAGCAGAGAGAGACTCGACCATTTTATCCTCAGAGGGCCGAAAAAGAACCGTAACATCAATTTCTTCTCCTTCAGGCTTACAAGTCACAGTGTAACCACTGTTATAAGAAGAATCATGCCTCAAGCTGAACGTTCTCGTCGATGAGACAAATGAAAACCTAGCAGCGAACTGATCTCCAATGAACCGCTCAAGGGTCTCGGCCGCAGCCGATCCTAGCATTCGATCCTCTTTGATCTTTTTCAGTGCCTCAATTAATCCCTTCATCGAAATTAATATTAATAAATCAGCTCAGCCCAAGCAACTCCCTAATCAATCAACCTTTGGCAAATCCGGCAATTCGATAAAATGCCCTTTAGCTTTGACTACCTGTAAAGGAGTAATCAAATCAAGGCCTTGCCGCGGCGTAGCATCGCTTTCAAAGCCTGCAAAATAAAGTAATGTCACAACTACCGTGGAACAAATGTACTCGTCTCCAAAATCGTTTATTTGCTCAGGTTTGAGATTTTCATTCCAAAGTGAAAACATACCCGAATAATCATAGCCAAAGAAATGACCTGCCTTTTCCTGGCAACGAATCACACCTTCCCTGATACGATCTTTATCCACGCGGTCCCACTTATCCAACCTCCACGCGTCCCAATTATGCGTGCGCAAGGTTTCAAGGTCCTCGTCTAGGTTCGCTCCTATCTGACCCTGACTCGTGAAGAGAGCCTTCCTCCCAGGGACATTCGGATCATCAACTACGATCGCGAGGTGGCCATATTTGAATAAGCGGTAACCGATCACGGTCGCTTTCCCTTCAGCAAAGAGTTCGCGCCGCGCACTCCACTTTTCCTTACGATAAGCAATAACGTCACCGACTCTAATCTCATTAATGATCTCAGACCATTCCTTATCCGATATCTCCGTGTGTTTTGGAAAAGAACCGAAAAGAGTAAAGACCATGACCGCAATGAAAGTCCCTAAACTCACCCAAAATGATCTCGACCAAGGGCGACGCCGGGCCGTGACTTTCTTTCTTGCCCAGAGAACCCAGGCCGATAAGACCGCAATCGCTAACGAACTTAATGTAAGAATATCGATGAGGAAAAGAGACCTCTCCCCATCAAAAGATTTTACTTGGGAAAATGCTCCAACTTGTTCAGGTTCGGCCTTGGAGGATGGACCATTCTCATTGACCTCCTCGATCCAGGACAGGACAGCCCATCCGTCCATGTCACGGAGCCAAATAAGATGAATTACCTCGTAACCAAGAATAATAGTAACGAGAAAAACAAGTATCCTAATAATGAATTTCACTGCGAAATTTTACCTCCTATCACTTATCAACTTCGCCCAATACAGAGGAAAAGGCGATTACAATCTAAGTTAGCTTTTATAATGGACGATTTTATGTGGGAAACCCTATCATTACTTTAATTAAAGACTCCATGAGAAACAAATCACTGATCACTCTGAGCGCATTGGTAATACTCCAATACAATTCACCTGCACAGTTAGGCCCTAACGGGACTGGGACCGTGAATGGTTATCAGATAGGACCGAACGTGAATCTCAAAGCTTCGACTCCCCAGTTCCTGGCTGCCGGTTACTACCACACATTAGCGATTAGGGAAGACGGATCGATCGTTGCCAAAGGATGGGACGATTATAATCAATCCACTGTCCCAAAGAACATTGAAAAGGCAGCGTCTGTTTCAGGTGGCTACTATCACTCATTAGCTTCAATGGAAGACGGTTCAGTCGTCGCATGGGGAAGAAACAATTATGGGCAGAGAGACGTTCCCGAAGGACTCGGGTCTGTGACTTCAGTGAGCGCTGGTCATGGCTACAGCGTGGCCCTCAAAGATGATGGCACGATCGTGCTATGGGGAAGAAATAACTATGGACAAATTTCCCCACCCGAAGCCTTATCAGAAGTGATTCAAATCGTAGCTGGTCGCGAACATTGCATAGCACTCCAAAAGGACAAGACCGTCTCGGCATGGGGAAGAAATGACTCGAGACAGTCCAATGTCCCTGAAGGACTAGAGAACGTCACTCAAGTCGCTGCAGCCTATTATCATTCTCTTGCCCTCAAAGAGGACGGTACTGTCGTGGCATGGGGAAGTAACAAGTACGGGGAAACTGATGTTCCGGCAGGCCTCAATAATGTCGTGGCTATTTCTGCTGGAGGCTTTCACAGTATGGCCTTGAAGGGTAATGGGACCGTCGTGGCCTGGGGAAGGAACATTTATGGCCAAACCGATGTTCCGGCAGGCCTCAGTAACGTGACTGGTATCGTTTCAGGGACTGGCCATAATGCAGCGTTAAAGGAAAACGGGACCATCGTTACTTGGGGAAGCAATGATTATGGGCAAGGCGATCCGATGCCAGGAATTAGCCCAGCTAACCTCAGAGGCGCAGAACTTACCGGAGCAAATCTCAGTGGCTCAGAACTGACAGGTGTAGACTTCGGCAACGGGACCGTCACAGCACTGAGCATCGGTGATTACCACACGGTCGCACTCAAAGAAGAAGGAACGGTCCGGGCCTGGGGAAGTAACGTCCAAGGACAATGCGACGTTCCAGAAGGCCTGACTAACGTTAAAGCCGTATCGGCTGGTGACTTTCACTCACTCGCTTTACTGGAAAATGGATCGATCGTCGGTTGGGGCAATAATGAATACGGACAGAGCATGTCCCCTGCCGGACTCACTAACGTCATTGCCATTGATGCTGGGCACGGGAGGACAGTTGCTCTTAGGCAAGGAGGAACTGTCGTGGCATGGGGAAGGAACGTTTACGGTGAGAGTAGTGTCCCCGCAGCGCTCAGAGACGTGATCACCGTCTCGGCCGGAGGTTACCATACTGTCGCTTTGCGGGAAAACGGATCAATCGTGAGTTGGGGAAGTAATGAGTACGGAGAATCGCTCGTACCTCTGGGCCTCGGGAAGCTCATCGCGGCCGAGGCAGGCTATCAGCATACCCTTGTCTTAAAAGAAAATGGCACGGTCGCAGCATGGGGTGATAATCTGCAAGGCCAATGCAATGTTCCGGCAGGACTCAATAACGTCATCGCCATTAATGCAGCTGATTTCTATTCCATGGCACTTAAGAGTGACGGGACAGTCGTTTGTTGGGGAGGCAGCAATCAGTACGGGGAGACGACGGTCCCGGCAGGACTCAGGGACGCCGTTGCGATTACTGGAATGTACTATCATAGCGGCGCAATTAAGAGTGACGGAACCATAGTCTTATGGGGAGCAGACATTGATGGTCAGGTCAGTGTTCCGGAAAACTTGACTTCCACTAGCCTCACAAGGGCCAACCTGAGCGATTCCAATCTGACGGACTCCAACTTAGCGGGAGCGAACCTCACGAATGCTAACCTTTCGGGAGCAAACCTCACGAACGCGAACCTTTCGGGAGCAAACCTCACAGGCGCGAACCTTAACGGTGCCCTGATCAGTGGAACTAACCTCATCGGCGCAATCGGAGCTGACCTGACTGGTGCCATATTAGATAAGCCAGTACCGTTTACAATTTCAACTAGCATCGTGCGCCTGCCCTCGGGCAAGGCCGACAAAATAAAAATAGTATTCTCTACTGAGCGAACAAAGACTTACACGATTCAAAGTTCATCTGACCTGAGTGTCTGGCGCTCGATCGAATCAAGTGTCCAAGGGAACGGACAAATGGTCGAAAGGTCCTTTGATCTTGGTGATTCAAATTATTTCTTCAGAGCCATCAGAAACTAAAAAAGGTAAAATCCCTTTTCTTATTTTTTCGGACTCCCACCTACTGTCTCTGTGAAGACACCATGCCCACAGTCGAGTCGCTCAGTCACGCTGATCGAAGCGCCCCAGGACCAGAACCTCCAATAATTTCCTACCTCATCATTACGATCATAACTGAAAGTAATATAATTATTCTTGAGCTTCTTATAGCCTGCACGCCCCAATTCCGTTAGGTAGGGATCCAGTCTGATCCAACCATTTTTTGGAATGTAAACTTCTGCCCATGAATGTTTCGGGGTATCAGATCTAGAAAAAGGAGCAGCGATGACCCCTCTGATATGGCGCGCGGGGAGACCCCTCACACGACACAATGTGACTAGAACGTCAGTAAAATCAGTGCAATCACCTCCTCCCAACTCAAGAGCAAGGTCAGCTCCTCGGGCCTCATTAACGAATCCGTGCGTCTTAAGGTTCTCCAAGGTTCCACTGAAAAGTGACTCCAACAAGCGTTCACCTGCTTCTCTCTTCGGCGCCGATACCTTGGCCAAGCTAATGATAGATGGAGAGCTTTTTTCTAAGAATTTCTCTTCCTTCAGATAAGGCTCCAACCCTTCGGATCCTGTCTTCTTATCTTTAAATCGTTGTGAGAAATCATAAGGGGAAAGCTCAATAGTGAGTACGCATCCGAGCTCAGTCTTTGGCTTCGGCTTATTAATAATCCATTCAGCTTCTGTCCCTCCTTCCCTCTGATGGGTCTTCGTGGGTGGCAGTATCCATTTCTTATTAATGATTCGCTGACGGTACGGAAGATCAGATGGGACAAGTAATAAGAATCTGACTCGACTCGTTTTACCTGGAGCATTAATCGTGTACCTCATCTCCATTTTAACAATCCGGTTCCCTCCTTTAGATGATTTTCTTGCCTGGCCCTGAGCCGTTGGCGTAGCCGCACCAATGCCCATAAAAACAAACAATAAGGTGATGACCCTCAGAATTCTCATTGAAGGCACTATCAGACCACTAAAAGAAAAAGACAAGGGCTCCTCTCATCCAAAGCCGCCAACATCCATAGCGCTGATAAATATGGCATTTGTGACACCCTTAAGGATCTAAAAGAATAGTAAAAGTGAGATAGAACACTTGAGGTTTGAGTGAGCTAGGCCATTAGGATAGAATGAAAGCCATGAAACAGGTGCCCTTGATAATATTAGCGTTAGTAGGTCTTTTTTTCTGTTCTTCTGGCCAACTCTTTTCCAAAGAGCCTCCGAACATTGTCTTCATCTTCTCTGATGATCATTCATACGAAGCCATTTCAGCTTATGGAGGAAGATTAAAGGACGTTGCCCCGACACCGAACCTGGACAGGATCGCCAACGAAGGGATCCGGTTCGACAACTGCTTTGTCACTAATGCTCTGTGCGGTCCGAGCCGTGCCGTCATACTGACCGGCAAACATTCTCACTTGAACGGTTTCATGGAAAATGAACACGTCTTCAATGGTGACCAACAAACATTCCCCAAACTTCTTCAGAAAGGAGGTTACCAGACCGCAGTCATCGGTAAGTGGCACCTCGGGTCAGATCCTCAGGGCTTTGACCTTTGGAACGTACTTCCAGGACAAGGGACCTATTACGCACCGGACTTCAGGACACCAAAAGGATTAGTTCCCGGAACGCCCGGAGAATATGTGACCGAGGCCGTAGTCAACAAATCGATTCAATGGCTCAAAGATGGTAGAGACAAGAAGAAGCCTTTCATGCTCATGGTTCAGCACAAGGCCCCTCATAGGTTCTGGCTGCCCCCAGTTCACCTCCTCGATGAATATACTAGCAAAGTGTATCCCGAGCCAAAGAACCTCTTCGATAACTACAAAGGAAGAGGGACCCCTGCACAGACGCAGGACATGACATTACGAGTGACCATGGACCTGGCCCTCGATAATAAAATGGTTCCTTTTCGTCAGGACCGCATGAATAAATCCCAGCGCAAGAAATGGAACCAGGTCTACGACAAGATACGCGCCAAGGTTCTCAGGAAACGACCACAGGGAGATGATCTCGTTCGCTGGAAGTACCAGCGATACATGGCCGATTATCTGGCCTGCATCAGGTCACTCGATGACTCGGTAGGCACT
>JASLJT010000207.1:0-4442 GCA_030747955.1 Verrucomicrobiales bacterium | reverse complement strand
TTGAAATTACCTGGGCAGGTGACGAAGAAGCTGATGAGCCCAGGCAATTAACAATAGCCGTAGATCTTGAACCCAAGGTCGGCATCGTTTTGCCAATCCCTTCAAATAATAATTCATCCAGTTCATCTCAGCTTGTCTACTTGAATGAGGAGGATCCAGAAACTGATTAATGAAGGTATCCTTTCACAGAGCACGGCAATTGACATCATTGTCTAGTGATTTTGGGTTTTCGCTAGTGGAGGTTATGATTGCTTCTGCAATTGCGGCATCAGTCTTAACGGGTGCGGCTCTTGCGTATAATGCAATAGGAATGAATCAACGTAAGGTTTCTACTATTGTATCTATAGAAATTGGTCAATCATCTGCGAGAAATTATTACGATATTAATGGAGGCACTGTAAATACTTATAAGGCTCCAAGTTATGGGCGTGCAGCTAGGGCAGACCGTGTCCGCAGCCGATTCTGGGATGATGTATCTCATGCGTCTGCTGTGTTTTGTCTTGCGAGGGGTGGATTGAATTCATTTCGCCCAGTGTATATCCCCTTGGACGGTGAGATTGATGGAAGAACTTTGGATTCTCCTGAATCATTCAGATTGCATCTTGCCAAAGTGATGAGTCAAAGCTCATCAGTATATAAGTCATGGAGGGGAAGTTCTTCATTTAACAATGGCTCAATTTTTATTTTACAGCCCAGTGGGTTCCAGGATTTTCTTGCTGTTAGGGCTATTTATGACATCGATATACAAAGTACAGCCAAACCACTAGGCACCTACGCAAGTGTAAAACGTTATTCCTGGAATGAGCTAACCGATTATTATGACGTTTTTTATCCTGATGATGGGAATGGGGTTCCATTTCAACCATTGTTTGTTTTTCATGAGAGACGAACAAGGCTAATACATAGTGAAGGCCCAATGGACAATTTTAAAACGGCGTCTAATATGCCTTTTTATTTTATTTGGTGGCCTGACCCTGCAACTTCAAGCCTAGGTAGATCCAAATTGTTGTCTGAATTTTCTTCTGATAGAAGTTCTGAATTTGGAACGCCTAACCCTTTGCCTGCATATTCAGACATGGCAGGAAGAACGAATTATTTTTTTACGGTTCCTTTATACCCTTCAATGTAAATGCTGCTAAATGAACTTAAATAACATAGGGCCAAGGCCATTAGAGACTGGAAGTACAATTCTTATGAGTCTTGTCGTTATGACTGTAGGCACAGTAGGCTTGGCTTCTTGGATCTCATTGTTGTCTGCTCGTTCTGCTCATATTAACAATAAGGAATATGTACTTTCACATCAGATAGCAGAATTAAATTCTCGGTCAGTAGCAAAGGAGTCATTATATGGCAGAGATTTGACCATTGAGCAGAGCGCTCCACGGTTGATTTCTATGCCAGATGACGATAGTCGGACTATTATACCTGCTATAGCCGAGTCTGCTCTGTCTTCGACCACAACGACTAACAGCATTGTATCTATAGGTCAGGGCAATGGTCATGGATTCCAAGTCGCGGTTCCTGTTTCAATGAATGTGGGGAGGAGAGGGGTAACAGCGGACGGGACGAGATTACCCGCATCCCTTTATTTACGTAATTACCTTCTCAGGAGCCGATCAGCTCAATTGTCTGGAGATTTAATTGTCATGCATCGGCCCGAATCAAATGCAGAGAAGGGGCAACGGCTCTCAGGTAATATAAAAGTTTATGGGAATACATTCATTTGGGCACCAAAAAATATTTTCATAGGTGACTCATTAAGAACATCTACTTACATGATTCCCACCATTAGTGAATTTGATGGCGGCAAAGCTATTAGAGGTTTGGACGGGCAGCATTTTCCGCCTTCAAATTTCGCCATGCTAGCTATGACTAGTGGAGCTGCGAGTTCAGGGCCTGTCTTCTCAGGGAAAATAGATGCTATTGATCCTAGTAACACAGGGGCATGGTCAATGAGAAAATCTATAGAGAAGATTGGATGCACAAAGGTAAGGGGCAATGCCACTCATAACGATGGGCGTGGAGTTATTAGCAATGGGAAAGGGAAGATTGAAATAGACTTAGGATCTCCATTCCTCCCTAACATTCATATCGAAGACAATGTTAGTGAAGTGCATTTCCGCGGTCAGTCTAATTTTGTTTTTAGTCATGCTGATAGGCTTCCCGCTGTGGCCGTTATAATTACTCAGTCAGCAGAATCGGCATTGGATCTTAGTAGAATTTATTTTCACGGTAAGAGTAACCGCAGGCTAGTAGTTGCAGTAAAAAAGAATATCCAATCTAGTTCCTACGATGTTCAATTTGCTTTCACTGAAGCGTCCATTAATCCGCTGTGGAGAATGATCCTAATTGCAGAAGATACGTCTCTCAAAATTCTCGAAGAACAAAATCCTGTCGGGAAGGTGACGATACAGGGGGGCATTGCAACAGATCAATCATTTGAATGGTCTGAAAATGGAAATAAAAAACTCAATGTCGTACGTGAGCCTGAACCTAAATTTTTAGAATATTTGGCCCCACGTTCGGCATGGCTTGAAAGCTATCCTAACACAAATTGATGAAATCTTGTTTACAGCGAGGCGCCCTATTTCAAAGGGCATATAGTCTCATTGAAGTTCTCGCTGCAAGTAGCATTATTGTCATTGCGTTGGGCGCAGCGCTTTCTCTAGGAATTGCAACTGTATCACAAGAGGAATCAGGGAACCGAATTGCCAGAGGTCTGTCCATACAAGAGAACGCTGCAAGACTATTTAGATTAGGTCTCAGTCCTGAGGAAATTATTCGATTGGTGCCATCAGACCCTTGCGTTGAAGGGTTATCAATCTCAACGCCATACTCCGTGATGGCTGGATCAGTTTCTGTTATGGCATCAGATATTGATTTAACTGTAATAACAAATCCTTCTAAAGTGCGATGGAGATCAGGAGCATCGAATAGTAATAAGTTAGAAGATCAGGCAAGAAGGGCTTTGCCAAAAATTACTGTATATCGACCACATACACGAGCTGGTCATTAATAGAAATCTAATTGAAGAGTCATGCTTAAGAAAGTTGCATTAGCGAACACAAATACTGGGAGAACCAGTCTTTTGATAGTTGATACGGATACTGACGAGAAGGCAGTTTCAGGAGCAGGTAAAGCCGCTAATGAACTGGCTAAGGTGTCAAGTATTTGTGGATTAGATGAATACGTCCATCGACTCACAGGGAAAAAAGGTAACGTAGAAGACCGTGCAGCTTTATTTGCAGGAGTTGCTCGTTGCCTTGAGCGTAATATTTCGACAGTAAAAAGTTTTGAATTGCAGGCGAACAGGGTCAAGTCCCCACGGTATAGAGGAATCATAGCAGAAGTGGCACACCAGATCTCTGTTGGAGATAAGATAAGTGATGCTTTGAGGCTATTCCCCGATGAATTTGGTCCAGAAATAATTGCTTTAATTCAAGCGGGTGAGGAGTCTGGTAGGTTGCCTGAAATTTTTGCCGAGATTGGAAAGTCTTCAAAGAAAACATTACGCATTATTAAGAAGTTGAAGAAAGGAATGATCTACCCTGGGATTGTCATAACGATGGGTGTCGGCGTTGTTATTACAATGAGTTACACGCTGGTCCCTGCAGTTTCAAAACTATATGGGGATCTTGGAGCTGATCTTCCTGGTGCAACTGTTATGATGATGAATCTTTCGGACATGCTCATCAATAAGCCTTACGTATTAATGCTGCCAGTAGCTATACTTATGATGATTATTAAATGCTGGTCTAAGATTATGAAGAATCCGACCATTCAAAAAATCTTTGCGCATACACCTGCAGTAGGAGGGATCGTTCGTAAATCATCTGCAGCGGTCACTTTCCGCTGCCTTTCTTTGTTGCTGGAATCGGGAGTGAGAATTAGTAAGAGCCTTAAGATAACGGCTGATAGTTCTCCGCATGTTTATCATAAAGAATTTTTTGGAAGAGTATGTGATCATATTGGTGAGGGTCTTGGATTGTCAGAAAGCTTCCTGATGGAATCTCACTGGTTAGGGGATGACGGGCGGAACGTTTGTGGTGTAATGGAAATTGCTTCTGAGACTGGTTCGGCAACAGAAATGCTCGATGAAATTGCCGATGATTATGAAGAAGAGTTGGATACAATTGCTAATCAAATTGATAAGGTCTTAGAGCCAGTGACGATAGTTATTTTAGGGGCCCTAGTTGGTTTTCTTATTTATGCAATTTATTCACCTATATTTAATCTAGGGCAGCACATGTTGCCTGGCTCGAGTGATGAGAATGCTCCACCGGCCAAAGTTCAGGTACACTATTGAGGCTGCGATAATAGAGCGGAGATTGGCTTAATATATCGAAAAAATAGGGTTAAAGACTTTTAGAAAAACTATAAATATTTGTTAGGATAGGTTTATAATAAACTATATTGAATATAAATACTATAAACTCTATAAA
>JASLJT010000206.1:0-2967 GCA_030747955.1 Verrucomicrobiales bacterium | reverse complement strand
CCTTTACCGGGGCACCGGACTGCCTTTTTATATCAGGGTAAGGAAGTTGCGGTTTGGCATTATGGTTCTCAGTATCCGCGTCCTTTTTTCTATCCACTGAGAAGTGTTAAGGGGACCCGTCTCACGCGGATGGGGCATCCGGGAGCGCCTGATCATGATCATCACCGTTCGGTTTGGTTCGCGCATCACAAAGTCGGAGGCGTTGATTTTTGGAGCGACCTTGGGGCCGGTAAGGTGAAGCAGAAGCAGTGGTTAGCCTATGAGGACGGTGAGGATGAGGCCGTGATGGCGGTTCTGCTCGGCTGGTTCGATGGGCAGGATCAATTATTAATGGAGCAGGAAGTCGTGGCGGCGTGGCGCCCGGGCAATGGGCTGGGACATGAACTTGAATTACAATTAACTTTCCGTCCAGTAGCTGAGCGGCTCGAGCTTGAGAAAACAAACTTTGGTTTTCTTGCAGTGCGCATGGCGAAATACCTTTCGGGACACTTTGGGACCGGTCAACTGAGTGACAGTGAGCGGAGAAAGGGAGAGAAGGCAATCTTTTCAAAATCAGCCAGGTGGGTCGATTATTCAGGGCCGACGCCCGTAGTGCCTGATGGCCGGGAAGGGATTGCTTATTTTGATCATCCTAAAAATCCTAATTACCCCTCACATTGGCACGTCCGTGAAGATGGGTGGATGGGATCAGGGTTCTGCTTAAAAGAGTCTCATACGCTCAAGCGAGGGTCGCCCCTTGTCTTACGTTATTTATTGCTGGCCCATTCAGGGAACGCGGGACATCCTCAACTCGAAGGAGTAGCAAAGGACTTCATTGCACGTGCCGGATTCTCCGTCAGTAAATCGACTCGGCCTCACCGCCAATTTGAAGTTCGTCGGAAGTAGATTTCGTTACAAATTTAGTAGAATTTTGTAATGGGTTAGTTTCGCAAGGGTGTTAATCTTTGCCATTAGGATACTAATCCTAACTTAATTAATGAACATTAGAATTAGCAGAAACGATCAGGAGTTTGGACCTTATACCATGGAGGAACTTACTCAGTATGTGAATGAAGGTAGTATTTTACCTGATGATTATGCCTATGACGGGATGGAGTGGATCACCGTCAGTCAGTTATTGAATGACCCTCAGAGAATTTTAAATAGAGCCCAAGCAATAACAAATACTGCTAACATCACTCCTGATTCCAATTCTTATGGCACGGGAAGTAACTTATCAGCGGTTCTTTTGAAAATCTTAAAGTGGGGAGTCATATCAGCTGTAGTATTTTTTGGAGTCTACCATTTATCGACGTTTGTATTAAAGAATACTTATGTAGAGACGGGTGCGATTAAAAAAGATCCGTCATACAATCCTCCTGACGGGGCAGTTGAATACGGAACATTAGAAAAAAAGGATGGCATATTGTATAAAAAGGGTTCGGATGATTTGTATTCTGGTGTCGTTTACCAGTTGTATAAATCCGGGAAAAAAAAGATAGAAGGGAATTTTAAATATGGTCTAAGGAACGGATACGAAGTTGCCTGGTATGAGACTGGACAGGAAAAACAAAGAGGCACATATATAGATGACAGACCCAATGGTGAAATGATTCTTTATCATAAAAATGGTGAAATTTCGACTAAAGGAGAATTTATAAATGGCAAGATGGATGGGATACAGGCTGCATGGTATGAGAATGGGCAGGAAAAGTTTTTGTCAGTATGGGACTCTGGCTTGCCAAACGGGATAGCTCAATATTGGTACGAGAATGGGCAGATGCTCTCAGATGGACAGATGAAAGACGGTGCACCGGAGGGTACAATAGAAAGTTGGCGCGAAAATGGTGACAAATGGTTTGAGCTTAACATTAAAGATGGGGTGCCAGGTACACAAAAAGTTTGGAATAAGGAAGGGAAATTGGTCAATGCTGAGGGACTGGAAGGTATGAATGAGATGCAGTCATACAAGAGGTTATTGGATGAAGTGATTTATAATGATCTATAAGTATTTTGAGTAAGGAAGGAGAATTGGTCGACGCTGCGAGCTTCGAAGGAATTAAGGAGATTGACTCATACCTGAAGTTGATAGGGGAATGGGAATAGATCGCTTCAATTAATGTACATCAGAATTAGTAGAAATGATCAGGAGTATGGGCCTTATAGCATGGAGGAGCTCACTCAGTACGTCAGTGAAGGCACTATTTCACCTGATGATTATGCTTATGACGGGACCGAGTGGATCACGGTCAGTCAGTTATTGGATCCGCCTCAGAAAATTTTCCAAAGAGACGAATCGATAACAGATACTGCCAAGACCGAAAGTACAATCACACATGAAATCTGGAACCCTGAAAGGGTCGGTACATTATCGCTTTTTCTTACTCCGGTCTGGAGCTCTATACTTCTTTCAAAGAACTGGAAATCCCTTAACTTTCCTGAGAGGGCCGGAAAAGTAAATGCCTGGGGATGGGTATGGTTAATTGTATTCATAATCTATCTGTTTGTTGAGGCCAACTTTTTAGAAAACGTAATAAATTTCCTGATCATACCATTACTCATCGTCTGGTACTTGAAGGTCGTAAAAGAACAGATCAATTATCTGAAAGACAATAATATTAGCTATGATAAGAAAGGATTGTTAAATCCTATAATGAATGGGATGGCCGCTCCGATCGTCCTCGGCTATGTACTGGTATTGTTAGAGGATCAAGCCATTGAGAAACATGCAACTTCTAAGATGACAGAAATTGTACAGGAGTTAACAAATAATTCAGACTTTTACTGCGAGTCAGTAACGATCGGTGACTGGATTACTGGTGAAACCTATAGAGGAACAGCGAAATTGAGTGACGGAAACTCGCTAAGGATTAATATTCAACTGATGGGTAATGAGGTGTCGATTAAAGTGAAGGACAAATATCCAAAATAACAATTGATCTAACACTCATTAATTTTCTTATATCGTTTTGATCAATGATAACAATA
>JASLJT010000205.1:0-1502 GCA_030747955.1 Verrucomicrobiales bacterium | reverse complement strand
AAACAACAGTTGATTAAAGCAATCCCAAACACGGTACGTGTAGCCAAGGATGTAATATTGTGTCTTGATTCTAGGACGGGCCGTCGTCTTTGGAAGACAGAGGCCCCTGGAGAGCCAACAGGCCGAAAGTCATCGAGCACTCCTTGTATAGCTGGTGGTCGATTATTTGCTGCTGGTAGTACTCATGTATATTGTGTGGATGCGGTTAATGGTCGGCGAATATGGTCTGCACCCTTGCCAAAACGTGGGCATGGTCCCGCATCTTCAATTTTGTTTCATAATGAAAAGGTGTTTTTGGTTGCCGGAAATTTGGTGGCTTACAATGCCAAAACTGGACGTCAGATTTGGATTAATAATGATGTGAGGAATAGTAACTCTTCTCCTTTAATTTGGAGTGATCAAGATGGTAAATGGATTATATGTAGCGAACGTAAAGCGTATGTTGCCGTTAATCCAAATACAGGTGATACGGTTTGGAAGGTAGCTGGCGGCGGTGATTCAACTCCGGTGATTTCCGGTAATTGGATGGTGGTATATAGTAAGGAGAAAAAAGTGGGTTTAGCTGCATATCGCCTGTCCAAAGAAGGGGCTAAAATTGCTTGGAAGATTCCAATGTCAGAAAGGCGAGCGCAATCGTCTCCGTTGATTTACGGAGGGCATGTATACCTAATCGGCGGTGATTGGCATATGTGTGCTGACTTAGCTACTGGTAAGTTGCAATGGAGGGAATCTCGCCAGAGTACAATTTCATCACCGATTATTGCCGATGGGAAAATAATCGCACTAGAGAAGAAGGGAAGTGATCTAGTTATGATTGATACTGACATCAAGGCGCATCGTGAATTAGGTAAGTCACGAATAAAGGCTATGTGGTGTCCTTCTCCAGTGATTGTGGAGGGGAAACTCTACCTTAGAATGAAAGATAATATTTCTTGTTATGATCTGCGTGCCGAGCCTGGGGTTCAGTGAATATTCTGTTTAGTTGTACTTTTTACATCGTGATATTTTATTATTATGGCTTAGTTTTTTAGATTAATAGTTTATGAAATTTGGCTCACTCCAACTCGAAACCAATCTCTTTCTTTCACCTTTGGCCGGTTATACGAATCTACCTTTTCGTTTAGTTTTGCGAGAAGTGGGTGGTTTGGGTCTAACGACTACGGATCTTGTTAATGCTCGGTCGCTTCTAGAGCGTAACTCTAAGGCGCTGAAGTTGATTGAGTCGAATGAGATTGATAGTCCGTTTGCTGTGCAATTATTCGGTGCAGTGCCAGAGGAAATGCGAGATGCTTCACAGTATCTCGAATCGATTGGTGTTGATTCGATAGACATTAATATGGGCTGTCCAGTACGCAAGGTATGCAAGACTGGTGGAGGATCCGCGATGATGACTGAATTGGATAAAACTGCTGATTTGGTTAAAATGATGGTAAGTTCGGTTGCTATTCCTATTACCGCAAAGATGCGTTTGGGATGGGACAATAATAATATCACTGCGCCAA
>JASLJT010000204.1:0-6736 GCA_030747955.1 Verrucomicrobiales bacterium | reverse complement strand
CTCTTTAAGCTGAATAGTTTTGGTGATTTTATCGCCAGTATTTTGCCAAGTCTTCAAGTCATTACTCTCCTCAATATTAAAAGAGATTGTGGCGGTCTCCTTATCAGCACTAATTATCACAGATCCATTTCTGGCATCCTGCAACTGTTCAATAGTTGGTCTTTGAACGAGCTGACTAATTTCCATTTGTAGCCTAGTTATTTGCGATTCTAAGTTAGCGATTATTTCAAGTGATCTTCTGTCTTCATTATCACCGACTCCATCATTATCAAAATCAGCAATCTCACTAGGGTCGTTTGACCTCCTTCGGCAAGACAAGACTAAATGAGATCGAAGGCCTTGCCCACGAGTTTCACAATGCTGGCGAACTCTTTGGCATCACGGCTCTTGCGCCCCGCCCCTAGGCCGTCGATGTCAGGAGTCGTGAGCAGCCATTCCGCATTTTCGGGAAATACAGCCCCTCCATAGATGATGGGAATGGGATCAACGGCCTCAAAACCATAGCGATCAGTAAGCCATTGGCGCATAAAGGTGGCGCGTTCAGCGATGTATTCAGGGGGAGCTGGCTCCTCAGCGCCAATCGCCCACTCCGGTTCGTAGACCATGACAGCCCGATTGATCTGATCGGCAGTGATGCCCTTCATCACCGTTTCCATACGCTCGACAAGATCGTTGCTGGGTGTTCCTTTTTCGGTCTCGGATTCACCTACGAGAATGATGGGGCGCATGCCGCTTTCATAAACGGCGTGCAGTTCGCGATTCAATTCCTCGTCGGGCTTATTCATGCGAACCTTCATTTCCCAGTGCCCAACCATACAGAATGCACATCCAGCATCAGCAAGCAATCGAGCAGACACCTCACCGCTGTGCTCTGGATCGGGATAAGCCGAAGAATTCTGGGCACCTGGATCGATGAGCGGCAGTTCCTTAACGGCTTCTGAGATAGTCGACATTGCGGTTGTAGGTGCGCAGAGAATTACTTGTAGCTGGCCAATTAGACTGCCCATCTCCAACTCAAATTGCGATGCAAAAACGCGACATTCCTCAAGGGTCATCGCCATCTTCCAATTGGCGATCGAAATAGGAATTCGTCGGGCCGTAGTCGCAGGCTTGGTTTCCATTATCTTTAAAGAGTAAAGTGTATCTAGTAATGTATCAACTTTGTATCAAGTGGCCGCGGCAGAAAGGAGGCAGGCGGCAAGCCTTAGCCCTCATGATTCACTAGTTCATGATCAGTTGTTCGGGAATTATTGGGTCAGGGTGCGAGGGTCATTGCTAAAATATTGTTTTCGACCTTAAGATGCTGCACATTGAATGATCACAAAATTCTAGAAAATACGACTAATGAAATTCAAGAACATGTTTTTAATCCTCGGGTTCACGATGATCAAGTCAGTTTCGCAAGGAGGAGAACAACCAAATATCGTTATCATCCTGACCGATGATCAGGGCTATGCGGATATCAGCTTCAATCCCGATCACCCTGAGGAAGTCTCGACTCCTCATATGGATGAACTGGCAAGGGAAGGGGTATTTTTCTCGCAAGCCTACACTAGTGGGCACGTGTGCTCACCAACCCGTGCGGGCCTGATGCTGGGTCGCTACCAACAGCGGGTAGGAGTTTATACTGCCGGTGATGGTGGCCGCGGATTTGATCCGGAACTGCCGATTTTTCCGACTTTTTTGCCTAATGAATATACTAGTACTGCAATCGGAAAGTGGCATCTGGGACTCGACGAGGATTTTCCGGAACTCAAGTGGCATGCCTTGAATAGGGGATTCAGCGAGTGTTACAAGTTTATGGGCAGGGGTGGTCACGACTACTTTAAGCTGCAGGGGGTAAAGGGCAACGATTACGCTCCAATCTACCGCAATAAAAAACGACTCACCGACAATGAATATAAAGGCTACATGACGACGCGCCTTACCGAAGAGGCGGTGGATTTTATCGACAGAAAAAAAGCGGACCCGTTCTTCCTATATCTTGCCTATAATGCGGTACACGCTCCGGCACAGGCACCGAAGGAGGACATCGAGAGATACCAGAAAAAATTTCCTCAGATATCCGAGAAACGCGCAACGCTCATGGCTATGCTTCACCACCTTGACCTTGGAGTCGGCGCTGTGGTTAAAAAGCTCAAAGACGAAAATTTGTGGCAAAACACGCTGCTGTTTTTCCTGACAGATAATGGTGGCTCCAAGGCAATGGAAGCAAATAACGGCATTCTGCGCGGTTTTAAAGGAAGCCTCCATGAGGGAGGTATAAGGACACCTTGGATAATCAGCTGGCCTGAGAAATTCAAGGGCGGACGCACCATTAACACACCGGTCAATTCCATTGACATCCTGCCCACGGCAATTGATGCCACCGACACCAAGGTTCCAGAAGGAACCCAATTTGACGGCAAGAGCATTTTGCCGCTAATCACCGGTCAATCAGACTCCCATCACACGAACATGTTCTGGAACAGCGGACCCCCGAAGGGAGAATGGGCAGTACGTCAGGGCAACTGGAAAGTTCACGGATTGAAGGAAAAATATAGTCTATTTAATCTTGTTGCGGATCCCTCCGAAACTCAAGACCTCGCGGCAGAGAATCCTGTAAAGGCACGCGAACTCTTCGATCTTCATAAAAATTGGCTCAAGACGATGGTTCAATCTGCCGGTACCGGAAAAGCTTCGCTATTACCTGCTAATGACGCGAAAGACAAAAAAAATCCGCGGGAGCTTAAAAGAGAACAAAAACGTGAAGAGCGCAGAAAAATGCGTAAACAAAACAAAAACAAACCTCAAGCAAAGACGCCAAACGTCCTGTTCATCGTGTGCGATGACCTGAATACGCATGTCGCACCATCGGGATACAGATTGATTCAAACTCCCGCTTTGGATGATTTAGCCGCAAATTCCATGACGTTCCGCCGTGCCTATTGTCAGTATCCTGTTTGCGGACCTTCACGCGCCTCATTCCTCAGTGGATTGTATCCCGAAACGACAGGAGTCCTTAACAACACTGCGGACATTCGGCAATCCCGTCCGGACAGTGTTTCCATGCCGGAACAATTCAAAGCCAACGGCTACTGGACCGCTAGCGTAGGAAAGATTTTCCATTCAACACGTCATCAACAAGGCGAAGTTGCTTGGCATGAACAAATTATGTTTCAGAATGACGAATTGCCTCTGATAACGAGGGCACGGCAAACTTATGAAGCTAAAAATGGTTCAGTCGATTTGCGTGCTAACCGGAAAAACTGGAAAGCCCACGTGCAGAAACTCTCAACGCAGACTAGAGGACAAACGCCACCAGGGTACGGGCCAACGGGACTAAAGGATGAACAGCACAAAGACGGCAAAAATGTAAGGCAAATCATAAGTTGGTTCGATCAGAAAAAATATGGGGAGAAACCTTTCTTCATTGCATGTGGAATTCAAAAACCACATGTGCCCTTTCTGGCGCCACAAAAGTACTTTGACCAGTATCCCCTGAAAGAATTAAAGTTTCCTCTAAGCCCCGCTAATGACTGGAAAGACATCCCAGCGCTCGCCATGGTGAAACGGTTCCAATCTTTTGGTTTCGAGATGGGTCGCGAAAACGACATTTTGCGAAGGGAATACACTCAGGCCTACCATGCGTGTATCTCTTATGTTGATGCACAACTTGGAATGCTATTTAAGGCCCTGCATGACCACAATCTTTGGGAGAATACCATCGTGATATTCACCTCGGATCATGGGTACCATCTCGGCGAGCATTTCATGTGGGGAAAGGTCACCCTCTTTGAGGAATGCGCCAAAGTGCCGCTAATTATTCGTGTTCCCGGAGTGACCCGTAAAGGAACAACCACTAATGCTCTGGTTGAACTTGTGGACTTTCACCCGACCTTGCTTGAACTCTGCGGACTACAGTCAAAGAGCTCCATGCAGGGAAAGAGCTTTGTACCACTTTTGCGTGACCCTGATTCTCCAGGAAAAAAATATGCCTATACCGTCGTCAGTCGGGGCACAAAACTGGGTCGATCAATTCGCACAAATGACTGGCGCTATGCTGAATGGGGAGAATCGGCGATGGCTGAACTATACAATCTGAAGGATGATCCTCAGGAATACACCAACCTTGCCGGAGAACCGACATTTAAAACACAACTTGGAAAAATGAAACAATTCCTTGCCGAAGCTCAAAAAGCAGCCGGAACTCTCAACTGAACAAAGCCTTCAGATGATTAAAGTCATCGAAATGACCCGCTTTCTACAAAGCGCGTTCCACCACACCTGCCTTTATCCAATAATCTCACTATGAAATTCCTTCTCTTATTTTCGCTCTTCTGTTTGTCGGCAATGGTTGCCACAGTCGCTCGTGGTGATCGTCCTAATATTATAATGTTTTTGATCGACGATCAGAATCCATCAAGTATAGCCGCCTTTGGGGGCGATACCTACACTCCCAATCTCGACCGCATGGCAAAGGAAGGAATGAAGTTTACTCGTGCTTACGTCAGTAGCTCGGTTTGTACGCCTTCTCGATACAGCTTCCTAACCGGTCGTTTTGCTGGTAACTCGCATAGCAAACTATACGCCGAAGCGGTCGGCGATAAAAAGAATCAGGGACTTCCCAATTTCAATGTTGCACTGGAACGCGACAAAATGAACGTTGGGAATGTTCTACGTGAAGCTGGGTATACCACCGGATTTGTTGGAAAATTCCACCTGACTTCCAAATTAGATTTTCCGGAGTTCTACAAAGGCAAAGAGAGATGGATAGACATTCCCAAAAACGCTAGCCCTAGGCCTGAAACCTCGGCTCAATTCAGACACAACGAACGCTGGATGCGTCGTTACCTCAAAACGCTGGGCTTTTCTTGGGCGAAGAACGTCTACCCGCAAAATACGCCTTCGCCCTATTCCGTGCACAACCCAGAGTGGACGACGGTGGCAGCTCTTGAATTCATAGAACAGAATAAGGACGGCCCCTTTTACCTTCATCTTTGCAGCACCTTGCTGCACGGGCCGGATCGGTCCTGGCGAAAATCCATGGATCATCCGCTTATTACAGGGGAAGGGGAAGTTGAGAGCCTTCCGGAGGTCATGACACCTCGTGCAGAGCTTCTCAAAACAATCACTGAAAAAGGTTTCGACCCCGACAGCCATGTGGCTGGTGAAGCGTGGATCGACGATTCACTCGGGGCGATTTTTCGGAAACTTAAAGAACTCGGAATCGATGACAACACGCTGGTGATTTTTGCGCCGGATCACGGTCGCGATGGTAAAGCATCCGTCTTTTCACACGGAAGTTGTCAAGTGCCCATGATCATGCGTTGGCCAAGAGGAATCACCGCAGGGCAGGTTTGTGAAGGGCTCGTCCAGAATATCGATCTTGTCCCAACTTTCTTCGAACTAGGTAAAGCGGAAAAGCCGAAGTCTTACCGGATCGATGGACAGACTCTCACCCCTCTTTTTAAAAACGGAAAAGCCAAAGACTGGCGGGATCATCTTTATCTCGAAATGGGAGCTGCGCGGGCAACGGTCACGAAAGACTGGTCCTACATTGCCGTTCGCTACACTAAAGAACAAATCGCTGCCATCAAGAGAGTCACGCCGCAAAACTTACCTAGAGCCATGTCCTACATTGGACGTCTGGGTATCGGAGTTAGGGGGGCAGAACGCCCCGGCTTCTTTGACGAAGATCAACTCTACGATTTGAAGAAAGATCCAAAGGAAATGAAAAATCTTGCTTATAATAAATCGCAAGCTACTCGCATTAAAGAGATGCGTTATTTCATGCGGAAGGACCTCGAAGTCATTGGCCGTCCATTTGGAGAGTTTATCCTAGGAGGGAATGCTGCGAAACCCGGCCAAATCGACAAACAGATTGAAATTGTTAAAAAACTTATAATCAAGGGTAAAACGGTAACGGTCCCTGAAGGTTTGAAGAAAAGTTTGGAATCTACTAATGAACAAGTTCCGGACGAGAAAGCGAAACGAAAAGCGAAACGTGAAGCACGTAGAAAGACTCGCGAAGAAGCCAAAAAATAACCCCTGAACCCCGCACCCTGATCTATGAACGATGTGCCTCGAAAGAGAGTCACTGATTCATTGAAAATGGAACACCGTTAAGTGTTCAAAAAAGAGGCATGATGTTGTACAAAGTGTTGTACTCCCCTCTTATTATCGCCACATTTAGGTACGCCTTATTTGAACTGGTAACCGAAGACCCTGTCTATACAGAGTTTGTAAATGGAGCCGGCTTCCGGATTCGAACCGGAGACCTACTGATTACAAATCAGTTGCTCTACCAACTGAGCTAAGCCGGCATCTACATCGAGATGAGCCTAGAATTTCCTATTATTTTAGAGTTTTTCAACAAGAAAAATAATCGTCAAAGAAACTTAAACTACTTAGCTCATGCAAAGTGGTGTCCACTCCGTCCGATTTGATGCCAACTGATGGCGTTCCAATCCCGATCCTTCAAGGTTTCTTCTAGTAATGTCGAAGAATTCTTCACCCTCTCTTTGTAGGCGCACTCTTACAATTTGTTTTGTCGTCATTATAGGAATTATACCAATCAACGAATTTTTTGAGTCCCTCAAATATGCTTACTTTTGGTGCATAGCCATAATCATCAACTAAATTTTCTATATCGGCAAAAGTCTTTGTAACATCACCTTTTTGAATTGGAAGCATCACTTTAAGCGCTTTCTTTTCGAGATGCTTTTCAATTGTCGCGATAAAGTCCTCGAGTGTT
>JASLJT010000203.1:0-6461 GCA_030747955.1 Verrucomicrobiales bacterium | reverse complement strand
TCTAGCCAATTGGTGGGATGAAACTGAATGGACTAGGGCTGAAGATATTTGGGGAAAATTTGAGGATGCTAAGCCATCTCCGGAAAGAGCTTTTTATCGTATTTTGCGTTCAATCAACGGGTCCTAAGATTTTTTTCTCTAATAATATTAGCCAGTCCCAGGGGAGTGGAGACTTCATCCATTTAGGGGGATTTGAGAATTCAGTTGACCACGGATAAGTGATTTTTTTTGTGCTTTTTATTTTAAATCCAAACCTCTTTGCAAGACATATTAGTTCCTCTTTCAGATAATGCTTAGTAGCCACTCCTCCACAATTGATAATACCTCCTCTGGAAATTATTTTTCCGTCTTTATCTTTTGTATCGAATCCTTCAGTTAATGCTTGCACTGAAGTGTCCCCGTTCCTGATGTTCCACTCGACGAGTCGATGTTTTGAATAGAGAGCAGATTCTAGGGAAGGAGCAACTAAAACTAGGAACCCTTCTGTTTGGATGGATTTTCGTACATTGAGCCAAATTTTTTCACGATCACTAATTGAAGGGCTCAAAATGACATTAATGCAGAGAGCCAGATGGGATGGTTTGATTTTTGGAGACGATCTCCGAAGGTCACGCACGCTAAGACTTAGGTTTTTGAGGTGTTGGTGCGATTGTTTTGCAGCATTTATCATTTCTTCTGAATAGTCGAAGGCTTGAACGCTTTTGAAGTGATTAGATAGTAGGGGTAGGAACTTTCCTGTTCCGCAACCTAGATCGACTGCCCTTTCTTTTTTTGTCCCTAAGTTTTTAATGATCGATTTTATTTTACCACTTTGATCATTATCATAAACGCTAAGAATGTTTCCCTCGTAATTAGTAGCAAGACCTCTCCAATCTTCAGCTTCCATGAGGTTATTTCTTATTTGTTTTATCCGGATATCCAATTAGACCAAGAGACTCGAGGAAAGAGTCCATTTTACTTACGGTGTCAGAGTAAGCGGTCCCATCACCTCTTCCAAAATTAAAGAATCCATGCTTTTCTCCATCATAAGAATGCAATTCACAGCGTAAGCCGATTTCATCCATTCTCTTTTTAAATTGAAGGACATTATTAATTGGAACTGTGGTGTCCGCGCTACCATGGAAAATACAGGTAGGTGGTGTTTTCTTATTAACATGGTGCAAAGGAGAGATTTTTTTCCAGTTCTTCCCTAAGCGATTATTGCCATAACCTGCAGGGGAGGTGTCACAGACTGGATTAAAGAGGATAAGGGCAGCAGGTACAGAAGAGAACTTAAGGTCACCTGATTCGAATCCAGTAATAGTTCCAGTGCAGGCGGCTACGTGCCCTCCAGCTGAGCCACCCGCAGCGACTACCTTATTTGGATCTATTCCGAGTAGATTAGCGTTTGCGCGGACCCACCGAATTGCAGATTTACCATCTTCAACACACTGCATTGGTTCCACGTTATGACTTTTTTTAGTTCGATATTCAGCGCTTATTGCGATCAAACCTTTTTTAGATAGGTGTCGGCAGTGTGGGTAAAATTGTTTTGGAGTGCCGCCGGTCCAGCCACCTCCAAAGAAGAAAATAATTGCTGTTCTTTTATCGGAGCTTTTCCATTTTTCAGGTTTAAAAACGTGAAGCTTTATACTGGATTCTTTAAACTTTTTGAATGCAACTTTCTGATCAGGGCTATTTGATTGGGCATGAAGAATCTGTGAAGTCAGTAAAAGAGTGAAAATGTACAACGCTTTACTATTCATTCTCAGTATGCTGAGAAAGATTTTTTTATTTTGCAAGCATGCATGGAAATATTCGCTAATGAGGTTTTCCAGTCCTATACAAATGATCAATAGAATTATTATTTAGTGAACGTCCGAAGACTGCTAATTCATCAATTCTACCTGTGAAATGCCTGATGGGAGTTCTTCCGTTCGAAGCTTTAATACTGGAATTTCCGATTTCTGCATTACCAAATGTTAGAGCAGTTAAACCACTTTTAGGGAACTTATGTTCTGATATTTTTTGAGAATTTAAATAGTGAGTGACTTTCTTTTCAGTGGAGTCGCAAACGCTGACAAGGTGTAACCACTTTCCGAGCATGTTTCGGTTAAGTGTCACTGGAGAGGTGAAGGAATGATTTCTTTCGTTTTGATCGTTCTGTATTTTGAGGGTGATTTGCCCTTTAGGAGTTAGTGTCCAGTCCATCGCATTGCTTAATTTTTCACTGCTTGATAGGAGGGAGGTTGGGCGTCTAGGCATTGCATCCAAGCGAATCCATAGTGAAAGAGTGATTGCTTGGTGAGGCTCAGTTGATTGAAAGTGAACCCGATCGCTTGGACTCTTAAATTCAAGGCTCCCTTTGGATGGCCATCTACCGTTTGTCCATCGGCATCCGACAATGGCTCCGTGGGAGAATTGATTTTGAAATGAGGCTTGGTTTACTAGGCTACGCTCACGGGGCCCTTGCCCGTCAAAGGTGTATAGGGCTAATATATCCTCATCTGCTCGCATCTCTTCGATCAATTTTTGCCATTTCTGATGGCGCATCATCGAATTTTCAAGGGACGTTTGAGCAAGTTCCGAATAGGAAATAAACGCCATAGAGTTAGCTGGAACTTTCTGAATACTATTGGGTTGAATGCGAACAGCTTCCCCGGACTCAAGAGAACGCAAAGTTTTCGAATTCTTCTTAATGCGATCATTATAAATATCAACCGATCCAGAGAAGCAATGCACTTCAGTTAAATGCCCATCTTCCTCAATGGCCATTCCAAATTCTGTTCCTAAATCGATAACTTCAATTTGAGGTGTTGACACGCTGAATCCACAAGCCTGGGGTGGCACCTGAGCTCTGATTCGCCCTTCTCGGAGGATTGCACTGTTCTTTGAAGTGAGTTCAAAAATGGCAGGTCCTTCAATTATAACCCTTGCTCCTGAGTAAAACTCTATTGCCGTGATCCCTGATTCAAGAATGATCTCCCCAGGATATAGAATCCCGTTTGTTTTCGTTGGCTGCATTCCATTATCCACGAAATTTGCGCCTACTGATTCCATAAGAATTGCCAGTCCGTCATGAGTAATTGTTTCGCTCTCTGCTGCCTGTGCTTCGCTTGGCGTAACGATCACACGATTATTTATGAGAAATGATAATGAACCTGCAAATACTAGAACCACAGCCGCTGCTGCGATCCATGGTAGGGGCTTCCAGCTCGGATTAAGTATCTGTTTAGTGGACTGGCCCTTATAGAATTGTGATGTTGATTGTGAGATTTGAGAGGGCACCGCATCATTACTTATTTCGACTGGTGTTTTAGCTCCCAATTCCAGATCCATTTGTACGCACAATTCAGTGTAGTCTAGATAGAATTCACAGGCTTCTGGATCTCCAGAAAGAATGCTCTCAATGCGCCTTAATTCTTCTTCGGTTGCGATGTCATCGTGGAGTTTTGAAATGAGTATTTCGAGCTCCTCAAACCTATCTTCTGATTTCCTCATTATGGTGAGTTTTGTCTTATGTTTAAAGTTTAAGGTGCCTCAACTGGCTTGAAGTGCAGTGAGTGTTTTTTCGACACATAACATTAGGTTGTGACGAATTCGGTAAAGAGTTTGTGAAATGGCTCCGACAGTTCTTCCCTGATCCGCAGCGATCTTTTGAACTGAAGCTCCAGGCTTGTATCTTTCTTCTACGAGGCGGCGATGGCTGTCAGATAGTTTCAACATGCAATTTTTTAGCGCTTTGATTCTATCAGCGGCAGCGTCCTTAGCTATGCGCTCTTCATTGCGTTCGGATAAATAATCAAGAATTTCATCGTCAAAGACCAATTTCTCTCTGGCCATTTTTCTTCTAAAAGAGAGGACATGGAAGTAGGCGACTTTGCATGCCCATGCGTTGAAATTAGTTCCTTCTTCAAAAGTATCTGCCTTTTTCCAAATCGTGATGTTAGTTTCCTGTAAAAGGTCTCGAGCCCTGCTGCGGTCTGGAATTAAAGTCAGCAAGTAACCGTATACTGGTCCCTGTGCTCCTGTGAGGAGGCGGACAAACTCTTCGGAATCTGACTTCATAAATTAAGAGAATATTGTAGATGTTCATTATTATATGTTCAAATCAATGAAAATCTAACTCGGGTGTTTTAAGGATGATTATTTTTATATTGGAAGCTTGGTCTCATTCGATCATGATAAGGGATGAATGGTAATTAATGAATGAAAGTTAATAATAGAAACCATTTTATATTTTTGATTTTTCTCTCTTGTTTTATATGCTGCATTCAGCTCACAAGGGGGGATGAAAAGATTGACTCGAAAGAGCATTGGGCTTTCCAATCTATAAAACGTCCGTCAATTCCTGATGCGGATGCAGATGATCCTATCAGATGGTTTATTTCAAAATCCCTTAATAAAGAAACTATCGATTTGTCTTTATCTGCGAGTCGTCGTGACTGGGTTCGTAGGTTGTATTATAACTTGATAGGACTTCCTCCAAGTTACACTAAACTCCTAGCGGTGAGCGGTGACGCTCGATCTGACTCTGAACTTTCTCGTAGCTTAGTAGATGAATTGCTTGGCTCGCCTAGGTACGGAGAGCACTGGGCTCGACTCTGGCTAGATGTTGCAAGATATTCGGATACCAAAGGATACGCCTATGGATCCGAAGAATTTAATTTCCCGCATGCTTGGCTTTATCGTGATTGGGTTATTGATGCTTTTAACAAGGACCTTTCGTATGAAAAGTTTGTTCTAATGCAATTAGCAGCTGACCTGATGTTTGATCAGGGGCTTTGTGATCGATCTGATCTGGCAGCGATGGGATACCTCACGCTTGGCAGGAGATTTATCAGTGTTGAAACCGATATTATAGATGACCGGATTGATGTTGTTACGCGTGGGTTGATGGGCCTTACAGTTTCATGTGCCCGTTGTCATGATCACAAGTTTGATCCAATACCTACAAAAGATTATTATGCTCTTTACGGTGTTTTCAAAAGTTCTCACGAAGAGCTCATTGCTTTGGATCTTCAAAAATCTGGGACTTTAATCGAATTGAACAAAAAGAAGCATTCATTTACTCAAGAATTTGAAAAGAAAGCGTCCGAGCTTGAATCTCGATTTTTGGTTCGTGTTGGAGAATATATGTTGGCTTCCCTAAATATTGAGAAGGTTCCTCCTCCAGATTTTGCAGAAATTATCGAAAAAGATGATCTGAATCCGGCTCAGATCCGTCGTTGGTATGAGTATTTGATTCAGAATGATCGTAAAACGGATCCTGTTTTTTTACCGTGGCTAGCCTTGGCCAAAATCGATGACAAGACCTTTGCTATGGAGGCACCAAAAATTTTGGATGCTCTTTCCGGCGCTAATGAGCTTGTAATAACCAGGCTTCGCAAGGTCCCTTTAATGAGCATGTCAGACGTGGCCAATGTTTATGCTGAACTTTTTCAGTCCATTGGTGAAACTGCTCAAAGTTCGATTAGCCAGAAACAATTAGTCAATGTTGTTTCTGGTGAAGGGTCGCCGATTAGAGTTCCAAGGGATTACATTCATGATGTTGAGTGGTTGTTTGATGAAGGATCCAAGACACCCCTGAAGAAGATGCTGGCAGACATTGAACGTGAAATTATCAAGCTAGGTAAGGACGCTCCTCATTCTCTCATTTTAACGGATCGTTCTATCCCTTTAAATGTTAACGTCTTCAATCGTGGTGATTATTCGAACCAAGGCGAGCACGTTGAACGCGGTTATTTGTCCATGTTCAGCCAAAGAAATAAGACTAAATTTACTAATGGTTCGGGTCGACTCGAATTGGCTAAAAAAATTGTCTCAAAAGATAATCCCCTAACGGCCAGAGTCATCGTCAATCGAATATGGAGATCACATTTTGGTGAAGGGTTGGTCAAAACTGAGAGTGATTTTGGTTTGAGAAGTCGTCTCCCGAGTCATCCTGAACTTCTTGATTTTCTAGCATCTGAATTAATTGATTCAGACTGGTCAATTAAACATATTCAGCGACTCATTGCGACTTCTTCAGTGAGCAGAATTCTTTCTTCGGCATTCCCTACAAAGGACCCAGAGAATCGTCTCCTGTCTGTTTATCCTCGAAGGCGCTTAAGTTTTGAATCCATGAGAGATACTATGTTGTCTATTTCAGGCGAACTTGATTTCCAGGCCGGAGGGCCTCCCAAAGAATTGTTTGGTGGAGGGGCTTCGACGCGGCGGAGTGTTTATGGAAAGATCGATAGACAATTTCTTCCTTCAGTTTTGAGAGTCTTTGATTTTGCTAATCCCGAACTGCATGCGCCTAGGAGATATCGGACGAACGTTCCGCAGCAGGCTTTGTTTCTAATGAACTCAAAGTTCACTATTGATCGGGCAAAGGCTTTATCTCTTAGGGTAGATAATGATTATCCAGACGGGGACACAAAAGCAAAAGTCACTAGAACCTATGAATATGTTTACGGCAGACGACCCCATTCAAAAGA
>JASLJT010000202.1:0-3928 GCA_030747955.1 Verrucomicrobiales bacterium | reverse complement strand
TCAGTCTGGCAGTCAGATAATGACGATGACGGTAACCGTGGAGTCCGTATTAATTATGTAATGGAGTTCGGCAATTACGGTTACCGTGATGAGTTCACCGGTAAGGGTTGGAGAGACAAACGCTCCAACATTGAGAAGGAGATACCATTGAGGCATTGGCACCTCAATGACCCTGGCGTCGTTCCAAACCTCATACAAACAGGAGCAGGTTCGCCTACAGGAATCATTGTTTATGAAGGAAAGATGTTCCCTTCTTTGCTTCATCAGGTCATCCACTGTGACGCGGGTCCAAATGTCTGTCGCGCATATCCACGAAAGAATAGTGGTGCTGGGTACTCAGCAGAAATGCTTCCACTGTTGAGTGGTGGAGGAGACAGGTGGTACAGACCAAGTGATGTTGCAGTGGCTCCGGACGGGTCATTGATCGTTGCTGATTGGTACGACCCTGGCGTCGGAGGTCATGGAATGAGAGACCTTGATAGGGGAAGGATTTTTAGGCTTATCCCGGAAGGACATGACGGGTATAAGATTCCCAAACTCAATCTTAAAACATTGTCCGGAGCAATTGAAGCGCTAAAGAGTCCAAACTTTGAAATGCGATATTTGGCTTGGACATCACTTCACTCAATGGGAAGAGGAAAGACCGAAGCCGCGTTACTGAAGATGATGGGCTCAGGTGATAAAATTTATAGAGCGAGGGCAGCTTGGTGCTTAGGGAAAATGGACGGTGCCGGTAAAATGGTCATTGATAAGTTGAAGAAAGATAATGATTCGGACCTGAGGATCGTTGCAATTAGGCTGTCCAGACAACTAGAACTTGATGTTGTTGGGGTAGTGTCTGGGCTTGCCAAAGATAAGAATCCACAAGTGAGACGGGAGTGTGCAATTGCATTGCGTGAAATGGACGTAAAGAGCGCAGCTGGTATCTGGGCTCAGTTGGCAATTCAGCATGACGGTTCGGACCGATGGTATCTCGAAGCCTTAGGAATTGCGGCTGAGCGTAAGTGGAACGAGTGTTTTGATGCGTGGATCAAGGCCGGAGGAAAATGGTCAAGTCCAGGCGGTCGCGATATTGTTTGGAGATCTCGGAGCAAATATACGCCTGCGTTGCTTGCGAAAATAGTTAAAGACTCTTCGACGAAAGAAGAAGAAAAAGCTAGGTACATGAGGGCCTTCGATTTTCACTCGGGTCCAGAAAAAGATGCTGCCTTGCAGAGCATACTGCTTGATTAAGTGTTTAGGTTTTCTTTCAAGATTTACGGTATTTTTTTAATTGTACTCTTTGGCTTTAATATTGTTAGGGCTGACGAGGCTAAGGATGCGCTGATTGTTCAAACAATATTAAAGCTCGACTCTTTTGATTACGAAAAGAGTTCGAGTAAAGTTAAGGCTTCAGTTGCTAGGTACCTTCAAAAGAATGTCGGGACAGAAGAATATTATACACTCGTAGAAAAGTTTTTAATTGAAGATCAACTAAGTGTTCTGCAGAGACTCAGCTCGGAAAAGGAATCTAATCCTCGTGCCGCTAATCTCTTGTTCAAAATTGGTGGTAAGGGGGCAATATCGGATTCCCTAAAGGGCATCACTGAGGGGAGGGAATACTTCATTAGTTCTATCGGTTCTATTAACGATCCTGATGCGGTGTCTGCCCTTAATGGCTTATTGTCAGGTGATAATCCCAAAGAAATTAGGGCCGTTATCAGGGCCATGGCGAATAGTCCTGCAGGGCAAGAAAAGCTTCTCGACTTGTGTGAAGCAAAAAAAATCCCTTCACAACTCGTGCAAGATGTTTCGGTCCTTCTGTCAGGATCAGTTGACCCTAGTGTCCGTTCTCGTGCAGCCGAGATAGTTCCTTTGCCGGAATTGTTAGGAGGAGGGTCTCTTCCTACGGTCAAAGAGCTTGTTGCTCTTCGCGGTGACTCTAAAAAAGGTGAACTAGTTTATCTTAGGGCATGTTTCACTTGTCATAAGGTGGGGAAGAAGGGAATCGATTTTGGTCCGGCACTTTCTGAGATTGGGGACAAACTTGCTAGAGAAGCTATGTATGTTTCTATTATTTCTCCTAGTCAGGCTATCAGTTTTGGTTATGAGGGATTCACGGTTAAGACCAATGATGGAGCTGCTCTCATTGGTTATGTTGTGAGCGATGGTGATAAGGAGTTGGCAATGAAGGTTCCCGGAGGTGCTGTAGTTTCAACTGACAAGAGTCGAGTCGAATCGAGGGTTCCTCTCGGAGTATCATTAATGCCATCCGGTTTAGTCTCTGCTATGACCAAAGATGATCTTGTCGATTTAGTTGAGTATCTAATGACTTTAAAAAAGAACTCAAAATAGGGTAGTCTTGCAGGTAAATTAATTATAAAATAATTGTATCGTGTCAGAGAAAAAAACTAACCTCGTCGATTTGGGTTTCATGGATGCCCGAATCAAACTCATTGATATTGCTGCTTTCCTTGATCGTATTGATAGGCATGAGCAGTCAGATGATTATAGGGTGGCGGCTCTTAAGGAGGCTTTGCCGGAGCTTCTCAGTGCTGAGCCAGGCAGGGCTGCTCGAGTCCTTAATCTATTGAGTGATCAATCGGCTGAACCTGTAAGTGAATCAAAGATACAAGGGGCATTTGGTGCGCCATCTCCAGAACAATAAATAATTATTAAGTGATGCGATACATTGAACCACATGCTCACATGGTGAGTAGAACTACGGACGACTATATGGCACTTGCCTGCGCCGGCTGTAAGGCAGTCAATGAGCCTGCTTTCTGGGCCGGATTTGATAGGGCCTCGTCGCAGGGTTTTTATGATTATTTTCGTCAGATAACTGAGTACGAACCGAAACGTGCTGCAAAGTTTTGTATAGACCATTATTGCTGGCTTTGCATTAATCCAAAAGAGTCTGAGGATGTTGGGCTTGCTCGTGAAGTCATATCAATTATCCCTGATTTCATTGATTGTGATAATGTTCTTGGTATCGGTGAAATTGGTCTAAATAAAAATACTCGTAATGAGCTGCAGATTCTTGAAGAACACATTCAACTTGCCGTTGATCATGATCAGATGATTCTCGTCCACACTCCACACCTCGAGGATAAGTTGAAGGGTACTAAGCTTATCGTTGATGCATTGTCCAATCATTCTAGTGTCGATCCGTCGAAGGTCATAATTGATCATGTCGAGGAGCACACTGCGCCGTTGGTTATCGATAAGGGGTTCTGGGCAGGAATGACGCTTTATCCCGAATCTAAAGTTACCCCGAACCGGGCAGTGGACATGCTTGAATTGTATGGGCACGAGAGGGTCTGGATGAACAGCGCTTGTGATTGGGGTGTCAGTGATCCTCTGTCAGTTCCTAAAGCTGCTCTTGAGATGAAGAGGAGAGGTTATGATGATTCATTTATTGATAAAGTCGTCTATCTAAATCCTGCTCAATTCATGGGCCAAAATCCTAAGTTTAAGTTGTCTTAAGGTGCAATGGTGCTGATCTTCATTTAAAACTATTAAATCCAATGGAACTAAATGAAGGTATTCATCTTGCCTATTGTACCAATATTCATCGGGGCGAGGGATGGGATGAGACCTTTAAGACATTAGAGGATTACACTTTGAGGGTAAGGGCTGAAGTTTGTCCTGACCTGCCCTATGCTATCGGCTTACGATTGGGCCATTCGGCGGCCCTTGAGCTTAATGATTCGAGGACTGATAATCTTAAAGATTTCAAGGTTTGGCTCGAGAAGAACAATTGTTATGTTTTTACCATAAATGGATTCCCGTATGGGCAGTTCCATGGTGCTCGTGTTAAGGAGCAGGTTTATCGGCCTGATTGGACCCATCAGAGTAGAGTCGATTATACGAATGTTATCTTTGATATAATGGTGAAGTTATTTCCAACAGGAATTTCCGGGAGTGTAAGCACATTAACATGTTGTTT
>JASLJT010000201.1:0-7457 GCA_030747955.1 Verrucomicrobiales bacterium | reverse complement strand
TTCAAAATGAGAGGATAGGAGTATTGCTTTATCGTCTAATTGAATAGCTTCTCCAGTTTCCAAGAGGAATTGCAGAGCAGATGAATCGTCATCGTTTTTTACTAATTCTTTGGGGTTAGGTGGTTCTAGAGGACTTGAATTAAGGGCATCACGTATCCGTTTACCAGCTAATTGTAACTTGTCGGGGAGCCGGGGGCTATGATCCTTTCTTCGAATTATAGTTCCACTCCTGATGTATTCATCAGTTTCTAGATCCTCTACTAATATTTCAAAGAGCTTAGGGTCAGGGAGGTGCTTTTTCATGAAACTTCTGAGCATATTAATATCAATGCCGGGAAGTTCTGGGTGTTTGTTGTGAATTGTATCAATTCTTTTAGAGGCGACCCCTACCAAATTAAGCCACCATTTTTTGTCAAATATCCAAGGCCCTGAGCTTATCGCATCTATTTGTTCTAGTGCTTGATTAATGTGGGCACTTGAGAAGCATGACTGTGTTAATATTTCAGAAGAGGGGAGGTATTGATCGCGAGTTATAAGAGATTGAAGAAATGATTTTACGCAGTTAGTTGATGAGGATCGAGTTTTAAGAAATTCTTTTTGTCCTTGGGATCTATAACTTCGGCGAGGAGGAGTTGGATCTAGGATAGTTCCTCCGGCAATAGTGAATCGTTTTGACCAGTCTCTTAAGACGAACCGATCTCCTGCGTGAGTGTAAGCTGGTTTGTCTAATCGGATCTCAGCGAGCGCTTGTTGGCCCGGCTCGAGTTCTATATTATCAAAAAACAATAATTTTCCTGAAATATTAGAGCTGCAGTGGTGAAATCTAATGCGCTGAGCATGATTTATCGGCCCAGCTTTAGACTCTCTTTTAGTTCTTTCAATTAAGGCATGGATGCGACGAGAAGGTGATCCTATACCCTCAATTGTGACAGTGTCGCCACGTTTGACGCCGCTCCTAGATTTGCCTTTTCTGATTTCAACGTCAGGGATATTGAGTGCAGTTCTCATGCCGGGCAAAGCTTCCGAAACTTCGTGTTGATGATTTTGAATTGCGCGGATTGTCGTTTCAGATGAGTGCGGCTGAATGATGGCCTTTTGTCCTTTTGTGAATTTGCCTCCAGTCATGGTCCCAGTTATGACTGTTCCTACGCCTTTAGGCGAAAATACCCGATCCACAGATAGTCTTGGCTTTTGAATGTCAGGAGGAGGGGTGACCTTTTTAATTTCTTGAAGTAGAGCCTCTCGTAATTCTTCAATGCCATCCCCGATGAGTGCGCAAACAGGAATAATCGGAGCATTTTCGAAGACACTACCCTTTAGAGACTCTGAAACCATTTCAGATGAAAATTCAATATCATCAACGGAATCGGATTTAGTTAGAGCGACTACAGCGTTGCGAACATTTAAGTATGTTAGAACATGAAGGTGCTCTTCTGACTGGGGCATCCACCCATCATCAGCAGCTACGACAAACATTGCTACGTCCACAGAGCCTGCACCAGCGACCATGTTTTTGACGAAGTCAGCATGACCTGGAACATCAATGAGCCCGAGACTGTATTTTTTTTCAGGGTCCTTAGAGTCATTTAATAAGAGATGAGCGAATCCAAGATCAATCGTCATTCCTCTCGATTGTTCTTCGGGCAATCTGTCTGGATTGGTTCCGCTCAAAGCTTCAATTAGAGTGCTTTTGCCATGGTCTATGTGCCCAGCAGTCGCAACAATGTAATTACTGGGAGTACTCATTTTATCTGGGATTGCCGAATTAATTCGAGGCTCATTGTACAAATTGGGCAAGAGGCATACGTTAATCCATTTGGTTTTATATTAGTTAAACTATTGGGAGGCTCTGCTGTTTCCTGAGTCCACCAGTATGACTTTTTGAAATGTTTAGTGTATTTTTTCGGATGTCCAAGTATGCCATTGCTGAGAAGGATTACATGAAGCGATTCGTGTCGAATGAGCCATTCTGGGATGCTCCCATCTGCATGGGCAAAGTATACAGCAGCCACATTGTCTGATCCTTTCCAAGAAGTGAGGCCTCCTTGAAATTTATTGCGGATCTTGGCGACTGGCATGCCTCTCCAGTCTTCATATTTTGCTGATACTGGATCATGTACTTTGATCGCATCACCTTTGAATCTTTTGCCGGTTTTTTTTTCTAGGTCTCTGATCTGTCCTTTGATCTGTGAAACGAGCCATTGGTTAGGCTTTTCTTTTTCCTTGGGTGCTATAAATGCAGGTTCACTGTATGGGCGATGACATCCGGTGAGGATGAATGCAAAAAATAGACCTAAGACTGATATTTTTGATGTCATTTTAAAAAACAAAAATGGAGCTAACAGTAACACGAGATTTGATAGTGAAAAGCATTGGAGTTTGATATCATTATTAGTATTAATTAACAATAAGGCTTAGGTGTGAAATTTTCATGATAAGTTTTGTGGTTTAAATTAATCGCAAATGCTACTTAAGTTAATTTCAAGGTATCTGTTTTTATTATATGTCTCAGAATGCAGTAGTTAATTTTGCGCCTGATCCAGGCTCTGTTGAAATTCGTAAAATTGATTGTCCTGAACCGGATTTTGATGATGTTATTATAAAGGTTGAAGCCGTTGGAGTTTGTGGAAGTGACATTCATCAGTTGCATTCTACTCATAGTTGGCCAGTTAATTACCCGGTCGTTCTGGGGCATGAATTTGGCGGTAAGATTACTGAGATAGGAAAAAATGTCGAAGGATGGAGCATCGGTGACCGTGTCGTAAGTGAAACTGCAGCAGTAATTAATCCTGAAAGCCCCATGTCTCGTAGGGGCTTATATAATCTGGATAAGGACAGGAAGGGCTTTGGATATGGAGTCGATGGAGCAATGACTAACTATGTAAAGGCTCCAGCGCGATGTTTGCATAGAATCCCTAAAGATATTGAAATAGAGTGTGCGGCTCTGACGGAACCTTGTTGCGTTGCTTATAATGCGGTGTTTAACAACTCAAGAATTAATTCTGGAGACAGGGTCATTGTTATCGGGCCCGGGCCAATTGGGATATTGTGCGCTGTCTTTGCAAAGATGAGTGGAGCTGATGTGGTGTTAATTGGTTTAGATTCGGATTCTGATAGATTGGAAGTGGCGCGTTCTGGATTTGGATTAGAGACAATGGTTGGGGATGCTACTGAATGGGCGCTTTCCGTTGATGGATTAGGCGCAGATGTTATCATTGATGCCGCAGGTGTAAGCGCATCTTTGAGGACAGCTATTGATTTGGTCAGACCCATGGGAATCATTACTAAAGTGGGGTGGGGGCCAGAGCCTTTAAACTTTTCTCTAGATCCCTTAGTTCAAAAGAATGTTACTTTGCAGGGTAGCTTTAGCCATAATTGGCCGATTTGGGAGCGGGTTTTACAATTAATGCATAGTGGGGAACTGGATATTAGTCCGATCATTGGGGGTAAGTGGGCTTTGAATGAGTGGGACTCAGCCTTTGAGGCAATGCAGTCAGGGAAGGCAGTTAAATCAGTGCTTATTCCAGATTAATATTTTCATTTTTATGAGAATGAGGTCGGAGCCAAGAAAGAAATAATGAAACTAAAAAATCAATCATACATTGTAACAGGAAGTTCCATGGGAATAGGGGAATCGATTGCTCGCAGAATAGTTAAGGAGGGGGGGAGAGTTTTAATTCACGGCTTGGAACCGGACGAAACTAAAGAAGTTGCGCAATCCCTCGGGATGCCTCATTGCGTGGGAGATCTTGCCTTGCCTGATCATTGTGAAGACGTGGTAAGGACTGCAATAGAGGAATTTGGTCAATTGCATGGAATGGTAAATAATGCGGGAGCTGTTTTGAGAAATCTTATTGAAGAAACAGACGCGGCTTTTTGGGACACAGTAATGAATGTTAATGCTAGGGCCCCGTTACTATTGATTCGGGCAGCTTTAGAATACTTGGCTGAGTCCAGAGGCTATGTGGTTAATATCGGTTCGGTGAATGCGTACTCAGGCGAGCCTAACTTGCTTGCATACAGTGCTTCAAAGGGAGCTCTAATGACAATGACTCGTAATTTGGGTGACACTTTGCATCGAGACCATGGAGTCAAAGTGAATCAAATTAATCCTGGATGGGTTCTAAGTGATGCTGAAAAACAACGCAAGATAGATGAAGGGATGAAAGATGACTGGTTCGAACGTTTGGGGAAAGACGAGGTGCCGAGTGGGAGAATGATAACGACGGACGAGATTGCAGCGACTGCGGTACATTTTTTGAGTGATGAGTTTGGTCCGATCAGCGGCCAGGTCATTGAGTTGTCTCAGTTTCCATTCATTGGGAGGAACGCTCCGAAATGTTAATTTCAGTATTTATGCGAATAGATTAAATAAAGTATGCCAAAATTAGCAGTTTTTCCAAAGGCTTACATGAATGCTTTGTGCGTGGATGGCTCGATGTCCGTTCATGAATGGTTGAACATTGCAGAAAGTTTGGATGTTGAAGGGGTCGAATGGTACGCGGGATTTATAGAAAATGAGGAAAGAACTAATTGGGCAAGATTCAAATCGATTGCCAATGAAAAGGGATTAGAAATTCCTATGCTATGTTGTTCTCCAGACTTTACTCACCCTGATTCCTCTTTTCGCGAGAAGCAAATAGACAAGGAAAAGCGATGGATTGATATGGCAGCCGAATTGGGGGCAAGTTTTTGCAGGGTATTGTCAGGTCAGAGGCGGCCTGATGTTTCTATGGGTGAAGGTCTCAAGTATGCAGCTGAGTGCATTGAATCTTGCTTAAATTATGCTGAGCAATGTGGGGTCTCTTTGGTAATTGAAAATCATTACAAAGATGATTTTTGGGAATTCCCCGAATTCGCTCAACACATGGAGGTCTTTTGCGAGCTTGTTGAAAAGATTGAGCATCCTCGATTCGGGGTCAATTATGATCCCAGTAACACTTATCTTGCTGGTGAAGACCCGATTGAGCTCTTGCATCGAGTCAGTGCAAGAGTCAAGACGATGCATGCAAGTGATCGCTATTTAATTGAAGGAAGCTTAGAGGATTTAAGGGAAGAGGAATGCGGATCGAGTGGGTACGCGAAGAGGCTTCGTCATGGCCAGATCGGAGAAGGTCTTAATGACTATGATTCTATTTTTAGAGAGTTGAGTAGAGTTCATTTTGATGGATGGATAAGCATAGAAGATGGAGTTGACGGGGTTGACCAACTTCGACGAAGTGTTGATTTTTTAAGAAAAAAAATATCAGATCATTTTCCGAACTAGTTTGAATGTCACAGTAAAACAATCATTGAGAGAGGCTTTTTTATTAAATGACAACGGGCTCAGAGGACACTCCAAAACTTTGTACTGCACCATTCTTTTATAGGCAGTGGGAAGTTATAAGAGATCCATCGAGATTCATAAATTCCTTGATAAAGAAATTTGGTGATTTCATCTACTACAGAGGAGTGATTAATTTTTACCTTATAAATAATGCATCTCTAATCAAAAAAGTACTAAACGAAACGCACCGTAATTTTGACAAAAACACAGTCATTTATAATCGATTTAGAAATGCTTTCGGGAACGGATTAGTCGTAGCTGAAGGATCTCATTGGCGGCGCCAAAGGAAATTAATTCAACCTTCATTTAGGCCGAAATTGATTGAGGGGTTTTCTCAAATCATGCTAAGCTCTAGCAATAGAACTATTGATCGGTGGGGTAAGTTTTGTGAGTCCAAGACTACATTTAATCTTACGGAGGAAATGAACATGTTAACGCTTGAGATTGCCGGAAAATCGTTGTTAAGCGACGGATTTACTCGTGCGGCTAAAGATATTATTAGGTGGACTCATGTTATAAATAAATATAGCGCAGGAATTCCGTTCCCAATTATCAACAAGAAATGGTTTCCTAGCCCACTTAATTTTAAATTAAGGCGCGCATTAAAAGAATATAGATCTTTCATTTCAAAGACCATTGAGGCTCGGAAAGGCAATGATCAGGGAGAGGACCTCTTGTCCGTATTTTTAAGTATGAGGGACGAAGAGACTGGTCAGCGCATGGAAGAGGATGAGATAGCAGAAGAGGTCCTTGGTGTAATTGTGGGTGGACAGGAAACTTCCGCTACGGCTCTGGTCTGGACTCTTTACGAGTTGAGTCTGAATGCTGAAGTCGAAGAGAAATTATTAAATGAGATCATGAATGTGACGTCTGGGGAACAGATGGATTTTTCCAAGATTGGGGAATTAAAGTATATGAAGATGGTGATTCAGGAATCGATGAGGTTACACCCACCATTTTGGTTTGAAAATCGAAACGCAATGCATGATGTGGAGTTAGGGGGAGTTCGCATCAAAAAAGGTTCAATGATTGCGATTAGTCGATATGCGTTACATCGCAATACAGATTATTGGGATGATCCGGAAACGTTTAATCCTGACCGATTCGATGAAGGATCTTCTAGAGAAAATAGTAGAGTGGACTCATTTGCCTACCAGCCATTTAGTAGTGGACCAAGGGTATGCATTGGCCGTCATTTTGCAATGATGGAGATGACGATTATTCTGTGCTCCATGTTGCAAAGATATAAGTTCCGAGTAGATCCTCATTACAAACACAAAGTTGCCACGAATTTGACAATGGAGCCTAAGGGTGGGCTGCCGGTCATTCTTGAAAGGAGATAGGCTCAGAATCAACTCGATGAGGCTATAATTTAGTGCTTAGCATTATTTCATTATAAGGAGAGGGTGTTTAGTATCGATCAGGTTGATATTCACATTGAAATTATCGATAATCGCTATTTCATAATTGTGGTTATTATTTTATAGAATGGCTCATTATTGTGTTTTGTTAGAGAATAATGAATAAAGATGAATAAGTATCCATACATTCCAAAGGCGATGAATGATCTCTTCAAGGAAGAGAAAAAACGGATAGATTATCTTTTTCTTAGGCCGATTCTGTTAATTGTATATTTTATCCTCAGGGTAGTGATCTTTCCGATAAAGTTTTTGATCCATCGGCGGCCGTTAGGATTTGAGGGCCGAATCATAGACGGTTTACTAGCTTTCGGATTAAAATATCTTGCGAGTCATGAGGCTGCGGATCTTTTAATTCGCCATATTCAAATCGAACCATTGACCTACCGTTTTTTGCTAAAGAATATTAAGGATAATGACGAAAATTCAGGACCGGATGACTTGAAGGAAATAGACAGCGCGGATTATCAAGAGACTGCGAGCAATCAAAAATTAAACGGTATCGAAGGAGATTTTAGCGTTCTCTCCTTTAAGGAAATGATAGCTAATAGTATGACGATAGGTCATGATGAGTTATCCTATGAAGTGGCGGACCGGTTCGATAGAGAGCTTTTCTTGAGAAATCTTAGCCAGCTACGAAAGGAGAAGCCTGAAGATCATAATCAGTACAGTAAAAAAATTCTAGAATTTAATAAGAAGTCTTCTTTTCAAGT
>JASLJT010000200.1:0-5808 GCA_030747955.1 Verrucomicrobiales bacterium | reverse complement strand
TTTCTTTTTAACTTACCACCAACATAAAAACTAAAAACTTTCAGGCCGTTCTTTTTGTAAGTCGCTAACCGTTCTTTGATAGGTTCTTTAGTTTTTAAATATGCGGAACCTATACCGTCGTAACCTAATTCTTTTAGTGTGGTGGCCTTTTCTTTTGCTGTATTAAAATGGACTCCATTATGGAAAGCGAAGAGGAGAGGCTTTGTTTTTACCTTTTCTATGACGGTCAGCTTGATATTTCTAAAGTAAACGCTGTCTCCATGATTTTGCATTCCGATCCTTCCGATTGTCCGATGAAGGCCGGGAATTTTTTTTCCATGAACTTTGGCAAGATCATCTAGCTTAGTGTCTATGATCTGTTGACCATTAACCCAGACCATACACTTTGGACCGGCGCATTTTATTTGAATGCTTTGCCACTCACCAGCTGCCTTTGTAACGCGGTGACTCGGTTCGAGTGCCGCATATATTGCACCTGTGAATTGGTTTGGTTTGAGATTTTTCCATTTTTCACCCGCATCATCTAGCAATTGAATCTCTATCCCATCAACGTATGGGGTTCCTTCTTTTGGCGCTCTGATAAAAATTCCGCTGTTCCCGTTCTCTGGAAGTTTAAAATCCATACTAAGATCAAAGTCGGAGAATTCCTGTTTAGTTGCAATCCACTGAGCTCCTTTCCCGCCAGTGCACGAAAGCGTTCCATCTTTCACTTCCCAGTTCTTTGATGCGTCTCCACCGATTCCTTCCCAGCCATCTAGGTCCTTCCCGTTGAAAAGATCAATAATTCCGGCTTCATTTTTTGCACTAGATAGCGTCAGTGATAGCAGGGTTAAAAGAAGAACAGTTAAGACGTTAGACATTGTATTGTAATTAGAATTTTATGTCTTAATTCCTGAAAATAGCAATGACTATCATAAGTACACATCATTAAATTTTGAACCTGATAATTCTTAACTGGTCAGACAGTGAGCATCTCACTATAAAATGTCCATAATGATAAAAGTGATCATTAATGTATGTCCTCTGTTAATTTTTTCTTTTTGGACAATTTTTTTGTCAGAGGCACAATCTCTTGGCCCTGAAGAAAATCATCCTCGCTCTTCATACTCCAAGTACTCTGAGAAAGAGATTGCAGCTCAGGTTGCTGAGGTCCGTGAGAGTAGGCCTCAGATGCATCGTGGAGGTTGGCAATGGGACCGTCTACTAGAGAGGTACATCGACAGCGGAAGGAAAGACCCTAATGAATTAAAGATTCTTCGTGCTTATCTCTTAAGTATTCTTGATCGTTATCAGGAAGCAAAGGATAGGGGGGAGGAGATAACATTTACCCTATTTTATAATCATAAATCATGGGGAAGTGGTGGAAGGATGAGGATCTTCGAGGAACTGAGGAAGCAAAACATGCTCACTGAAGATGAGAAAAAAAATTTCAGAGCGCTGGTCATGCACAGTCTTCGAGCTGATTTCAAAGACTATGCTGCGCTGGAAAGGGGAGTCAATAATCGGCCTTATGGAATCAATGGTGGACCCGCTCTCGCTGTTGGAATGTTTCCTCAGCATTCAAACTCTGTCCGTCATAAGCCGTGGCTTGATGCTTTATGGAGAGAATTAATCGAGTATGGAGACATGACCGAGACCAATTATTATCCTTATGGCCCGCTTTACCTTCAAGGCCTCATTGACATGGCCTACGGCATGAACAAATTTCAGACGGATAGAAAATTTCTATATTCTCATTTCCGAAGGTATCTCTATTATGTGCATGGTGGTGGGGTAAGGGGTAACCCGAATTCTAGTGCGAATATTATTCAGGGAAAACGCGCACAAATTTATGCTGATCCCTGGAATGCTGAATATTATGGTGGCGCCGAACAGGTCAATGATGGGCACGTCTGGTACCGTATGGCAAAAGAATTCAAAGATCCCGAGTTTCTCTGGGCATCAGAGCAGGTTTGTCTTGGTGGTCGACCTCCGCAAGGTCGCAAGGTTCCGAAAGAGTACCTTGAGGCATATAAGAAAAGATACTTTTGGTTCATTGAGAGAGGAATCGAACCGAAGGTCCCTCAAGGGGGGGCAGGTATAAGTTATTACAGCCCTCTAAAACATAAGATCCCTGAACGTTTGTATTTGTGCCCTAGTAGGGAGAGTGGAGACCCCTTCGTGTCCTTTTTTATCTATGACAGGAATAATAATTACATGCACTACTGTGATGATTCTGACGGTAAGCTTTATGAATATTGTGTGGATGGTGCAAAGTTTCTTCATACGTCAGGTAAGTACACGAGTGGTCGGGCAGGTATCGGTGAAACTGCTTATGATATGCTCTCCGTATTACCGCCTGATATGAAGTTCCCTATAAAAGAGGGATTAGGTATGGATGAACCGACTGGGGAGGCCTGGAAGATGGCTTCGATGTCCATAAAACTGACCCTAAATTCGAGAGAAGGACCTGATTCCAAAAATTGGAAGTTTGATAAAAAAGTAGGATTGTTTCGTCGGACCGATGAGCCTAGACTCGGATACTCTCATGGAAACATGGATGGCTATTGGCAGTTGAATAACGACTACAATCTTAATTCATTGCGCATTGGCCCGTTCCCATCAGGTACCAAAATTCAAAATTTGAGGATTGCTGGGCCGAAGGGTGAAAAAATAATAGAGTCCTTCGATTCTATTTCTGATGATCTAGTCATTGAGTTAGTTCAGGGTCAGGACCGTGTTCAACTCACTGGAAAGATGCGGGACATCGCCTGCAAGATAGTGGAAGATGGGAGAAGGCCCGGAAAATGTATTGAGGTTGGAGATGTTGGGGAGGGGAACGGCATTGCTTTTGTTCTCAATGACCTTAACGGAAATTTTGATGGGCAGAACGAATTCACTAGAATGTCATATGATTTCAAAGGAAAATCAGGTGGAGGCATTACCCCCAACGTGAGAACGAATCCTCGCTATTTTACTCCCTTATGGCACCGAGGGGCTATTCTCGTACGCGAGGATCTTCGGGCCGAGAATGAGGGTGAGGACTCTTTCGGTCAATTCACTATGCGCAATTATTATGGAGCCAATAGCAAATGGTCGCGGCAGACGGTTCTTACTGCGGAGGGATATTTGATCGTTCGTGATTATTATGTGCCTTGCTCGGACGTGGATGGATACGTTGCATCGCCATGCTGGTCCATTGCTGTAACGGATAAGAATTCAAAGGATGGGTCTCATTGGTTTGATGCTCCTGCACGGGACCATGCCTGGTGGCAGAAAAAGAAAAAGAGAGTTATTTTGTATCTTCATCCACAGAAGGGGCAAGAAGTTGGACAGGTCAGGACTCGAACATCTCAAGACATTGGAGGTGCCAATGTGATGAATACTTTTTCCAAGGCAACTCTCAGCCCGGGTGAACCCTTGGTTTGGCTTAGTGTTTTTCGCCCTTACGATGAGGGTGAAGACACATCAGAATTGGCCAGTCAGATTAAGACTCTCGTTGATAATGAAGGGAACGTTTCAGCAAAGATAGGTAATTTGCGAGTTTCCATAGCCCATGACGGATCATGGCAGGTAAAAAGATGAGTTTTTTTTATTTAAATTTTGCTTCGCTGAAATCTAATTTGTAGATGTTTCCTTTGTCGTAACCTATTGCGTATAGGTTGTGACTCCGGTCCCTGCCAAAGGCAACGATACGATCGGGGCATTGACCTATTTGTCGTATAGTTTCTAGTTTCCGGTTACTTTGAGTTAACCCCCATATCTTTTTTGATTGATAATCTGCACAGATATAAACGCCTTCGAAGGAACTCTTTTCATTGGTCATTGATCGGATCACATATCCCCCAGTAATGGAAACTCCATGCGATCGACGGAAGGAGACTATTGGGGCAATAAAATTACTATTCTCTTTCCTGTATTGAGTTGAGAACAGTTCAAAACCTTCATAAACGTTCCACCCGTGATTTTCTCCTGAACGAACAATCGTGATTTCCTCGAAACGGTTCTGTCCTACATCACCTACCCACAAATCTCCATTAGCTGAGTCAAAACTGAACCTCCATGGTTGACGAAGTCCGTATGCATATATCTCACGAAGGAATTTTTTGTTTGGGTGATTATTAAAGGGATTATTTTTCGGAATTGAATAGGATTTTCCCACTTCGTTATTGTTCACATCGATCCTTAGTATCTTTCCTGAAAATGATTCCAGGTCCTGAGCATGGCCTAGCGGATCTTCTTGCGGACCCCCATCACCCATCCCAATATATAAATAACCGTCCGGACCAAATTCTATGCCACCACCATGGTGGAACTGAGTGGCTACTTCAAATTCGAGTATTTTTCTGGTGGGCTTTCCAGAGTCCTTTAGAAAGTCTTTAGAGGCAATCCTTTCACCGATTGCCATGCCTCTATAGTTTTCTGCCTTTGTCTCATACATTAAATAATATTTCCGATTTTCAGAAAATTTAGGGTGAAATGCGAAACCAAGGAGACCCTCATCATTTGTCACATAAACCTCATTTGGTATGGCAACGAAGGAAATTTTCTTTTCGTTACCGTCTTTATCCTTTTTCAAGAGAGAAACAGAGGCTCTACTCTTTTCGACGATGACAAAGGTATCGTCAATTGTGGGGTGCTGTCCGAACCATACCGGTTTCTCAAGATTAATATTTTTTCCAAAGAAAGGCAGAATTTTAATTTGTTTGGAAAGTGCTTCTATATTTTCAGGTGTGCCGTTCTTATTTAGCCCCTCTGACTGGGGTTGCTTTAGGCTTTCTAAATAAGCGATCAGGTCTGTGAATTCCTGTAATTCAAGTTTAGCGTGAAGCCCGGAAGGCATTAAGGAAACAGGATTTGTATACTGCTTTTTAATGTTGGATTTGAGGATAGTGGTAATTTTGTTCCCGAGGTTGGAAAGGGTAATTTCTTTTTTGGTCGTTGATTTCAGAATCCCAGTGAATGCTTTCTGATCTTTTGTTTCAATGACAGTAGTATCATAACCTGTCATGATTGAGGCAGAAGGTTCAATGACGGATTTAATAAGATCAGCACGTGAAAATTTATCACCCGCTGCGAAGAGATCAGGGCCTACACTCTTCGAGCTACCATCGACAGTATGACACTGAGAACATAAGGCCTTGTCACCTTGAAAGACCTCACGTCCAATTTTCAGATTGCCTTCTTTTCTGGACGCGCTTTCTCGATATTTTTCTTCTTTTGTTTTTTCAGCACTGATTGTGAAACTGCTGGGAATCAAAAATATTCCCAGCAGAATGAGACGGGAAAAGTGCATTCAATTTGAGTAACTCAAGCCACTTAGGGTAGTAGCGGTTTAGGGTTTCTTTTCTTCAGATTCTTTAATCTTCGTTTTCCATTACTTTGAAGAATATCTTATCTATTCCTTCCAAAGGGTTTTCCAGCCCAGGTTCACCTTCGGCCGGATAAACCGTAAAATCTCCACCAGACTCGATTGAATCATCAAGGTCAGCATCGAATTGTGTCATATCTTCGGAGTAAAATAGAGAATAGGTTTTTCCGCCTCGAGAATTCCATTTGAAGCGGAAAGTGTCCTCTGCGGCATCATATATTATTTCAGTGAATTCTAGAGGAGCGATACCGCCTGCTATGCCAAGTGCCCAATCAATGGACTGGCCAATGAGAGTCTTACCGTCCTCGGTGAAGTTATTGAAAGTACTATCAGTGATACCGAGCATGACCCGCTTAGCAGGTGCCGCACTTCCATCATTAAGTTCTTCGCCTTCATCCACAATGGTAAGGAATAGCCTGCTAGGATCTTCGTTCTCTGATGCCAGAGATATTGAACCT
>JASLJT010000199.1:0-5838 GCA_030747955.1 Verrucomicrobiales bacterium | reverse complement strand
TTCTCATTCATGGTCCCTAGACCATAGCTTAACCATGAACCAAGGCTTGGTCGCCCAGGCACCTGACTCCCTGTCTGAATATAGGTTATGGCAGGGTCATGGTTAATGGCCTCGGTATATGTACTGTGTACAACACAAAGATCTTTGGCCACTGTTGCGGTATGAGGTAGAAGCTCACTGACCCATAACCCTTCAGCATTATTTTCATGTTTCGTGAATTTGTATTTACTTGGGCAAACAGGGTGTGTCTTTTGTCCGGCTGTCATTCCAGTGATGCGTTGACCGTCCCTAATATGGTCCGGTAGATTCTGCCCAAACATCTCCTGCATCTTAGGCTTATAATCCCATAAATCATGATGACTCGGCCCACCACTCATGAAAAGATATATGACACGTTTGGCCTTGGGCGCATGATGAAGGCCTCCATGAGATGTCGATGAAGTCTTATCCAACCCGAAAGATTGATCATTGAAAAGTTGAGCCATGGCCGCAGTACCTAGGCCAAGAGCCGAACGCCCAAAGAGTTGTCGACGAGTTAAGTTAAGATCAAATTCGCGGAGTGGATCAGGTGTTTGCATCAAACAATATAGTTAAATAATTAGTACATTAGGATGGCCACATCACTGGCCAAAACAATTGTTGTGAGTTGCGTCCAGGCAGCAAGATCAGTCAGGGGAATCTTTGCATCACGGGGAGCATCGCCTTGGGATGTTAGGGCAGTCGCATCTTCTTGTGATGATTCGTATCGGCCCCTCATTTTATTCAGCAACGCCTCACACACTTTCCTCTCAGCATCATTCGGCTTCCGTGAAGCGAGGAGCCCGAAAAGAAAATCCAGTCGGCGACTATCATCTTTGGAACTTGCAATCAAACGCTCTGCAAGCTTGCGTGACATTTCTATCCTTTGTGTCTCATTGAGAAGGCCAAGTGACTGCAAGGCCGTATTACTCCGCGAGCGCATTACACAACTTGACTCTCGCACAGGAGCATCAAAAAGAGTCATCATTGGATGCGGGCTAGTCCGTTTCCAATACACATAAATGCTCCTTCGGTAAAGACGCTCACCCTTATCTCTCACATATTTCTTAGTATTACTTGCAGGGTGCATCAGCGCTGACCACATGCCTGAAGGCTGATAAGGCTTAACCCCTTCACCTCCCATAGTAGGATCAAGTAAATTACTTGCCCAAAGTCCTATGTCCCTAATGACCTCAGCATCTAACCGATAGCTCTGACCCCTCGCAAAGAGTCGATTGTCTGGGTCCTGAACCTCTTTACGCCATTTAGAATCCTGCTTAAAGGTCCTACTATTGACCATCAAACGCAACATGTGCTGCAAGTCCCACCCACTTTCCTGAAACTCTACGGCCAACCAATCAAGTAGGGCCGGATGCGTTGGTTGCTCCCCCTGCAAACCAAAGTCCTCAGGAGTCCGCACCAGACCATGACCAAAAATGCGTTGCCATACACGATTAATGAGGACCCTGGAGACGAGTGGCTGATCGCTGGAAACTAACCACTTAGCAAGACCTAGCCGGTTCTTTGGAGCCTCTTTAGGCAAGGATCCCATCACAGCAGGAACTCCAGGTTCAAGCGAATCACCTATGGGAAGATTATATTCTCCACGCTGAAGTATTTTTGTTTCGCGAGGTTTTTTCAAATCTTGAGTCACTAAAGTCGTAGTAAATCTCTTTTGTATTTCTCCCGTCTTTTTATTTAAATCAATGGCCCGTGATTGGAGGGCGTGTCCTTTCCATGAACCGTTCGGATCTGCAATTATTGCAAAACGAGCACTATTATCTGATCCTTCCCAGACCTTCTGATCTAATCCTTTGACAGATCCTTTAAGCTTACTCGCCTCTTCTAGAATCGCCACACGCTCAGATTCAAGAACACCCCAAGCTTCCCAATCCTGGCCACTAGCCGGGGCCTTAAGTACGGGAGCATATTCATACCGGTTCCCATCCATTGAGCCTTCCGATGTACTGTTAAAGAAAGCGAAAAGTTTATAATATTCGACCTGTTCTATGGGATCATATTTGTGAGTATGGCAACGAGCACATGTCATCGTCGCACCAAGAAGCACAGTCCCCAATGTTTCGGTCCGATCAAAATTGTTCTTAGCCTGAAATTCTTTTGGTATTGCACCACCCTCTGCAGTCGTTGGATTCATGCGCACAAAACCAGTAGCCACTCTTTGCTCAAGGGTCGGGCTAGGAAGCAAGTCACCAGCGAGTTGCCAGGTAATGAACTGATCAAAAGGTAAATTATCATTGAAAGCTTTAACTACCCAATCTCTGTATGGATAAATCCCCCTCTTATTGTCCAAATGAAGTCCATGCGTGTCACCATACCGGACAGCGTCCAGCCAGTAACGGGCCTGATGCTCTCCGTAACGAGGGTTCGAAATCAACGAGTCTACTAAGCGCCCGTAAGATTCAGGACTATCATCAGCAAGGAACTTGGATAACTGAGAAGGCTCGGGAGGCAGACCTGTCAAAACGAGAGCCACCCTCCTAGCGAGGACAGACCTTTCCGCTTCTGGTGCAAAATCAACATCTTCTTTCTTTAGACTTGCAGAAACAAAGTCATCAATACCTTCTTTGCCCTTTTCTTTCTTAGGGAGGACAAAGGCCCAATGCTCAGCGTACTGACCACCCTCCTTGATCCATTGACTCAGTAATTTGCGCTCACCTTCGGTTAACTGTTTTTCAGCATCATCAGGAGGCATTGGATCTTCTTTGTCATGGATCCTAAAAAGTATCTCACTTTCCTGAACTTTATCAGTATTAATTGCTCTTACTCCATCCCTATCAGCAGTGGCCGCTGCAAAGGAATCTAGTCGTAGCTGCGAAGGCTTCTTCGAATCCGGACCATGACATGCAAAGCACTTATTGGAAAGGATAGGCAGAATCTCTCGAGCAAAATCCACTGGTTCATCTTGGGCCGAGTGAACTTGAGATATGATCAAAAACTTAGATGCTATGATCAACGGAACCAGATTCCAACGGAAAAATAAACTCATAATTGGCAGCGGATAATAAGAATAATACTACAGATATACCATGAACTTTCCTAAAATATTATGAACTTTCTTCAAAAGCTTTGAAGCGCTTTCTTATAATGATTTAAATAATCAATTTAGGACTAATTTTTGTCCTATTTTTTAATTTTTAGACCAAGATCCTTGAGTCTTTTATCAAAGCTGGATCGCATTTTTTTCAATTTAGATGTGTATTTGTCATTATCTTGAGATGCCAGATTGAGAAATTGGTCAGGATCTTCCTTCATGTCATAAAACTCCTCTGACCCTCCTTTGTATCGGGTATAAGACCACCCATTGACCCTATATGAAATTCCTCCTCTATGAAAGGAAAGGGCTCCCTCCTTCACAGAAACCGAATGGTCCTTGAGAACAGGTAAAAGACTCTTCCCTTGAACTGTAGGGGGCACATTAATGTCACAAATTTCTGCTAAGGTAGGCATCAGGTCAACTAACTCCACTATTGATCGAGTACGCCCTGACTTCATACCGGGGACAGAAATGATCAGAGGGACACGGAGAACTTCTTCGTGTAAATTACTCTTTTGCCAGAAAGTATGTTCTCCGAGATGATATCCATGATCACTAGTGAAAACAATTGCGGTACTGTCCCTCAGGCCGAGCCTATCCAGTTCATCCAATATCCTGCCTACCTGCTCATCCATGAACTGAGTCGAAGCATAGTATCCGGACCACATCCGTTTCTGGTTTTCAGGATACTTACCTATACTGTTTGTGCCGGACCTCGTCGAAGCTAGCCCTTGCTTTGGGATGTCTTCGAGATCATTAGGAGCCTGTAAAGGTAACTTCATTTTTGCATAAGGATATTGATCAAAATACTTTTTAGGTTGAACCATAGGGTAATGGGGCCGCACGAACCCAGCAGCCAAAAAGAACGGCTCATCCTTATGCTTTCTTAGCAAATCGATTATCTTGGTCGAGGTCTTATGATCAGGTTGGTCAGAACCGTCGCCATCATAACTGACCGTCACAAACATTCTATGCGGCATCTTTGTCGATTGCCTTCCCTCAAGTTCTTTAGTGAAAATATTTAGGTTAAGGCAGGCATAATCACCAGGAGTATGGGCTTCAAGTCCTTTAGAATTAAATCTCTCGGTCCACGATGAAGGAATATCCAAACCATCAGTTCCCGCAATAATATCTCCAGGAACACGCATATGATAGATCTTTCCTACCCGCGCAGAATAATAAGAATTATCTCTAAATAACTTACCCAAATTCATATCGGACTTGCCCAAGTACCGACTGTGCATCAGAGAAGTTCTGGAAGGATTACAAGAGGTGCCCTGACAGTATGCCCTTTCAAAAACAAGGGACCGACTCGCTAGTTTATCTATATTTGAAGTTTCGCATACCTCATTACCGTAACAGCCAAGAACACTTGCCTTAAGATCATCTGAAATCAAAAAAAGTACATTCCTGACCTTTGATTGCGCTATACCTGAGAGAACCAATAAGAAGGTCAAACTAAAAAAGCACGCTCTAATTCTTTTCATTTTATTGGCCTTCTTTCAGCTTAATTTCAGGAACATCAGTTCCACGAAAACCATACATTGGGAGTATCCTATAATATACCTCCAAACTGAGAACCGCTAAGGTCGTACTGGCCACTCGACCCCCTCCCTTGGTCATGAGTCGACTCAGGTCCCAACTACCTGCATTCTTACCTGTCTTGTTTTGAATCTTAGGGAGTGTTTCCTTTAGCTTATTATTCCAGTCCTGCCAAATGGGTCCCTGATGCTGATATAATGCAAGGGTCGCATAATAAATGTAATACAAATCCGGATTAATTGGTCTTAGAGGATTATTCTTTAAAAGCTGCGCACTTTCAATCATGCGAGGATCCGTAGGCGGGACCAGATCGAGTTGCCTGCAAAACATCCCGGTTGCTACCATAGCTCTCGATATTTCGCTAGGACCCTTATAACCATAAAGACCACCATGCTTACCTCCACCAGCAAAATCCAACCATCGACGGGCCAATTCAAATGGTTGTTCTGGAACATTAATTCCTGCCATTCTGGCACTATGTAAAGCCATGAACTGCCATCCGGTCACTGATGTATCGGAGTCCTGACCGGGTCTATATCTCCAACCTCCTAGCTGTGGATGTTGCGAACTAATAGTATAGCCAATTGCCTTCTGTGCCGCAATTTTGATCTCGGAATCCTTTGTTATCCCATACCCTTCGCAAAGGGCAATGGTTCCAATCGCGTGAGAATACATCTTTCCTGATACTGCTAAATTCCCATCTTTATTCTGCTGTTTAATGAGCCATGAAAGGGCCTTCTTCACATTATTCTGATATTTTCCTGGTCGATCATGTCTGGCTCCCCAGCCAAAATAACAGAGTAAGGCCAAGCCAGTTCCACCAACATCATAGTTTGCTTCAGCGTTGAACTTTTTCGTATCCCATCTCCCATCCTTTTCCTGATTCTTAGATAACCATTCTATGCCAGCAACAATTGCCTTCTCTGTGCTATCCGAACCTCCCATTTGCTTAATTGTATCAAGTGATGGCTTACCGCGATGCTTTTTAATAAGGTCAGTTAGGCCTCCACCATTCAATACTTTACGATCCGATTCCAATGAGTCAGGCAATAGTGGAGCACTGATCGCATAGAGAGGAAGCTTTCCCGATGCAAGCTCTGGTGTCTGGGCCGCTTCCTGAGAAGCTCCTCCAGATTCAGTTAATTGACTCTCGGCCTGCGTCGCCTCCGCCACCAAACTCCCGGACGCTACAGACTCACTTCCGGTCTCACTCTCAACCGCAC
>JASLJT010000198.1:0-5457 GCA_030747955.1 Verrucomicrobiales bacterium | reverse complement strand
GTAAATCCTGAGCCTCCTTGGCCGGGTCAACAGCCAACATTAAATCCCCCCCAACAAATAATAACGAAATAAAAGAAACGACGCTGAACCACGCAAATAAATTCCTAAAGAGCATAGCGGATCAATGAATGCATTAATGCTAATATCTGGATTTTATTTTTCCAGTTCGGATAAAGTCATTGATCATCGGATTCACTTTTTCACCCTTTGGACCAAGCCCGTGACCAGCGCCGAGAATCTTGAGGTGTGTAACGTTTGTGCCTTTGTATGCATAGGAAAAAATACCGCCACTAATTTCTTTGCCTTTATTATCTGCAATTTTCTTTCCTTTGAATCCTTTTTGTTGAGCCCAATAAAAAGCAGTGTCCTGCGCTGATACATGGATTGCATTTCTGCCCCTCTTGCCTCCAGCATAAGGAACGACCCTATCCTCAGTACCATGAACTGTCAGTATGGAGCTTTTTGTTACAGGCTTTTTCTTAACATCATAATTTCCGTTCTGATCATCAGATCTTTGCCAAAACGATCCATCATGGTATTGCCCCTCCTCCATGGAAGAAACCATCGGCACAACATTTCTTATCAAGTTCTCATCATCTATCTCAATAAGTAAGCGGAAGATATAACCAGCCCCATTAGAAAAACCAACCATTGAGACACTAGATAGATCAGCTTTTGGATAATTAATTTTGAGGGCTTTTATAATCTCTTTAAAAAAATCAGTGTCTGGAGCCTTAGTTGCTTCGTCCGAAATATTCCAGCCCCTTCGATATCCTTGAGGCGAGACCACAAGGTAGTCACTAAAACGTTTCGCCCATCCTCTAATCATATTGCTGGCCTGACCGCCACCACCATGAAAAACAAAAAGGACAGGGATTTTTGATTTCCCTTTTTCTGGAACACTCACAAAATACTCACGGTCGTACCCTTCCTTCTCTTGGTCCCAAGATTGACGAATCACGTGGCGCTTGAATTGACCCGAATCAGGTTTCCTAACTTTTCTCTTCTCTGGTTCTTCCGGGCCAACTGTAGCCAATAGATGCTCCTCAAGGGTCACTTTTCCGTCCTTATTCCTGTCGACGTTTCTAAAATTTTCTCTGGGCCCCTCTGGAACCTCACTCGGAATTAGATAACCATCACCGTTCTTATCCCAGTTCTTAAATCCTCTAGTCGATTCCGCTCGCTCGTCAGCTATCAGAAATTGGGAAAACCCTGTGATAATGAGTAAAAAAGTAATAATTAATTGTCTGCACTTCATTCTTTATAAACGTACACGATCAAATAAGAAACTCACTTGATTTCCACTTTTCTCTTCATTGAGGACATTACGTAACGATGCTCTATTCCGATGCACTTCTCTTCGAACCAATGCCAGTACCAACGCGGCCGAAGAATTGATCTAATAAGGTCAGTTCTGATAACCTCAACATGATCAGAGCGCTGCACAAAACGGTAACCGGCACTGTCTAAGTCCAACCATTCTCGGACTTCAAAAGAATCAATAATTTTAAGCTCAATGTTTTTCCCGTAATTCTCCTCTGTAATCTCCTGCAATATACTTCCCTCATCAAAGTGACATACCCTTTGATTATCAGGTAAAAGGACACAGTTCCTAGGCACGGGCAAACCAATAAATTTCAAGAAAGAATCATTTCCATCGATCTGACCCGATTCTCTAACTACGTTCCAGACCTCCTTCATAGGAGCATAAAATTTCATACTAGTTCTCACTTCAAGTGGTCGCGGTTCCCTATCCTCACGGTCAGTCCACCCAACAAGAGTGATGAGTGACAGGCTAATTAGCACGACCATGTGATTTCCATAGCGGTGAATAAATTTTTTCGCAATGCGGTATCCAAAAAAGGCTCCCGCACCCATTGCAATCATGACAATTGGAAAAGTTACCAGAATGCATAATATGGCCTCCCACCCACTGATCAAAAAAAGCACCGAACAGAGGAGTGACGTTAACAACATGATGGCCAGCATTCCTCGGCCCCTCGAAGTGAAAGCAACTACGAATCCGGTGAGGAAAGGAACCATAATAAAGAGTCCAGGACCATAATCATGGTTCAAGTTATAACCTAAAACCACTACCCCACTAGCGACTAGAGAATTAACGATGGAATGATACCAGCACCTGCGATCCCAACGGAAAATTGAGTCCTTGTTCTTTTGGGTTTCAGATTCTTCTGACATCGACTTATCCAGACACTTTAAAAAATAGCTTCTTTAATTGGAAAAGTCTATGGCTTCTTCTGCTTGGCTAACCAATCAAAAATCGCTGAAGGTATCATCTCATGACCACCATCAAATATAGTAACACGAGCGGCCTTTGATTGGCCGCGCCAGAGAGGCTGCCGGTCCTTTCCGTATGATGAGTCAGAGTTCGCACCCTTAAGGGATTCAGGAACCTTTGATTCTTTGGTGAAATAATCGATCTGTTCTTGAGTTAATTTGAGGGAGCTTTCGGCGAGCAAGTTAAATGCTTTTAGAGAGTGACTGATAGGGACACTCCCCTCATGCCCATCACGGATACCAGCATTAATATCTAAAGGAACATTAGATGCCCTATTGAGCCAGGTGAGTGGTGAACGTTTACGATATTCAAGGTCCACTTCAGAATTATCTCCTGGCTTCCCTTTGCATGAAACTTCAAGGTCCTTGTAATAACGGCGCCCGGACCTCTTACACTCAGCGTGCCAAGCAGCACAGTCCGTGATCGGGACCCAAGAACTGACACCGGCCCAGATATCAGGGGCCCGTCCCGCCATCTGCAAGGCCATGTGCCCACCGCCAGAAGCACCAGCTAGATAGATCCTGTCCGTATCAATTCCCGTCTTTTCCTTCGCCCATTTAACAGCATCAATAATGTCACTCACTGCAAGATCGGATCCGCAAGCGTCCGGCCTCTTATTAGGGCCCCGAAAATCAGGATGGATGAATGCCCATTGACGTTCAATGCAACCTTCCGCAAGCGGAACATTATAAGTGTTCTGCCAGCCACTGCTCCAAGTATGCAAAGCAACTAAAAGTGGCACTTCTTTCTCAGATTCCGGAGCAAAGAATAGAGCCTTTTGTAAAGTTCCATCCACTGAACTCTTTATCTGAACTTCTCTTACCTGATCTGGATATTTACCGTCCGCGTGTCCGTTAATAATTAAGGTTCCAACTAAGAAAAAGATTAAAGAAAAGGCACTAGGCTCATTGAACCTAATGCCCTTAATCTTTGAATTTAGATTAATTAATGAAAACAAATTGAATACTTATCAGGAAGGATAGAGATCCGATTACTCATCCATTACCACGACGCGGAAAAATATTTTTGGAACGCCCGGCTCAGGATTTTCAAAGCTATAGGATGTCGTTTCCCCTTCTTCACCAATGATACCATCATCAACGTCAGCATCAAAATCCTCAAGGTTCAGAGAATAGAATATGCCATAGGTTTTCCCTGGCCTTGAATTCCAGGTCAGCTCAATGTTTTCGGTGTCCTTCTCGTAATTTATTTCGACAATCTCATTCAGAGCCCCTGCTCCGACTTCACCAAAGTACTCGAGTTCTCCAATCTCATGGTTACCTCCATTGGTTCTGGTCACATCATATTTGATGAATGTGTAGGGATCGGATGGTCTAGGAAGATTAAATAAATAAACTTCCTCATCAGCTTTCCAGATCGGCTCATCATCACTTTGCTCAAAGATTGGCTCAAAGATTTCCCCATCATTAGACCCATAGATTCCCCAGTCAAGCGGGGCCCTGTTATGGGATATAGAATCGTTACTGGCAGCAACGACGAAATGAGAAATAGAAACGGGCTCCTCAAATTCCACAGTGATCCATTGCGGAGCACCTGCACAGCACCACTTAGCAGGTCCTCCTCCAGTAGTATTATCAAAAAGATCAAATGCCCCTTCATTTCCAGCACCCTGACCTGAGAAATAATTTTCATCACTCGCATTGATACTGACCCAGTTGAAGTCCGTACCAGCAGTCTGCGGAGGACCAGGATCGGTCGGTCCCTCAACACCGTCATTTTCCGGATCCGTTAAATCATTCTGTAATAGGGCTCCTGTTCCTACCCCTAGCAAAGTGATTACCGGAACGTCAGGTAAACTGTTCTTATCACTGGGATCACTTCCCTGAGCCACTTCAATGCTATCTCTGAATCCGTCATCATCCGTATCCGCATTATTAGGGTCCGTGCCAGTATCGTCCTTACTGACGAATGTTCCGGTATTCGTCTCTACCCCGTCCAATAGCCCGTCATTGTCAGAGTCAGCTTTTTTAGGATTAGTTTCAGTGACGTTGAGTTCATCTCCATCATTGATTCCGTCCTCATCTGTATCTGCCGTGTCTGGCTTGGTCCTCGCCTCGAGCTCTTCAATATTGGTAAGCCCATCTTCATCATCGTCCCCTTCAGGATCATCGACTCCGTACTTCTCTTCCCAGTAATCAGGTAACCCGTCCCTGTCCGCGTCATCGGTTCCGTCGACCGTGATCACCAAATTGTCGATGAACAGGTCCTCGTTAGCCCCGCCTACACGGGCCGAGATAATGAAGTTATGTCCGTCCTCAGCAACGAAGGCTCCAGTGTCCACGTTGCTAAAGTCAGCGTTAGTAGTCATACCGGTCGTCGTGAAGGAAGCTCCGGTGGCTGGGTTCCAGCTAATTTCTATGGTTCCGGTCTTTCTGGAGTCATCCTCAAGAATAACACCGTTAGTAAAGTCGAGCTGACCGAGGTCCGCTCCTCCGGCAAGACCAGAGATGTTAACGCCTTGCTCAGCGTCACCGTTACGCCAGGTATCAACTTCCCAAGAGATGTTCTCAGTCACGCCCGGGCGTCCGGCCATTCCTTCTTCAGCTTGTCCCTGATCTCCTAGTGGTGCGTCGCCGTAGTTGAAGGAGAAACCATCAGCAGGATCATTGGCGCCGGGTGAGTCATACAATTCGTAATCGAAGCTCGCTGTGAATCCCTGAGAAGAGCCTGGCAGTGCCGGGACCGAGAAACTCGAAAAGCCAAGTCCCTGCTGGTCAATGGTCAACTGAAGGCGTCCGTCCTGCACTGATGCCGCTGCACCCGTCATGACTGAGCCGTCTTCTAGGTCCGTAGTGCCATCATCAAATCCGTCAAAGTTTTGTGAATAAGAGGCCCCTGGTCCACCGACCCCGATAGGGCTCGCTCCTTCAGCCAGAGCCATAATATTACCCTGCGGAAGCGCTTCTCTCCAAATGGTCACATCATCAACGTATCCATCAAAAGGAATTTCACCGTTGTTACGGCCACCGAAGAGGAACGTTCCACCACCGTTAGGAGCTCTCTGTGCCTGTGGTCCTCCATCAATCTCTCCGTTCAAGTACATCGTCGCCGTGTCCGTGGCTCCATCATAGACCCACGCAGCATGGACCCACTGCTCTGCTTCAAGTACCGTCGAAGCGTTCCAGTCCGCTCCCCAG
>JASLJT010000197.1:0-3410 GCA_030747955.1 Verrucomicrobiales bacterium | reverse complement strand
TGGAGCACTCGCGTCCCGGTAATTCTTCGTTAGAAATTGAGACTGATCCAAGGATTCCAGAAAAGTCAAAACTTTCACAGATTCCTCAAGTCCCTCGTCATGACCCGGATAGCAAAGGGTAGCCAAAAATCCGTCTTCCTTAAGACATTCAAGAGCCTTTCCAAGAGCGGTTAACGTTGTTGCTTGTAGCGTTGTTATGGAATGATCACCTCCTGGAAGGTACCCAAGATTAAACATGACCACGGAAACATTTCCCCAGTCCGGTGCACTGATCGCCTGGTCCATATTCTCATGGCCGATATTGCACATAATGACCCTATCAAACACCCGTGCCTCTTCGAGCCTCGACCCGGTCATTCGGATCGCTTCTTCCTGCACATCGAAAGAATATACGGTCCCGGACGGTCCCACCTGTCGGGCAAGGAACAAAGTATCGTGCCCGTTCCCCGCAGTGGCATCAATCACTACCTCGCCTCCTCCGAGCTGATCACTGACGAGCTGATGAGCTAAATGTATTGATTTCATTTATCAATGATCATTTTTACTTTATAGATTCCCACGAAGATCAGCCTCCACATCAATCTCTACTTCTCCGCAAAGATGCGCTGCAAAGTTCTCCGCAAAGAAAGGTGCTAATAAAACACCTTTCGAACCTAACCCATTAAAGAAACCAACGTTTTCATGACCAGGATGAATACCTATCAAAAGTTTCCTTGATCCGATCACTGGTCTGACAGCTGCCTGCTGATCCAGAATCTCATAAGGAACCTTAATCAATCTCTTGAGGCGCGACTCTATAAGGTCCTTACCCTCAGTAGTAACATTACAATTATTTGAATCCCAGTCATAGGTTGCGCCTACCCTAAAGACACCATCACCAATAGGCAATAACCATACCCTTCCACGATTCACTATGCGGTCCTCATTGAGATCATTGATCCGGACCGTTAATATTTCTCCTTTAGCAGGCCTAAAATGGACCCAATCAAATAGAGGATTATGCAAGCCGTTCACTCCCTCACAAAAAATAGTAATCCCTTCAGATTCGGGCTCAAAAATTTCCCCAACCTGCCACTGATCACCCATAAATCTTTTTGTTGCTTCAATGAAATCCGTCGTGAGTAAATGACCAGCACTTTTAATTGTAAAGCCACCAAATTCTGAATGAAACTCATCCCCTATATGAAAAGAATCATCCGTTAGACATTCTTGATAGGAGGGAGACTTGAGTCGGCTCTGCCATTTAGTCACCTGCTGCTCAGAGTCCAAGAGTCGAACCATTCTCATTTCGCGAAACAAAGTCCTCCCCACTAAACCTTCAAAGGACCTGTAGAATTTTAATGCATGTGACCAGTACTCATTGAATCGTAGCCCCTTCGTGAGATACGGACCGGTGATGGGATTAACGATGCCGGCTGCCACCTTAGTGGAAGTCACTGAGTCACCACGGTCTACGACTCTTACATCTTTTCCCCTCTTATGGAGGGCAATAGCCAGACTGCAACCGGCTAAACCACCACCAACTATAGTAAAATCAGCCATCACCGCCCACGATAATTGAAAAGCTCATTCATTTCCCTCTTCTGTCCAGTAAGGTCATTCCATGCGCATAGAATCTTTTTTTGCATTCTTTGTGTAATCCTACGACCTTTCCTTGCCTTAGAAACCTGCTTATGTGTTAAACCCTCCTTAGAACACTTAACTAAATCATTATTCTTTAAATCAGCCTCATCCATAAACCGGTCCAAGGGCTGCTGACCGGCTTCCATTTTCATTTTATCGTTCACTTTACTTGACTGAAGACTAAAAATCGAAACTGAATATAGCCTACACTATGCGAATACTGTTAACCACTACATCTTATCAAGACACTCCCGGGCCACACCATGACCTTCTATCCTCAACTGGTTGGGAAATTGCCAGAGAACGCGGACCTCTACCCGAAGAAAAAATGCTTGAGCTGGCGGGAGAATTTGATGGTTTCCTTTGTGGTGATGACGCGATAACTGAAGAGGTCATTAATAAATCCCTGCCACGGCTCAAGGTAATTAGCAAATACGGAATCGGACTCGATAAAATTAATGTCGAACATGCCACCGCAAAAAAAATACCGGTACTATTCACTCCAGGAGTCAATCACACAACAGTCGCGGAACACTGCTTCGGCCTCCTACTCGGCCTGACTAAAAAAATTCACTCGAACGCGAATGAAGTCTCTTCAGGTGCCTGGAAATCGGATTGGAAAAAACCGGTCGGAAATGAAATACTTGGTAAAACGATAGGCATCATCGGGCTCGGAAGGATCGGCAAAGAAGTCGCTATCCGTGCAAGTGCTTTCGGATTAAATATCATTGCTTATGATCCCTTCTTTGATGAGGATTTTGCTAATGATCACGGAATAAGAAAATGTTCAAACATGGACGAGGTCCTTTGCGGTTCTGATATTGTTTCTTTGCACTGTTTTCTTAACGATGAAACGCACGGAATGATCAACTCCTCAAAGATAGAGCAAATGAAGGATAACGTGATTGTGATCAACTGCGCGCGAGGTGAACTAGTCGAAGCTGAAGCGATGAAGGAAGGATTGTTGAGTGGGAGAGTCGGGGGATATGGGACTGATGTCTTGGACAGCGAACCACCTCAGGAAAATCATCCGTTACTAGATGCACCTAACTGTATTATCACTTCACACATTGCTTCTAGAACTCATGAGTCTGTAGAAAGACAGGCCGGAATGGCCACTCGAAACCTGATATCATTCTTAAATGGAAAAGATGATTACACTCAGGCCAACAAATTTGATTCATAAAAATATGAAAGAAAAATTCTATATCGTCCAAGAAAGTGAACACAATTCACTAGTCAGTAAGGCCTACCAACAAAGGGGCTTCACGGAATCAGAATCGAATGATGCTGCCAGGTTCTGTTCCTTCGCATCAACTCACGGCGTTCGAACGCACAATGCACTGAAGGCCATCCATCTGGACGAGTTGTTCGGATCAGGTAACAACGGGTGCACTCCGGGAGCCGAAATCGAAGTCATTGAAAAGAACTTTGAGGCAAGTGAAATTTGGAACTGTAATAAAAAGTTAGGACAGAGCGTCGCTTACCAAGCCATCGAAAGGTGCATTGAAATGGCCGACAAGTACGGAGTCGGACAAGTGTCCGTCGACAATGCTTTTCACTACCTTTGGGGAGGCGGATACGTTCTGGACGCGGCGAATCGGGGATACATCGCTTATACGAACTGTACGGCAGGACTGGCCGAGGTCGTGCCCTTCATGGGCAAGCACCCTACCCTCGGAACCAATCCTCATAGCTGGGGATTTCCTACAACTGATTCAATTGGATTTCCCATAGTCATTGACTGGGCCACGTCAGTCGTGGCCATGGGAAGGGTCCAGCAACTC
>JASLJT010000196.1:0-15289 GCA_030747955.1 Verrucomicrobiales bacterium | reverse complement strand
TCCCTAAGCATCTTTGTTATGTTCATGAGAATCAGACAATTACTAAGAGCAGTAAAGCAAAACCAAACCGTTTAAGAGTTCTGAAACGCCTGTTTCAGTCCAATTAAGATGCAGGTGATTCCATGATCTCCTTGACTGTCGAAGCAACATCATCGGCCCTCATTAGAGTTTCACCTACCAGAACTGCGTCTGCTCCCCAGCTAGCAACTAGAGAAGCATCCTGAGGCGTTTTAATTCCACTCTCACTGACGAAAAGAATATCTTCCGGCACTTCCTCACTAATGGATTCAGTATTTTTTAGGTCAACCTCAAATGTTTTCAGGTTACGATTATTGACACCAATAATTTTCACATCAGTTTCTAGAGCCCTCTCAAGTTCAGGTAAATCATGGACTTCCATTAGAACTTCCAACTGATAGGTGTTAGCGCAATCAAAGAGCCTCTCGAGGTCATCCTGACTAAGAGCAGCAACTATTAGAAGGATAGCATCAGCTCCAGCAACTGAAGCCTCATAGATCTGTGATTCATGAACTATAAAATCTTTTCTCAGAACCGGAACATCAACGACCTGTTGTATCTGGGTCAAGTATTCCAACTTCCCTTTGAAATACTTTTCATCAGTAAGAACAGAAATAGCACTAGCGCCAGCATCAGCATATTTCTTGGCCTGAATGACAGGGTCAAAATCCTCCGCAATTATACCTGCAGAAGGTGATGCCTTCTTGACCTCAGCAATGAGCCCGAGCCTGTCAGAACCAACATTTATTGCGGAAGCTAATGACTTGAATTCATTCCTTTCCAAAGCCGCATACCTGAGCTTTTCAGCTCTCTGGATCAGGGGCTCAATCTCTTGCCTCTTATAAGATATGATTTCAGCTAATTTGTCGGACATGCAGTTTCAGAATTAAAATGATAGCTTTTAATGTAATAACTTCAACTCGTAGGCATATTCATTTGGGGTCGATTTTTCTCGCAGATAAAGTCTGTTAATAACATTATCTATTTATGCCTTCTATTCAAACATCACGCAGACGCTTTCTCAAGAGATCATCACTAGCGGCCACTGCTCCGGCAGTGATCCCAAATTTACTTTCTTCTGCATCTCCAAACTCTAAATTGAGTCACGCTGTCGTAGGCTGTGATGGGCAGGGCTGGAGCGATCTGAGCAACATCTCTTCTCATCCCAATGTGAATGTTACTGCTATCTGTGATGTCGACACTGCACGAATGTCTAAGGCCGCTGCAAAATTCCCTAACGCTCGCAAGTATCAGGACTGGCGTGAACTACTTGCAAATGAGGGTGATAAAATTGATTCAGTGCAAGTCGCTATACCTGATCATATGCATGCGAGCGTTGCCATCGCTGCAATGGAAAAGGGAAAGCATGTATATTGTGAGAAGCCACTAGCTCACGAAATTTCCGAAGCCCGGGCCATGGGACAAGCTGCCAAGAAGGCAGGAGTCGTCACCCAAATGGGTAATCAGATACAATCCAGCATCGAATACCGTTCGGCAGTACTGCTTATCCAGAGCGGAGTCATCGGAAAGATAAAAGAAGTGCACGCATGGTCTGGAGCATCTTTTCCTCGTCAGGGCAGGCCTCCGGGTGCTGACCCGATCCCAAAAACTTTGGACTGGGATAAGTGGCTCGGAGTCGCTGCAGAACGACCATATAAAAACGGGATCTATCATCCCTTTAACTGGCGTGGTTGGCAGGACTTTGGGACCGGGCCAATAGGTGATTTTATGTGTCATATCATGGACTCACCATTCAAAGCCCTTGAACTCACAGCGCCCGGAAGCGTCATTGCGACTGGAGTACCTGATGATTGGGCTCAAAATGAAAAATGGAACACCGAAAATTGGCCAGCCTGGGCAACTTACGAATATGATTTTCCAGGCACTAAATGGACAACCGGAGACAGAATCACCGTTCGATGGTACGATGGCGGAAAGAAGCCCCCAAGAAAATTGGCAGGATTTGAAAAAGATGACCGGCAACTTCCTGGCGGAGGGAGCCTCTTCATCGGAGAAACCGGCAATCTCTTATTGCCTCATGTAGGTGGTCCTCAGTTGGTTCCCTATTCAAGAAACAAGGGACTAACTAGGCCCAAGCTCAAAGGTCGAAGCCATTACCACTCATTTGTTGATGCTTGTCTTGGAAAGGATAAGACCACTTCTAATTTCGACTTCGCAGTTCCTCTCACCGAAACAACATTGCTTGGCAATATTGCAAACCGCTTTCATGGTCAAAAACTCATCTGGAACCAAGAAGAAATGAAAATAACAAATCACTCCGAGGCCCATGCATTAGTGCATCGCAAACCTAGAAAATTTGCATAGTATTTTAATTACTTAAAAAGCTAGGCATTATCCTAATTTGCATGATTTTAAGGTGAATCTTCACTGATTTGGATAATCCATAGCTATTTGAAACCCAAAAAAATCTTGAAGACGGACCCGGGACGGCTAAACTCCCTACCCGCACATGGAAAAGCGGGTGTAGCTCAGGGGTAGAGCGCAACCTTGCCAAGGTTGAAGTCGTGAGTTCGAATCTCATCACCCGCTCCATTTTCCATAATAGAGGCCCTCATGAAGGGCCTTTTTTATGTTAACTCAGTAAACTGAAAAGGATGTTTGTTTGGTCAAAGGTGAGTCCTGTTAGCAAACAGTCGATTTTGGAAGAGCAGTTCTTGGGTCTATCTCAAACCAATGCCGTCATCACTGAGATTCCAGGAAAAAAAAGTTTCCGCATCGAAGTTTATTGTAATGATAAAAATGACGCTCAAAAACTCTTAAATGAATTTGGCGGGCAATTATCAAAACTAATAACTAAAGATTGGGCAAAACTTAACGCTTCTTCTGAACGTCCTCCAATAAAGATTCGGAACCGACTCATTATCACCGACAGTAATAACAAATCAGAGATTAAAAAAATCAGTAAACACTTTGAAGATCGTGATGTGATTTCGATACCGGCAGCGCTCGCTTTCGGGACCGGAGACCATGAAACAACTTCAACTTGTCTACGGTTACTTGTGGATCTAGCAAAAGAACATAAAAAAAATAATAAAGAATGGTCATTGTGTGATATCGGAACAGGCACAGGCATATTGGCTATCGCCGCAAAAATTCTTGGCTCAACAATAGTCGAATGTTTTGATTTTGATTCGACTGCCATCGATATCGCAAAACGCAATATGTTAAGAAACAAAACGGCCGATATATTTATTTATGAAGCGGATCTATTCGAATGGGAACCAAAGAAAAAAAAGTACTGGGACATCATTACCGCTAATATTTTTGCGAATGTCCTTAATTCAAACCTTTCCAAGATATTCAGCGCATTAGCGCCCGGTGGAAGCTTGATATTATCTGGTATTCTAAGGGAACACGAAAATAGTGTTATCGAGACTGCTCAACAAACATCCTTAACCAATCCAATCATATATCGAAAAGGTAAATGGGTAAGCATGCATTATCGAAAAGATTAAAGATCAGGTAATGATCGTTTATCTGTTGCTAATTGTATCGCACTCTAATATTGGATTAATGAGACCATGCTAAGACCTAGAAAAAAATATACTGTTTATGACCTCCAAAAATTAAAAGGGACTCGATGCCTGACCCACATTCACGTGAAATCGCCCGAAGAAGCTGCTGCTGCTGAAGAGGCAGGAGTGGACCTTATGAGCTGTAGTTTTGACTCAATGGAAGCCCAGTTAAGATTACCTCGCATCATTGAAGCCGCCCCGAATAGTTTTATTTCGGTAGCAACGCCTCATGGCATGGCAAGTGCTGAAGAAGCTATTCGAGTCTCATTCAAGGCTCTCGAAATTGGGGCAAGTTCTGTTTATTGCTCGGCAAGCATAAGGATAATAGAAAAAATGTGTGCTGAAAAAATTCCTGTGGTCGGTCATCTTGGAATGATACCAAGGCATGTAACATGGACCAATTACAGAGCCATTGGAAAAACAGTAAACGAAGCAAAACTCCTTTATGATCAGATGAAAGAGCTAGAAAATGCAGGTGCCTACGCAGCTGAATTTGAAGTAATTCCACAACAATTGGCAACTTACCTGAGTTCAAAAACCACGATGTTGCTGATGTCTTTAGGATCAGGAACCGGGTGCGATACACAATTCCTCTTTTCTGACGATATCCTAGGTGATTACGACGAAAGATTACCCAGACACGCCAAAGCATATCGCAACTTTTCCGCCGAAAATAAAAGATTACAAAATGAGCGTATCGCTGCCTTCACTGAATACATTAGAGACGTTAAAGAGGAAAATTTTCCTGACGACTCTAACCTGATAAATATGGATGAAGAATTACTTCAAGAAGCGGTCCGCAAGATTGAAGGGAATCAATAAATGATAAACACCCTAGGGTGAATGGGTGCCGGGATCTAGTTCTTTACTAATCCTCTAACTCGCAAATCCTCACCGATCCTCTTGACCGTCTTATCGAATAATTGCACTGAACTTGGAAAAGCAATATCCGCAACTGGCGTGCATTTAGTCCCGCAAATTATAGGAGCAATATAGAAACAGACCTCATCAACTAACTGGTTTCTGAAAGCCTCACCTAATAACTTACCGCCTCCTTCGATCATAACATTCATACAATTATATTTGCCGGCCAAATCCTTCAACACTGTTTTCAATGACTTCCTCTCATATAAGAGAGTCCTGTCATTTAATCTGTCAGTAAAAACCTTAGCCTTATCAGACAAATTCCCACTACGAGTAAGAACCACTCTCCAGGGCTGCTCTTTACCTCGTTTGAGAATATTTGGATCACGGATAGTTAGTTTAGGGTCATCTGCACGGACCGTTCCAGCACCTACTATAATTGCATCCACTTCTCCGCGTATCTTTTGTGCGTCCGCAATAGACTCTTTACTAGTCAGCCATTGACTCTCTTTTGCTGGCCTAGTAAGGCGGCCGTCAATACTCATCCCCGCCTTTGCCACCACCCAAGGCAAACCGGTCGTAATATATTTTCTGAAAGGTCTGATTAATTCTGTACAGCTCTCCCGTGAAATGCCTTCCGTCACATGGATGCCTTTTCTTTTTAACAATCTTTTTGCTTTGCCCCGATGAACAGGATTGGGATCCCTGCTTCCGTAAACCACCCGCTTAATACCAGCATCAACTATAAAATCAGCACAGGGCGGAGTCCTCCCATGAGTAGAGCACGGCTCAAGGGTCACATAAAGTGTTGAACCTTTTAAATATTTAGCCGGAGCCTTATTAATAGCCTCAACTTCTGCGTGTGGTGAACCTGCATTGTGATGATAGCCTTTGGATATGATTTTCCCATCTTTCACTATGATACAACCCACGACAGGATTAGGACTAGTAAGACCCTTCCCTTTCATGGCTTCACGCAATGCCACCTTCATGAAGCCAATATCCTTTTCGACATTAATATCACTCATAATAAAAAATCAGTTAGCCACACTGACCAGATTAATGAATAGTAAAACAGAAAAATTGTTTTCGCCATGCTGAACGACCGCGACAAGTACCTTCTTTACAGCGAACTAGCAAAACTTTCTGAAGCAGGTTTTCCCATAAATAATGCAGCTGAAACCATACTGGACACACGACCTCCCAGCAGACAAGCAAATTTCCTGAAGGAAATAATCACTGGTATCGAATCAAAAAAATCACTGACGGAAACCATCAATTCCCTCTCTTCTGGGCTCAGTCCATTAGAAATATCTCTCATTAATGCAGGAGAAAAATCCGGGAAAATACCAGAAATTTTTAATCATCTATCGCGATATTTTAATCTAAAACAAAGCATTCAGAAAAAGATCAAAGCCGGTCTAATTTATCCGGTCTTATTATTGCACTTTGGAATCATTCTACTTGCACTAGCTAAAACGGCGCAGAGCCGGGACTTTGCAAGCGAAGCAATGAATGTTCTCACGACCTTGCTGATTGTTTATTCGATCGGCATAATTTTTTATTTTGGATTTCAAGCCGCTAACCGGAAAGCGCAAAGATCTCCATCTCTTGATGCTTTTTTAAATAGAATCCCTATCCTTGGAAAAGTGCGTAAATCCTTTGCACTGTCACGATTTACAGAGATTCTACGCACTTATCTCATTTCTAGCCATAGCGTTTCATCTTCTATTCTTGCCGCTGCAGAAGCCTCCGCAAGTGGTCGAATACTTCGATGCACAAAAGAAAAAATTCTGCCCAGTATTGATGCAGGTAATCCAGTGGGTCCGGTACTCGCAAACGAACCTGATAATTTTCCTCCCGTTTTTGCTCGAGCCTACATAACAAGTGAAGAATCTGGCACACTCGATGTTGAGCTCAAAAAATGGGCATCTGTTTTTACTGACGAGGCCGAATCCTCCTCAAAAAAAATGGGAGTCATTTTTCCAAAGGTAGCGTACTTACTGATTGTGATTGTCGTGATCTGGCAAATATTTCAAATGGCAAATATCTATTTTCAAACGCTCGAGCAGTTCATTCGTTAAAAAAGAACAGTAAAAATTCTTTTATTGGTCTATAAGCGATAGTTGAGGATTGAATATCAGAGCTAATTTGGCTAAAATATAAGGAAATCTGAAATTTTAGGAATAAATTACTTGCCGTAACTGTATTTTTGAACACTGTATATATGTTCACTAAATTACATAATACGTTAAAATATGCCTGCAATAGCTATACCTAATAAAAAGACAGATTCGACACCCAAAACAAATACTAAAAAAGAGGTGCCAGACACGAAAAAAACAAATACCAAAGCTAAGGAAGATCCCGCAGCCGCTAAAGTGGCTTCGATGAGAGCAAAAAATCTGGATCTGGCCATCCAACAAATTCAGAAAGATTATGGCGAAGGCTCGATCATAAGAATGGGAGATGAATACCGAGTCGATGTAGATGTCATTCCGACCGGTAACTTACTGATAGATCGAGCACTTGGTGTTGGAGGATTTCCAAGGGGAAGAATCGTTGAAATATATGGTCCAGAATCTTCCGGAAAAACAACACTCACATTAACAGCTATCGCGCAGGCTCAAAAGAATGGCGGGTTGGCAGCATTCGTTGACGTAGAGCACGCACTTGATCCGCAATATGCAAAAAAATTGGGTGTTAATATGGACAATTTATTAGTGTCACAACCCAGTTCTGGGGAAGAGGCTCTGCGAATTGTAGAAACTCTCGTAAGATCGAATGCATTAGATGTAATCGTATTAGATTCAGTAGCTGCTCTGGTCACAAAACAAGAACTCGATGGTGAAATTGGAGATTCAACAGTCGGAGCGCAAGCAAGACTAATGAGTGCCGCAATGAGAAAATTAACATCGATCATTGCTAAGGCCAGAACGACCTGCATTTTCACAAATCAAATTAGGGAAAAAATCGGTGTCATGTTTGGTAACCCTGAAACAACACCTGGTGGCAGAGCTCTAAAATTCTATAGTTCTGTTCGCGTTGATATTCGTAGAATAGGAGCCATCAAAAACACAGATGGAACAGTCTCAGGAAATCGCACACGGCTCAAGGTAGTAAAAAATAAGGTCGCTCCTCCATTCACCGAAGCTGAGTTTGACATTATGTATAATGAAGGAATTTCAGCAGTCGGTTCGCTTCTCGACCTTGCACTCGAACATGGAATATTACTTAAGCGTGGGTCATGGTTTAGCTACAAAGGTGAACAACTTGGCCAGGGAAGGGACGCGACTAAGGATGCATTAAAAGCAGATGAAAAAATGTACGCCGAAATTGAACAATCAGTGAAAAATGCTCTGAGCGGAGACGATCAAGAAGAGGAAGAAGAATCAATCGAATTCTAAGTTACGGATACATATCAAAACAAAAAGCGGTCTTCTCATTGAGGGGACCGCTTTTTTATATAGTAATAAGTTCTACAATTTAGGTCTATTCTGGCTTTATTGGCGATCGATTCTAGTCAAAGGACTGCGAATTCGCATGTAACAAAAACAATAAATTGATCATTTTAGAGAATTCATCACTACGATTCTGAAACCCCTTTACAAAAGATTGTGATTGTCGGAATTGCATTTAATCCATAAGACTCAGAAAGAAAATATTTTCATTAAGATTATGAACATTGGTACACCACTAACATCTAATGCTACTCGAGTCGCGCTTTGTGGATCAGGGGAACTCGGAAAAGAAGTGGTAATTGAACTGCAACGGTACGGATGTGAAGTCATTGCCATTGACAGTTATGACAATGCACCGGCCATGCAGGTAGCTCATCGATCCTACAATATCGATATGCTAAATGCTGATGAGTTAAGAGCCGTTCTGGAAAAAGAAAAACCTCACTTGATAGTTCCTGAAGTCGAAGCCATTGCAACGGACACTCTAGTAGAACTCGAAAGTGAAGGGTTTAATGTTATACCTACGGCAAGAGCAACAAAACTCACAATGAATCGCGAAGGCATTCGCCGACTCGCTGCTGAGGATCTTCAACTAAAAACATCGCCTTACAAATTTGCTGCTAGCAAAGAAGAATTTGATTTGGCAGTCGAGGAAATTGGTATCCCTTGTGTCGTTAAGCCTATTATGAGTTCATCAGGAAAAGGGCAAAGTACTATAGAATCCTCAGACCAAATTGACAGTGCTTGGCAATACGCTCAAGAAGGAGGAAGGGCAGGGGCTGGAAAAGTAATCGTCGAAGGATTTGTAGATTTTGATTATGAAATTACTCAGCTCACTGTGCGTCACTGTAATGGTACCTCATTCTGTGAACCTATCGGGCATGTACAAACGGACGGTGACTACCGTCAAAGCTGGCAACCTCAGCCCATGTCTGATGCCGCATCTGAAGAAGCTAAGCGAATGGCTGAACAGATCACTTCAGGGCTAGGAGGGCATGGTATATTTGGCGTTGAATTATTTATCAAAGGCGATGATGTGATTTTTAGCGAAGTTTCACCTCGGCCTCACGATACGGGACTCGTTACACTAATTTCTCAGGATCTTTCACAGTTTGCCCTGCATGCTCGAGCCATTCTTGGTCTTCCCATCCCCAACATTAATCAGCATGGCCCATCAGCATCCAGCGTAATACTTGGCGAAGGGAACTCAGAAGAAATCATGTTTAATAATATCTCTGAAGCATTAGATGAACCTGATACTCAAATTCGTTTATTCGGTAAACCCAGTATTTCTGGTCGCCGCCGCTTAGGAGTTGCTATTGCGCGTGGAGAATCTCTCGAGAATGCCAAGGATAAAGCAATTAAGGCCAGTTCAGCCGTTCAGATTGTCCTTTAAGATTGGCAATTTTGTACTTTTAACTTGAATCTAGTTTTCAATGCGCTAGAAGAGAACTCCGCCAAACGCTGTGGCGGAAGCTCGACAGACCATTTATTAGCCCCGAAGGCTTCCGTAAGCGGAAGCCTTTTTTATTTGTAAACTATACCCTTCAATTCAAAACCTCCTAAAAAGAAGCTCTAAAATATCATGGAATTTATAGCAGAAACAATAGCAGATCTTTCACCGTCCCTCACGCTGTCCATCACAAGTCAAGCAAAGCAAATGCGCGAAGAAGGAATTGATGTATGTAACTTAGGCGCTGGTGAACCGGACTTTGATACGCCTCAGCACATTAAGTCAGCAGCCATTGATGCTCTTCAAGACGGGCAAACCAAATATACTGCCGTCGCTGGCCTTTTAGCACTTCGTAAAGGACTCGCCAAAAAACTTAGAGAAGAGAACCAATTAAACTATGAACCTAACGAAATAGTAGTTAACTGCGGCGCAAAGCACTCCTGTTTCAACGCAATAATGTCATGTTGCGACGCTGGTGATGAAGTCATCATTCCAGCCCCATATTGGACCAGTTATCCAGAAATGGTCAGAGCCGTTGGAGCTGAGCCTGTCTTTGTTGAGACCAAGCAGGAAAATAATTGGAAAATAACAGCTCAGGAATTTGATGATGCTATGACGGGATCAACAAAAATGATTATTATTAATTCTCCGAATAATCCCACTGGTGCTGTCTACACAAGAGAAGAATTGGCTGCTATAGGAGAAGTAGCAGCTTCGGAGGATATCCTCATACTTTCTGACGAAATCTACGAAAAATTAATTTATGGAGAGTCTGAACACGTCAGCATCGGATCGATCAGTGATGAGATCCGTAAACTAACTATTACTATTAATGGATTCTCTAAAGCCTACTCAATGACAGGTTGGCGTTTAGGGTACACCGCGGCTACTAAGGAAATCGCTGATGCTATTGATACTATTCAAAGCCATAGCACCTCAAATCCCACTACATTTGCTCAGTACGGTGCCATTGCCGCACTGACCGGGGACCAATCTGAAATCACTGACATGGTTGAAGAATATAATATCCGTCGTCAGTACGTTCTTGGACGCTTAAATAGTATAGCAAATGTTTCCACGATCGAACCTGACGGTGCATTTTATTTTCTAATTAACATTGAAAAAACAGGGATTAAATCAGTCAACTTTGCTGAGAAATTACTTAGCCGCATGCAGGTCGCCACGGTCCCTGGTGTCGCGTTTGGAAATGATCACAGTATCCGTATCAGCTATGCTGCTAGCTTGCCCATCATTAAGGAAGGACTGGACCGTTTAGAAGAATTCTGTAAGGCCCACTAATCTTATATTATTAATTAAGCTCTGAGTCCTTTGGATGGAAGGCACTAAAGAAACTTGTGTGTCTCCATGCTCCCAGAAATCATCACCGAAATACCAGGACCTAAATCGCGGGTCCTTGCAGAAAATCTGCACCAATATGAATCGCGAAACATCACTTATGTTTCAAAAGATTTTCCTATATTCTGGGACAGAGCAAAGAATACAAACGTTTGGGATGTCGACGGTAACCGCTTCATAGATCTTACCAGCGCTTTCGCAGTATCTTCCCTTGGTCATTCATGCCCAGAATTAATCACCGCATTCAATGAACAGTCCATGCAATTAATGCATGGGATGGGGGATGTTCACCCGACCTCGCAAAAAGTGAATCTTTGTAAAAAGCTAAGTTCAATAACTTTTGAGCGTTGGACAGGAAAAACAGCTAAAACAATACTCAACTCTTCAGGATCCGAATCAATTGAAAGCGCCCTTAAGACTGCCTCACTAGCTACCGGAAAGTCTGGAGTTATTAGTTTCGAAGGTTGCTATCATGGGACGGGATTTGGCAGCCTATCTGCCGGTGCAATGCCAAGGTTCAAGGATCCCTTTATCAAACAACTATCTGACTTCGGAAAGATTGTTCCCTATGGAAATCGCGGTCTCGATCAGGTAAAAGATACTTTATTAAATGAAAGTATTGGTGCAATTATCGTTGAGCCTATCCTGGGTAGGGGAGGTAAAGTGGTACCGGAAAATGATTTTCTTCCTTCGTTACGTAATTTGTGTGATGAATATAATGCCTTATTAATTATTGATGAGATTTACACTGGCCTAAACCGTACCGGTAAGCTCTTTGCATGCGAGCACTGGGAAGTGATTCCTGATATTATTTGTCTGGGTAAGGCCCTCTCGGGAGGCTTCCCGATTTCTGCATGCACAGGCAAAGCTACCATAATGGACCACTGGCCAGAGTCGGATGGAGAAGCAATCCATACTTCGACTTATCTTGGCCATCCTGCAGGATGTGCCATGGCTTTGGCTTCTCTAGAAATACATTCGGATCCGGAAATCTCATCAGAAGTCACTCATAAAGGTAACCGTTTCAAAGAACTCCTAGAAAATATTGAATCCACGCCAAAAGGATCAGTTCGTGGCATGGGGCTGATGCTGGGTCTAGAAATAATTGATCATGATAACAATCCAAACGGGCCACTTGCTTCAAGAATTATACCTAGTGCACTCAGGTCTGGACTAATAATATTAGCAGATGGACCCGACGGTCATGTAATCGCGTTAGCTCCATCCTTTACAATTACTGAAGAGGAAATGCTATTCACTGCTCAGTGGTTAGAAACAGAACTCAGGACTTCCAGCTAAGCGCGCCTTTTTTCAATGCATAGAGATAGGCTACTAGAAGGATTCCCACGAACCCTGACATGCTCCAGAATACCATCGCCGCTTGACCATTTGCCAAGAAATTCTTAAAGGTAACGGCCCACGGATACATAAAAACAACTTCAATATCGAAAATCACAAAGAGCATCGCAATGACATAAAATTTCACGCTAAATCTTGGCTTATCATCTCCAATAGGAAGCATCCCACACTCATAAGCGCTATCTTTAATAGCGTTACTCTTTGCACTCTTACCCAAAAGAACACTAACTAATAGAGTGGATACGGCAAAACCAGTAGCAACACTCAATTGCAAAAGTACTGGCAAATATTGATCTAACATTTCTTTATTGGGATTGACTCAAACAATCCTATTATTTGTCCCACGGTTCAAGACGAAATTCAGTACTTCCTTTATAAAATAAAAGAGGGCCACCAAACGGTAGCCCCCTTTCAAAAAAGATGAATCACTTGCTAAGCTTGCTGCTTAGCTTGTTGAGCAGCAACATAAGCACTAGAAGCTTGTTCAATGCCTTCTAGGCCCTTGTAAGCCTTCCCGCTTTTTTCTACTAATCCTCTAGTAACAAGATTCTGAAGCTTTTCGTAAGCCCGAAGACGAAGCATCTCTTCTCCGCCGCTGACGGCATTCTTTTCTTTGAGGTTCTCATATACGAGTTCAAAAAGATTATTAAACTGTAAAGCCTCATCATTTTCTTTGAGCACAACAACCAATTCATCGGTTACGTGATCAGGGATTCTCCGGGAAAACCGGGTTCTGCGTGTTGTAGCCATATTTGATTTATTTTATCACAAACGCGTCACATTACCATGAATTTTGACCCAGAATGGTGCAATGGAAGTAATACTCCGCGGTTGAGGGCGCGTATTATAGCCCAATTATCAAAAAATGCCAGTTTCTTTTGAATTATTGAATAATTTTAATTTATTTAGCCCCATAATCACCAATAACGCGAATACCACTGCCATTAATTCTGAATATTTCCCTGCTAACCGGGTAAATTGAATCTTTAAACATATTAATGAATGTTTTTTTATAGAAATTTAAATTATTTTCAGAACCGGAAAAAACTAAAATTGTCGATCGATTAGGCACAATTACTAACAATTCCGGACCTAGAAGATCTTTAAATTTTTTGCGAAATTGAGGCAAAATAATCGTGCTGGAAGTCAAAGGGTTCTGTGATTGGATCAATGCATATTCAACTTTATTTTCAGGATTTTTTATCAGTACAGGACTTATTTTCTCTAAATGTTTAGCTGCATCATTAAGTGCATGTTCACGAAATTGTTTCCAACCATATTTAAAATTCCTTCGAAATTCTTCAGCTTTGTAGTGAATAACGCCTAATGAACCCATGTATCCTGCACTATAGACTGTGTTCCGTGCTCCTGGAATAATCATGGAAACTGGTGATCTCATGCTGCGTGGCTCAATAAGAAGCAAATGCTTTTGCTTCTTAAAATTAGAGTCCCTAGAATCAATCTTATCTTCTGCATCAGAAACACATACAAAAAATAAACATATCAGAATTAAACCAACGCTATGACAATAGCTCATCTAGTAAATTTTCTCATTAATATGCCAATGATCAAGACAAGCTATTGAATGAATATAAAAAAGGTTATTGCGATATTCATATTGCTCTTTTCCTTTAATTCTTATGATCACTTATCTAGACGGTTGTTTAGCGGAACTTCTTCCCGGAAGGTTAACCATCGATGTTAGCGGGTTAGGCTATGAGGTTTTAGTGCCGCTCTCCACAAGTGATACGATGCCATCCATAGGAGAAAAGGTCCGCATACTAACTCACATGCATGTCCGGGAACAGGAGCAGACACTCTATGGTTTTGCCACTAATGACGAAAGGGACCTGTTCCGTTTACTAATCACTCGTGTGTCTGGAATCGGTCCAAAACTTGGACTAGCAGTATTAAGTGGGATGTCCGTTGACCAGTTTAAGAATGCCGTGATTCACGGAGATACTCCCATTCTCTCAAAAATCAGTGGCCTGGGAAAGAAAACAGCTGAGCGTATAATTCTTGAATTAAAAGATAAGGTCGGAGTTACGGCAGTCTGGACCGCAGCTAAAGAAGAATCTCATGGAGTGAAAGGAATCATTAATGACGCGGTACTCGCATTAATTTCTCTAGGTTATAAACAAAGTGAGGCAATTAAAGCAGTCAATAAAATTGCAGACTCAAACACAGAGCCGATTAATTCTGACGAGTTAATTCGTGCTGCCCTGCGAAGCATGAAGTAATGCACTTCTATACATTTATTATCACTCAAAAATGACAACCCTAGGGGCAACTGCAAATGCCACTGCCAAGGAACGGATTAATGCCATTCGAAAGGCTTTTCCGGAATCAGGTCTCTTCGCAAATAAGAAATGGAGAATATCCTCAGAGCCACTTGCTCTACCAAAGAAAATCACAAAGGAACTCAATTCTCTCGGTCATCTATTGGCCAATTTTCTTAAAGCTTCCAATACAATTTATAATCAGAGCGTCAAAAACAAAGCACCGCACTGGGTGTGCTCTTATCTTGATGCAGGTAAACCTGCCGACCTAATTGAAAAGGGCCGCCATAAAACCTTTAATCACTCTTTGCCCAGAATTATTCGCCCTGATCTGATATGGACTGAGGATGGCTTTGCAATCACTGAACTTGACAGTGTCCCTGGAGGAATCGGCCTTACGGCCTGGTTAAACCAAACCTACTCATCTTTAGGTTATGATGTTTTAGGTGCTTCAACGGGAATGCTGGATGGCTTTGCCTCTATACTACCGCAAGGAGCCGATATCCTGATAAGTCAAGAATCCTCTGAATATCGACCTGAAATGGAATGGTTATCCTCAGAGCTCAATGGTCGTTTCAGTTCAATTAACTTCAATGTTCTCGATGTAGAAAAGTACCAAATAAGCGATCGGGCCGTTTATCGTTTCTTTGAGCTTTTTGATCTTGAGAATATACCCTCAGCTAATGATTTATTTGAAGCCGCAGCAAATAATCAAATCGACATTACTCCTCCATTCAAACCACACTTGGAAGAAAAAATGTGGAGCGCTTTGTTTCATTCACGACCTCTGCTGAACTACTGGTCAGCACAAATAAGGCAAAGTCATTTAAAACGATTATCTGATTATTTTCCCTTCAGCTGGATAATAGATCCAAGCCCAATACCTCATCATGCAGAATTGCCAAATTTAGGTATCAATGATTGGCATCAGCTTGCGGAATTTTCGCAAAAGGAAAGAAATTT
>JASLJT010000195.1:0-5291 GCA_030747955.1 Verrucomicrobiales bacterium | reverse complement strand
AATTAGTCAAATTCAACCCAACTGTCATTTATTAAATCTATGATGTGCACTTGATTAATCCCTCCTCTGGCATCCTCAGGAAACTGAAGCCTAAGAATGCAATCTTTCTGCCATTCATCATATAAAACGTTTTGAATTCTCTGTGACAATTTAGTGCCAGATCGAACGTAGCCAAATAGAGTATCATTTGATTTCCAGTCATCAATGCGAACACATATCCATTTTTCTCTATCTGGAAATGCAAAACCCGGATTCACATCAAGAGTTGCTCTAACGCGAAAATCAATTGCCTCTAAACTATTAGTATCAATGAAATTTTTCCAACTCAGAGAGCTGTACCTAACGAACTCCTCCCAATCCACTAAGAACCCAAGTTCAGAATCTTCCAATATTACAGAACGCGCTCGGATCTCATCTTGAACTATAATATTTGCGATCCAGAAATTAGGTGGATCTTGAAATTTTAAAACTGATCCAATACCATTTAGCTTAGGAAGCGAAAATTCGTTTCTTGAATAATAATCCGCAAAAGAATCTGAAACGTCGCCACTCTTTCTTATAATTCCGTAAAGCTCTTCTTTTTTTGTGGCACCAAAAAACTTTTCAAGTGTATCTCTAACACGTAATTGAGTATCAGCCGCGTCCTCTCCTTTAATGGGAACTAATGGCTTCAAAAGGAGGTCATCTGAATAATTTGACGGACCCTTCAAATTATCATCTGAGCCACCAGAGTCATTATTTTTGTCACCCCATACCAAAAAAACAATGGCCGTAAAAAGACTAACCGCAATACAAACTACCACCTTAACTTTAAATCCACTCCTTTCTTTCTTATAAAGGGGCTCAAGAACCAATCCAATTGGAAGCTTCACTGAACTAAAAATATCTGCACCCAGATTAAGGTCCTCAGAATCATTTAACTCTTTCCTAGCACCATTCGAATCAGGAAGCTCAGTTAACCCACTGTAAGTTACATCAACAACTTCATCTTCCGACCCCTTCCCTCTGTAAATTTTTACTTCTTCAGTACTATCTAGACTACCATCGACCTCTGTCCTTTTTGATTTTCTTATAATTAAAGCATCCTCATTCCCATCGAGGTCTACATCTGGCACGGGTGAACCCTCTAATGAATCTCCCCCTTCACCTGCAAATAAATCAGCTTCTTCAGATTGATTTTCAAATGAGGGTTCCGGCATAATGCGATATAATAAAATAATAATTTTTGACTTATAATATGGTAATTTGCTTAAGTTGATAATTACATTTGTTTCTGTGTGTATCACTCCCAAAATTGAAATGTTTTCTAGATAGACCAAAAGAACATTTGTAGCTTAATATTATTAAATATAAAACTGACTCATGAAAACCAGAATCCTTTCCCTACTAATCACTCTCGCCCTTCTTCCAGTCGTTAATGCCGCAAAGGCACCCAACGGCAAGGAGTTTCCCGCCCACTGGGGCGATCCTCCGGCCCTCCAAACCCGTGACCTGCGCCCGTTGCCCGGCGGTTATGGACGTGGCAGCGGCACCCTAGCCAAATGGATTCAGCAAAACCTCGACAAGGACGCCTCCGATAAGCCGACAAAAAGCAAGGGTAAATGGAAACCCCTCTTTACCCCCGACACCAAGACCCTTGACGGATGGCAGGTGAAAAGCGGCTTTGCCACCTATGTCATCAAGGACGGCGCCATCCTGGGAACCACCGCGGAGGGTAGTGGCAACACCTTTCTCTGCACAGAGAAGCATTACGGCGACTTTGAACTGGAGTTTGAGGTAGCCTGCCACGACAAACTCAACTCGGGCGTGCAGATCCGCTCACAGCTGCGCAACCCGGAGGACAAGTATGGCGGAAGGGTCAACGGCCCACAGGTCGAGATTGAGGCCAGTGGAGCAAAGGGTGCCGAGGCAGGATATGTGTACGGGGAGGCAACAGGTCGCGGTTGGCTCACTCCAAAGGCTGAGCTCAAGCCGCACAAGCATTTCAAGGATCGCGAGTGGAACAAATACCGCATTGTTGCCAAGGGCCCCCGCATCCAGACATGGATCAACGGTGAACCCATTGCCGACCTGACCGATGAGCCCATCTACAAGACCCACTCCAAGGGGCTTATCGGCTTACAGGTGCACGGCATCGGGAAAAAATCCGGTCCGTTCACTGTCCAGTGGCGAAACATCCGCATCAAGGAGCTCTAGGAGAATTAACCACTGATTAAGCACTAAAGGAGTACCCCCCTATCCTCCCCATGCGTCTAATTGCATCTTTTCTTCTTTTATTCTCTGTGCTTTCAAAAGCAAAAGAGGATAGGCCCAATGTTTTATTCATTTACCTAGATGACTTCGGCTGGCGGGACACCAGTTACGCTGGTTCAGACTTTTATGAAACTCCTAACATAGACAGTCTAGCCAAGGAGGGAATGGTTTTCTCAAACGCTTATGCAGGCGCTGCTAATTGCGCGCCTTCTCGTGCATGTCTCTTATCGGGTCAATACAGCCCACGTCACAAAATATATAATGTAGGAACGGGACCAAGGGGGAAATCTGCGTATCGCAGACTCATTCACATTCCTGGGACCAATACATTAAGTCCGGAGATTCCGACTTGGGCTAAAGTTGCTAAAGAAGCGGGTTATGCCACCGCATCCATGGGAAAATGGCATTTAAGTTCCGATCCAACACTTCACGGCTTTGATCTTAATATTGGTGGAAGTAAATCGGGGAGCCCACCAAAAGGATATTTCCCTCCACATGGGAAAATTAAAGGACTCACCAAGGTCGATAAAAACGAATACCTAACAGACACCCTCACTTCAGAAGCTATTAAGTTTATCAATAAAAAAAGTGAACTGCCATGGCTCTTATACCTCACCCACTTTGCAGTTCACACTCCAATCCAAGCAAAGAACAAAGACAAGGAATACTTTAGAAATAAACCGCCTGGAAAATTACACAAAGATACTACCATGGCTGCCATGATTAAGAGTGTCGATGATGGAGTCGGGAAAATTATATCCACCCTTAATTCCCTAGGCATAAAAGAAAAAACAGTCATCATTTTTTACTCTGACAATGGCGGATATGGACCTGCCACCTCAATGCATCCACTCAAAGGTTACAAAGGGACTTACTACGAAGGAGGAATACGCGTCCCCTTTTTCGTAAACTGGCCAAAAGTAGTCCACTCAGGATCCAAGTGCGACACACCAATCACGGCAGTAGACTTGTATCCCACGATCTGCGAAATTACGGGAGGACAAATCAACAAAGATCATAAATTGGATGGAATCAGCTTAATTCCATTACTTAAAGGAGAAGAGATTAAGGAAAGATCCTTATATTGGCATTTTCCCGCCTATCTGCAAAGCTATCTAAGATACAACGAACAACCCGACCCCCTTTTCCGCGCACGACCCTGCGGTGTAATTAGAAAAGGAAAATGGAAGCTCATAGAATATTTCGAAGACGGACGGACCGAGCTCTTTAACTTGGACAATGATATTAGCGAGAGCAAGAATCTTACAACCGATCAACCTGACATAGCTTCGTCCTTGCTCTCACACCTACGGAAATGGAGGTCCCAAGTTAAAGCTCCCGTGCCCACGCAACCAAATCCTAAATTTGATCAAAAAGCCGAACAAAGAGCAATTACCGAATTACTACCAAGGGATCCTGATAACAGCTAAAAAGGCTAATCGGCAACATAGAGAATTATCTAATTCCTTGAGTAAATTATGAACTGTCCATCCCTCAAAATAAACATCCTCATATTTTTTGTTGTGCACAGTGCATGCTTAATATCGAGTTCGGGACAGGAAACAATAGCTGATGCAGCCCCAGAACGGATCACTAAAACCGTACAAATAATCAAAAAATCACTCCCTTCGGTCGCCTCAATTCAGACATTTAAAGAATCTGGAACACCCGGAGTCTACAATGTGCAGGCTGGAAGCGCTTCTGTGATTCATAAATCAGGATACCTTCTAACCAATGATCACGTCATAAGTGAAATCATACAAGGCAATGTAATTTTATATGGGAGACCTCCTCTACCATTTAAAACAATTGCCAGAATGAGCTCAGAAGACTTAGCGATAATAAAAATTGATACTGAGAGCCCTTTGCAACCTCTACCAATCGGTCGAAGCAATGATCTGATGCTCGGGGAACCAATCTTAACGATTGGAAACCCTGGAGGCTTAAATCATTCAGTTTCCACAGGAATAATAAGCGGCATTAATCGCTCCACCTCTACAGGTGCAGCCTTTCTTCCTTGGATGATACAGACGAGCGCAGCCGTGAGCGGTGGGAATTCCGGAGGACCTTTAATTAATGCTCTAGGTGAACAAATAGGAACAATCACATCAAAGCAACTCGGCTCCGAGAATATCAATTTCGCCATCGCCATCGACAGAGTCAGGGAAGTCTTCCCACGAATACTATCCCCAGAGTTACGGTACGGATTCTGGATCGGGGTAAAAATTGATATGTATGAGCCAAATGCCAAAATTTTATCAGTAGAAGATAGATCACCCGCACAAAAAGCAGGTTTAGTTGCAGGTGACATCATAACGAAAATTGATCAATCTTTAGTCAAAAATGGGTTTGAATTTTTATTCACCCTAATTGATAGGAGCCCTGAAGAAACTCTCGAAATCGAATACATCCATGAAAAAGAAAAGAGGAAATTAGGACTAACGTTATCAGAATTAGAACTACTAGATCCCGTCCCTGAAGACGGGATGAAACCAGGAATACATTTCGAAGCATTTTCCGGAAAGTGGAATAAATTACCGGACTTCAATTCATTAGAAACAGTAAAGGAAGGCACCGTCAAAATACCCACAGAACAAGCATTTATTTCTGAAAGCGGTGAAGATTACGGCTTGCGATTTACTGGATTTATAAAAATTAAAGATGAGGGCCTATACACTTTTAAGCTGTCCTCGGATGACGGAAGCCAACTATCAATAGGCGATCAACTTCTTGTAGATAATGATGGACTGCATGGAGTGATAAGCTCAGTTGGACTGATCCGCCTAAGGGCAGGAATGCATCCAATTAGTATTACCTTCTTTGAGAATAGCGGCGATCAAAAACTAGATGTTTCCTATGAAGGGCCAAACATAAGCTCCCAACAAATTCCCCCAGAAGCTTATTACACAAAATAACTGATCTCATTGATCTCTACTTTATTTAAACAATTTAATTACTCACAAAAATCCCATGTCTAAACCTCTAAACATTGCAATCATAGGGCATCAGTTCATGGGAAGGGCCCACTCGAATGGCTG
>JASLJT010000194.1:0-4157 GCA_030747955.1 Verrucomicrobiales bacterium | reverse complement strand
CTAAATCGCACCATGGACTTACCCATTCTCAGGACAGAGAAGATGTAAAGAAGAGTCTCACAAGAGTTGACCGCTTTTATGTGGAGTTGTTTGCTGAAGTGTTGGAGCGTTTGGATTCAATAAAAGAGGGAGACGGAACTCTTCTGGATCACTCAATAATCACTTTGGGTTCAGGATTAGGTGATGGAAAATATCACACTATGGATGAGCTTCCTGTTATTGTAGCGGGTTCTGCTAACGGCAAAATCAAGACGGGCCGCATGATTAATTGTCCTGAAAAAACGCCGCTGGCCAATCTCTGGCTCTCGCAAGCTCAGTTAATGGGTACAGGCATGGAAAAATTTGCTGATAGTACCGGTCCTTTAGAAGGCTTGCTCGCCTAAGGTTATTGCAGTTAATAAAAAGAGTCGTCCTGCTTTTAGTAGTGCCCACGAATCTTGGTTGGGATAATTTCCCTTAAGACTTCGTTTGTCTATTTATTGGATTCGGAATCCCCTTATGGTCGGTTCACCTGATTGCCTGACCACTTTTCCCATGTCCTAATGACATCCTCGCGGCCCTTGAAATCTTTGTAAACGGCAGCGGCAGTGAATCCAGTGTCTTTACCGATTTCGTAATCGCGGGCGAAAAAGACGAAATCCCACGCAGGGTTTCCTTTGCCTCCACCAGACGGTGACTGCGCAAAGCGAAGTTCTCCTCGGTCTGCAACATCTTTGAACATCATGATAAAGACCTTGCCATGAGAGATGCCGTAATAAAAGGGGTACAAATATTCGTATTCGGACACTCCTTGCACTAGCGAAATGTTGAAGCCTGGATCAATGGGCGGGTCCCAGTCGCTTCCTGCAGGACGATGACAGGCCTGGTCACCGTGGGTCTTGGGAACGTGGCTTATCCAGCGAGGCGTGGCCTTGCCTTTTCTTGACCGGGACCGTCCAATGAAATGTATGGCCATGTCCTCGGGACCGTGGATGTAGGATGCAAAGAAGACTCCAATGTAGCCATGCTTTTTCCATGCATCCTGTAATGGCCTGAATTTGGCCCGCATCTCAATGGTGTCTTCGCTGGTAAGCTCATAGGTTAGACGGCTCTGCAGTGGCCAGTTCGCTGTGCGTTTTTGGAAAATTTCAACTTTCTTCTCTTCTAATCTGCTCAGTTTGATAGGGGCTATTCTGGGCTCGAAAATGTTCCATTCATAGCTAGTTAAATCGCCGTTAAATATATGCTCGAAGTTGAGTCCGGAGTAGGCGGGAACAAAGAGTGTTCGTTTGGAGACTCCGTGATAGAGTTCCGAGATTCCGCTATAGCCTTGCCTGTGATCTTTACCGTAGGCCGCATTGTCAGCGATGACGGCTCGAAGAGATTCTGACTCTATTAGTGCCTGAGAACCCTCATCAGCCTCAGATGATAATGGAGTTATACAAGATAAGATTACTATGATTATAATATTTTGAACCAGAATGTTCATATCAAAGATGGAACTGTATAAATATTATCTGTGACGCAAATAACTGGCAAGCTTCGTGTTCGATTAAAGGTTAAAACGCTTTCATTCGGACAGTCAAAGAGTGGCCATTGGATAACTGTTAATCGCACCCCTGCAAACATCATGTGCCTTATGAAGAATACAGCATACTTGTGCGTTAAGGGACGATCATGTTATGGTTTTCGTATGAAAGAAAATGAAGAATTAACGATGCCTGGATATAGTCGACGCGCGGCAATCAGTGGTGCGCTTGCAGCTGCTGGCGGAGCAGCAGTGTTTGGGAATAGTGTGTCAGGTGCATCTCAAAAGAAGAAGGATGAACGGAGCGCTTCTCCAAAGAGGTACGATATGAAGAAATCGATTAATCTTTGGGCCTTTCCTTATCCCGAACGGATGAATTTGCGTGAGTGTATGCAATTGGCTAAGGATGCAGGATTTGACGGTATTGAGTTGAATTATGACTTGGAAAATGATCTCTCACCAAAGAATGGCACGAAAGAGTTCGAGGCTGTTCGGAAAATGGCGGACGAGATCGGTATTGCTATTAGCGGGGTCTGTTCATTTCTTTTCTGGCCATATCCACTCACAAGTAATGACCCGAATGAGCGGAGCAGGGGAATGGAGTTGGCGGCCAAGATGACGCAGTGTGCACATGACCTGGGTACGGAAAATTTATTAGTTGTCCCCGGTGCAGTACATATGCCGTGGAGAGAGGATCACGATCCAACACCGAATGATGTTTGCGACCGTCGTGCGAGGGAAGCGATCGGCAAGCTGGTACCGATGGCGGAGAAGTTAAAGGTGCACCTGAACATGGAGAACATTTTCTTTAACGGGTACCTCATGTCTCCTGAGGAAATGATCAGTTTTGTTGACTCATTTGATAGTGAATTTGTGAAGGTCCATTTTGACACCGGTAACATTATGCTTTTTCAGTTTCCTGAGCACTGGATACGAATCCTTGGTGACCGGATCCAGAACGTGCACCTGAAGGAGTTCACTAAGAAGGGAACAGATCACTCATTGGAGTCATTCCGACCCCTATTGGACGGTACTACGGACTGGCCTAAGGTGATAGAGGCTTTTGAAGGTACTGGCTACCGCGGGTATCTGACCTTTGAGTATTTCCATCCCTATCCACATTATCCGGAGGCATTAATTTATCAAACAAACGATTCGCTCAACCGGATGCTAGGAATGGTCTAGATAGGTCATTTTGCAAAGTGCGGGAAAAATAACTTTTGATCCGAAAAATGATCAAAAGTTGTATGTGAAAATCACTCGACTTCGTGCACGTCGTCGAGAACTCCACGTGGAATGCACACAGTGAGTACTGTCAAGTCACCGACAGCTTTATGTTTAACTCCTCTGGGGACATAGACGACTACGCCTTTTTTGACGGCCACTTCTTCATCATCAAGGACGAGCTTACCTTCACCATCAATGATATAGTAAATCTCATCCGTTTTCTTATGGTAGTGAAGCTTCGCATCTTGGATCTTGACGTGATGGACTTCAGCTGCTGCCAGATCTGATTCTTCGATCAAGCATCGGATTGCTCCACAAGTTTCAGACCAAGGCGTAATTTCTTCAGGATCGCGACGGAATGGTGTGGAGGTTAATTTTGTTTCAAGTGCGGTGTCCATATTTAAGATTTTATAGAGAATTTTTATTTACTGCAATCATCATTCACTCATTAGCATGAATCTAATTATTATTACTCATTCTGATATCCTAATATACAAATGAACAAACTAACGCTTTGCCTGATTGAATGATTTCTGTTAATCATATGTTTATGAATTTCTTCAAATTCGGGTCATTATTAATTCTCCTGATTTGCCTTGTTTGCACTGAAGGGGTCAAAGCGGATCATCATAAGAAAATTAAGATTCTTTACATGGGTGGTCGTGATCATGACTGGAAAGGTTATTATGAATCGATAGTTCCTTTGTTCAAAGATCAGGGCGACTTTGAATTAGTTTTTAGTAATAAGCTTGATGACCTTAGGGCTGATAAAATCAAGAATTATGACGTGATTTTATTCTTTGGTTCGGGAGGTAATTTTACTGACCCTGAACAGGAGAGTGGCCTCGAGTCTTATGTCAAAAACGGAGGTGGCGTTGTTGGTGTTCATGCGACTGACGCTTTCAAGAAATCAGATTCTTACTGGAAACTTTTCGGAGGCCAGTTCATTGGTCATGGAGGAGGGGAGTTTAAGATTATTTTTACTGATCAGAATCATCCGATAACCAAAGGAATGAAACCTTTCTTGATACATGATGAATCTTATCGAGATAAATTTCACCCTGAGACCAAGGACAAGTTGCACCATCTTGGAAGAATAGATCGTGGAAAAGAGAACCATTCAATGATTTGGGTCCATGAATATGGAAAGGGTAGGCTCTTCAATACGGGACTAGGACATGACCAAAAGGCATGGGATAACCCCGCACTGCAAAAGCTAGTTATCCGGGCCGTTTATTGGGCAGCGAAGAAACCTGTGAAGGATCCAAAATAACAAATTATATCCCCTGATATTTGTTCACTAATCATTATCTAATCATATCGTTATTATTGAGCTTCTGTTTTTCTTTCACTGTCAAAGGTGATGAAAAATTGGATTCCCATTTGGGTGAACCTGCTTTTGATAAGAAAAGGCTCTTTTCTG
>JASLJT010000193.1:0-2573 GCA_030747955.1 Verrucomicrobiales bacterium | reverse complement strand
GATTCCTAAGAGCTAAAGTAATAAATTTTCACAAAATCGACTATGGGACGAAAAGTAAATCCGATCGGCTACAGGCTCGCGGTCCAAAAGGACTGGCGATCTAAGTGGTATGCCTCAGAACAAGAATACACCAAATTCCTTCACGAGGACCTTAAGGTGCGCTCTTATCTTAAGAAAAAACTATACACGGCGGCTCTGTCTAAGATTCAGATCGAGAGGGCCTGGAACAGTTTAAGGGTCACGCTTTTTACTGCTCGACCTGGTCTCGTCATAGGGCGCAAAGGATCTGAGATAGAAATCATGAGTACCAAGATTTCTGCGATGTGTTCTGGGAGGGATGTGAAAATTGATATTTTCGAAATCAAACAGCCTGAACTAGATGCTCAGTTAGTTGCAGAAAATGTAGCGGTTCAGTTGGAACGACGAATAGCATTCCGTCGTGCGATGAAAAGGGCCATACAAACGACCATGGACTTTGGTGCTGATGGTATCCGTATCCGATGCGGAGGCAGGCTCGGTGGTGCAGATATAGCCAGAGCCGAGTGGTATAAGAGGGGGAAAGTGCCCCTTCAAACACTCAGAGTTCCAATCGATTACGGTTTTGCTGAAGCTAGGACGACTTATGGGATAATAGGTGTCAAATGCTGGATCAATAAGAAAGAAGAAATTGAAAAGCCTAAGAGGGAAACCGGAGGCGGCCCAAGGAGAGACCCCAAAGGGAGGCGTTCCCGGGCACCCCAAAGGAAGTAATTCATTTATTGAAACGAAATAATATAACGATTCATAAACTTAATAATTTAGAAAGGACCGAATAAGCATGCCATTAATGCCCAGAAAGGTGAAGTATCGCAAGAGCCAGCGCGGGAGCCGTGCAGGTAATGCGAACCGAGGAACTAAACTGAGTTTTGGTGATTACGGTTTACAGACACTCGAGCGTGGTTGGATTAAAAACAATCAGATCGAGGCGTGTCGTGTAACGATTAACCGATACTTAAAACGTAAAGGTAAAGTCTGGATTCGGATTTTTCCCCACAAGCCAACTACATCGAGGCCCCCAGAAACAAGGATGGGTAAGGGTAAGGGTGCACCCGAACATTGGGTAGCGGTAGTTAGACCTGGATTGATGCTTTTTGAAGTAGGAGGTGTTTCAGAAACGCTTGCCCGTGATGCTCTTCGTCGAGCTGCTAATAAGCTTGGTGTGAGTTGTCGTTTTGTTTCACGTGATTCTAACTAAATAGATTTAGAGATGAAAATTACCGAACTTAGAGAAAAGACTAAAGAAGAGCTCATAACAGAGCGTCGTGATCTCAAGCAAGAGATGATGAACCTTTATGTGCAGAGGGCGAGCGGACAGCTTGAGAACCCTGCAAGGATTAAGTTAGTCAGGAAAACGTTAGCTCGCATTGAGACATTATTATCAATGAAGGCTATTGAAGAGCGCAAAGCTGAGGCTGGTGTTGAGGCCTAGATTCAATTAGTGACCCGTAAAGAAATTTATAAAATATGAGCGAAGAGAAATCATCAGATAAAGGAGCTGAAAGAGGGCTCCGTAAAGAACGTGTCGGAGTAGTTTCTTCAGACAAAATGAACAAAACTATAGTAGTTAGCGTCGTTCGTAGAGTGCCACACGCGAAGTTTCGCAAGATAGTGAAACTCACTACAAAGTTGTACGCTCACGATGAAAAGGGCGAAGCGAAGATTGGAGATAAGGTGCGCATTACCGAAACCAAACCGATGAGCAAGAAAAAATGTTGGCGTCTCGTTGAGGTGCTCTCTCACTAACCAAAAAAAGAAGAAAAAATTTACCTATCATTGTTATGATACAGATGGAGTCAAAAGTTCAAATCGCCGATAACACCGGTGCCCGTGTTGCCAAAATGATTGGCGTGCTGGGAAAACGCTCTAGAAGTGCAGGTGTTGGTGATGTTATTACAGCGCACGTTAGGGAAGCAACGCCTACGGCCAATATCAAAAAGGGCGCTGTTGTGCAGGCAGTAGTGGTTCGTACAGCTGCTCCGATCCGCCGTTCTGATGGCTCGACATTGCGATTCGATAAGAATGCAATTGTAATTATTGATAAGGATAAGAATCCACGAGGAACTCGTATCTTTGGCCCAGTTGCCCGCGAGTTGAGGGAGAAAAACTTTATGAAAATCGTATCTCTAGCACCTGAGGTCTTATGAGCAGAATAAAAACACATGTAAAAACAGGGGATCATGTCCTAGTGATTGCCGGTAACCAAAAGAACGGGAAGGGCAAAATCTTGCAAGTCATTCCCGACAAGGGGCAGGTAATTATCGAGGGTGTGAGAATGATTAAGAAGCACGCTCGTAAAAGTCAAGACCGCCCTGATGGTGGGATCATTGAACTTGAAGGCCCAATTCATATTTCAAATGTCAAAAAAATAGACGCTCCGAAAGCTAAGAAAACAGCCAAAAAGGCAGCCAAAAAGGCAACAAAGAAAGCGGCTAAGAAAGCGGCCAAGCCGGCTGAGGAGGTAGTGAACGAAGCTGAGGAGGTAGTGAACGATACTGAAAGTACAGAGAAATCTTAAAATGAATCCAGCATTACTA
>JASLJT010000192.1:0-14432 GCA_030747955.1 Verrucomicrobiales bacterium | reverse complement strand
GTTTTCATTTTTTATTATAATTATTAATCACAAAAACATTTAAAAGCTGACTCCCGGATCATCTTCAGGCCCAATACTCTTCTTGATGGCCGGTTTCAAACTGAGAATCAGAGCGTTCCCTTCGTCCACTGAAATGTCCGGCAAGGAAGTCTCTACAATTCCAATGCTCGGATCGACAACTATCCATTCTCTATTCTTATCTAACTTCCATGAAAAATTCCCAAAAGGATCAGAGGCCCTATAACTAATGACATTGCCCAAGAGCCCCAAGGACCTCCAGCTTGCCCGATCAATAGAAATCGAGTCAGTAAGGATAGGAGAAATTAAATTCCAACGGTCATTAGGATTAAAGTAAAAGTTCCCAGCAACGACGACTGACTCGCCTGATTTACGGCACTCACTGAGGAGCCAATCTACCATTTCTCTCCTGCTCCTTGAACTCTTCCCCGGTACCGGTTCACAGCTCACGAACCGGATCACCTCATTGCCCCTCAAAATGCCGAATATAGTTATCCCGTAATTGGGCATCTCTAAAGATTCTAATTGCCCTTTAAGCTTACTGAGGATTGCAGTGGAACTATCCTCTTCAGGGACCGCATTAACTGACCATTCCTTACCCAATTCAGATACAAGAGCACTCAAAAATTCCTTAGACTTAAGGCCCTGAAGAAGCACCACATCAATGTCTAAGGGCCTCATGACCCGCGCCAATCTTAGTGGATCTTTGATCCCCTCCTTTTGAAAAATGCCTGACCCACGAAGATTCAAAGTGAGAACCCTAATAAGGTCGCCCCTATCATGAAGTCCATCATTCTTCTTTAGCGATGATGGGGACTTTTGTAATGGAGGAACAGTGAAGAGCTTCAAGCTTGTAACGAAGAACAGAGCGCCTACGAGCAGGATAGACATTAGTCCAATGCCCTGGCCACGGGGCTTGGTCCAGTAAACACAAATAAAAAATATCGCAGGACCTAGCGTAAGACCGATCCCGAGGCCCCTCGATTTAAAAAGCACACCCAAGAGGCAAGTGAATCCAATGCTTGCAATTAATATACCTAAGAACCTGAAAATTCGGGGAAGTGTCCGGGCACGAAGGCCTAGCCGATTGCACAATGAACCGCCTACCAAAGAAACCAACAACACAATGACCCAGGACACGCAAGAAACCGAACATCCTAAAAGGATCCAGAAACCAAATTCAACGAAAGTACCAGAAGATAAAATCCCAAGAACGGCCCCAACGACTAGTCCAGCAAAGAGGCCAAGCCAACGCCTCGGCGCAGCTTTCATTGAGTAGCGGGTCTCTTCGTCAAGATCGCCAAAGTATTGGTCAGACTCCATCTAATTAATCATTCAACTGAAAATCGCATCAGACTGCAACACTTCGATAGCTGAATGTTATAATTTCTCGTAAGTTCCCTCGTCCCGTTTTTCCAGGACAGTAAACCCAGCAGACTTCGCATCCGAAACTGAAAGTGGCTTTGTTATTTTGGGAGTATTTATTGATGAGATTAATTTTCGGACCGGATTCTTACAAATCGGGCAAGCCGTCAGAGGGGCCCTGTCAACGGGTCGCCTCAACTCAAAACCATCCGAACAGACCTTGCAGCCTTTGCTATGATCTTCAGAGATGTATTCATAAATTGGCATCTTAATTAGCGAGTAAGTGGAGAAATGTGGTCGACTCTTCTTTAATGCGATAGCTTAACCCGTTAAAGCTCCACTGAAAACAACAACTTTGAGTCTGACGAAGAGCCTCTTTCAAAGAAAGATATTACCAACTCGATTTGGTAACTCCAGGCAACTGGCCCTTTGATGCCAACTCACGAAAAGTGATTCTGGACATTTTGAAGCGACGAAGAAATCCATGACGTCGACCAGTCACCTCACAACGGTTAACGACCCTGCATGGACTAGCGTTACGAGGAAGCATCGACAGACCTATATAGTCTCCTTTTTCCTTAAGCTCAGCGCGTTTTTTGGCATATTTTGCCACTGCTCTTTGCTTTTTCTTATTGCGTTCTATCCAGCTTTTCTTAGCCATAGGGGGGGGAATACGTATCCATATTGGTACCAAATGCAAGTAAGAAATAACATAGATGCGGTAATGTCCTTGCTTTACGCCTTGAAGAAAGGCCTAGAAAGAGCCATGATTCAAGAATGTCTGACGTAGAAGAACTACTTAATCAAGGCCTCCTTTCAGAAGAAAATGGGGTCAGTGCCGAAACTAGATCCCTTTTAACCAGTGAAAACTTTTCAGAAGTCGTTAATTATCAAGAGGATACGCTTATTGTTACACAGGGAGGTGAGCCTGATGCTCTTTACTTCACAATTTCTGGTGTGTTTCATGCAATTAGCCACGCAAATGAGCAAGCTCCTCAGAGGCTCCTAGGAAGAATTGAACCCGGAGAATTTATTGGCGAAGTGACACTATTTGACTCAGAAACTAAAGCCAGTGCTTCAGTCAAGGCCATGAGAAACGCCTCGGCCCTGAAAGTGACACCCGAATCGTTCGCAGCATTCTGCAAGAGTCATCCTGCTCAGGCCCTAGAATTTGTGTCCTCACTCGCAAAAGGATTAGCTAGTCGACTGAGGGCAGCGAATGAAAAAGTGCTTTAGTGTTAGCGCCATCAAAATCATCATAAGAAGGAGATGTTTTTTCCTGAACAGATAGAACTATTGCAGAGCAGCGGCAGCCTCGGAGCCGGATTGCAGATTCTATTCGCTTTGATCATTGCTCATGTCCTCTTCGATTATCCGCTCCAAGGGGATTTTCTTGCAAAGTATAAGAACCGTCATTACAAGAGCGATGAACCGACCCCGGCCCTGCTATGGGCTCACTGTCTCACTGCTCATTCATTAATGCACGCCGGGGCCGTTTGGGCCATTACCGGATCATTCATCATTGGACTCATTGAACTTGTCCTGCATTGGATCATTGATTTTATAAAATGCGAGGGAATCACAAACATTCATTCTGATCAGGCCCTTCATATATTGTGCAGGATCGGTTACGTCGTCGCAATGGCCCTGTGTTGCAATTCCGTCGAACCTTAATCTGCTCCTCCCTAACCTCTCCCTTAAAATAGAGTAAAAAGAGCCAACGAAAATATCTTATGAAACTGAGCCTAATCTTTATTTTAGAATTGGCAATTGCCTCCTTCCTTTGCATTTCCTGCTCAAAGGATAATCCAGCCAACTCATCACAGAATGGAACCGATAAGGGCACTGCCAAAGATGCTCCTCCTGGAGCCATCATTGAAGATAAGGCCCCTGACGAATTTCCTTACAAAGATTTAGGATACGATAAGGGCCTTTTCACAAAGGACGGCAAAGGATTCACTGGCACTGCAGTTCAGCATCACTCTAACGGCAAACTAAAGAGTCGTTACCAGTTCGTGGACGGAATGCTCGACGGAATCATAGAGGAGTGGTGGGAAAATGGAGAACGCAGCACCTATAAGCAATACAAAGAAAATATGCGCCACGGGATCACAACGTATTGGGACGAAAAGGGCACCCCAACTAAGCAGGTCCTCTACAAGGATGATGAAGAAATTGAGGAAAAGGTAGGAGATCAGATCCCAAAAGATCTCGGCATATAACTTGGAGATGAGAGCATATTAAATCATCGTTTTGCACTTGCTGCACAAATATTTTCGCCCATCCTATAATTTAATGAAGGTGACCCTTATCTTTTTGTTAATCCTTTCCTGCATTGGACCGAAGGACTCGAAGGCCATTGAAACTTCGTCAGCCAAAAAGCCAAGTCACGCAGTCTTCGAAAAGAAAGTCCCTGAGTCACCCAATGATCTCATTGCTATCGAAAAGCAAGTCCGATCCGTTCTGGAAAACTCAAAGGCCGCGACGGTGTGCATTCAAGGGAACGGGTCCGGGAGTGGTGTCATCATTTCTGAGGATGGACTAGTTCTCACAGCTGGTCACGTGAGCGGTGAACCTGGAAAGAAAATTCATGTCGTTTTACAGGACGGAACAAAACTCAAAGCCAAGGCACTGGGCCGCTCCGCTGCCGCCGATTCTGGGCTAATCAGGATCACTAAAAAAGGAAAGTATCCTGTCGTTGATGTTGCTCCCCCAGCGACTATTTATAAAGGTGACTGGATCTTTGCAGTTGGCCACCCCGGTGGATTTGATAAGGAACGGGGCCTTGTCCTGAGAGTGGGTAGAGTCATCCACAGAAGCACTGACACCATTCAAACTGACTGTAAATTAATAGGAGGAGATTCGGGAGGACCTCTATTTGATATGCTCGGCCGAGTCGTAGGCATTCATAGTCGCGTTTCCAAAACAAACGAACAGAACTTCCATGTCACAGTGAGAGCCTTCAAGCGCGACTGGGACCGGATGCTTGCAAACAAAATAGTTACCATTGATGAGTCTTTCGCCAAGATTGAGAGACGAGGCGGTTTCCTCGGAATCAAAAGAATATCACACCCTAAGGGAGTTCTAATTACTGGATTAATCCCCAATTCCCCCGCTGCCGCTGCAAAGCTAAGGCCAGGTGACATCATTACACACATCGATGAAGAAAAAATTGATAGCCTGAACCTCTTCAGATACTTAATCAATCAGCACGGGCCTGGAGACAAAGTTATCCTCAAAACCATTAAGCGGTGGGAAGGTGGCGATGATAAAATAGAGGTGACGCTTGGGAACCGAGATGAATTCATTCCACCCAAGAAAGCACCCGTTGCTCCAGAAGGTTAAATGCAAATGAAGCGACTAATCCAAATGAAAGTAGCAGCACTGCTCTTTCCTTTTTTAGCAATTTCAGAAGTTTCTGCTCAGGACTTCCTTGACGAATTGCCTTCGAGCCGAAGACTCAATGGCAAATCAACGGTCCTCGCATTTGGTGAAGCAGGAGTCTCTGCAAAAGATTCAACACTGACAGTTCTCAGTAACGGAAAAGCCATTGCCCTCGCGACGGTACTTGACGCTGAAGGTTACGTTGTCACAAAGGCCAGTGAACTGGAAGGGATGGAAGACTTGTCTGCCCTGTCTTCTACAGGTAACGAAATAAATATAACTATGATCGGCTCTGATCAGAAAACGGATCTGGCACTCATGAAGGTTGGTCCCGGGACAGGGACTCCTGTCCAGTGGACTGACCCCAACAATGTGCAGCAAGGCACATGGGTAGGCTCTATGAACCATGAAGCCGAAACGTTAATGATAGGAGTCATCTCTGCAAAACGAAGGAGCATCGAAGGAAGGTCCGGGGTCCTCGGTGTACTGCTAGACCCTAACGACGACCCCAATGAAATGGGCGTTGCTATCATGCAGTTCGGACCAAATAGCCCGGCCCAGAAAGAAGGCATGCGAGAAGGCGACCTAGTGATCCGCGTCGAAGGCAAAGAAATTAAATCACGTAAGGACATCTCTGAGGAAATAAAGAAGTTCGCACCGACTGAAGAAGTCCGACTGAAGGTCCTCAGAGGAGAAGAAGGGATTCCCTTCAAAGTGACCTTAAATTACATGTCCAATGTCTTTGATATGCTAGATAGGAACCAACGCATGAGTGGACTCACTTCGAAACGGAAGGCAGGATTCTCGGACGTCCTTCAACATGAAATCCCACTGAGCCCGATGGCCATGGGAGGACCATTAATGAACCTCAAAGGTTTAGCCGTTGGCGTGAACATCGCGCGATCGGACAGAGTCACTACATTTGCACTTCCTTCAACGCTAGTGAAAGAAATTGCCGACAACCTAAAATCTCAAAACCAAGGCAACAACTAAAGCTGTGCACATAACAGACATTATAGGGAAAGGTAAACCTACCATCTCATTTGAATTTTTCCCACCGAAGACAGAGCAGTCCTCTCAGTCACTTTTCCAATGCATTAAGGAACTGGAGGAACTTAGCCCTTCCTTTGTCAGCATCACTTATGGGGCCGGAGGATCAACGAGAGAACTGACACATGAGTTGGTGTTGCGCATCAAAGATTCAACTTCATTGACTCCTGTACCTCACCTGACCTGCGTCAACCATACAGAAGAGGAAATATTTTCAATTTTAGAAAGATATGCCGAACATGAAATCTCCAACGTCCTTGCCCTGAGAGGCGACTCGCCTACAGGAGACGCTCCCCATGACAGGTCAGATGACTCTTTTCAATACGCGTCCGAACTCGTTGAGTACATTCAAAAGTTCAAGGAGTCCGGGCAATGCAAGGATCCGAGAGGCTTCGGGATAGGAGTTGCAGGATTTCCCGAAGGTCACCCAGAAACACCTAACAGAATCCTGGAAATGGAGCACCTAAAACAAAAAGTAGATTCGGGAGCCGACTACATCTGCACTCAGCTCTTCTTCGATAACCATGACTTTTACGATTTTCAGGAACGTTGCCGACTATCAGGCATCAGCGTTCCCATCATTGCCGGCATCATGCCAGTCACTTCAGCCAAAGGACTACTTAGGATGGCCGAACTCGCCGCCGGGGCACGAATTCCTGGTAAACTCCTTAAAGCAATCGATCGTTGTAACGGCGACACCGAATCCATTAAACGAGTCGGAATTCAATACGCTACTGAGCAGTGCTCTGACCTGTTGAATAATAGTGTCGATGGGATCCATTTCTATACCTTGAACAGGAGCGATGCCACTAAAGGGATCTTTCAGTCCTTAGGCCTTCAACGCTAATAACCCATACAAGGCACTCATAAAATGGACTCACCACTAGTCGCCGCTATCGAAGCAGGAGGAACTAAGTTCGTTTGTGCAATCGGACATGGGCCTGAGGACATCGAAGAAGTGAGGTTCCCTACTACTTGCCCAGAAGAAACCATATCAAGGTCCATCGAATTTTTTATTGATGCACAGGAACGCAAAGGAAAAGTGAACGCTATTGGGATCGGAACTTTCGGGCCCGCTGACGTTAATCCAGAATCATCCACTTTCGGTCATATAAAAAATACACCCAAAGCGGACTGGGCAAATACGGACCTGGCCTCTCCCATAAGAGCGGCCCTAGATGGGATCCCACTGGCCTTCGAAACGGACGTCAATGCGGCTGCGTGGGGCGAAAGGAAATGGGGATCTGCTAAGGACCTTAATGATTTCATCTACATTACTGTAGGGACAGGGATCGGCGGAGGTGCCGTCTCGAACGGCAAGATCGTGCATGGCATCGCTCATCCGGAAATGGGACACTTAAGGATACCAAGGAACGTGTCCGCTGACCCCTTCAGTGGCTCTTGCCCGTTCCATGGTGATTGCCTAGAAGGATTAGCGAGCGGAACAGCATTGCAACAGCGCTGGTCCCAGGACCCGTCCGAACTGCCACCAGAACACTCAGCGTGGGAACTCCAATCCTCGTACCTCGCTGACGCAATAATCAATATAACCCTGACCCTTTCCCCAGAACGTTTCATTCTTGGAGGAGGAGTAATGGATCAGAAGCACCTATTTCCAATGGTTCGGGATCGTGTCACTTCGCGTTTAGCCAAATACATCGACGTTCCAGAACCTGAAAAATTCATTGTTCCGCCAGGACTAGGCGCACAGGCCGGGGTCCTCGGGTCATTGGCACTGGCGCAGGACATGCTCAAATAAATTCACACAACTGACTCTGAACTCGTATCTCTTTTTCGCATTAGTAATGCTGGCCGGACAATTTACTCCGGGACCAGACTTCCTTCTTGTCGTTAAGGTCTCACTCAACCATGGCAAGAAGTCAGGCATATTCACCTCACTCGGGATCACGATCGGTTTGATCATTCATTGCACCATTGCCATTACAGGACTCGCTTTTCTTTTCAATAGTTCAGAGCCATTAGGTGAAACAATTAAGTATGCTGGATCAATTTATCTGGCATACCTCTCATTCAGACTCTTTTACTCAGCAAAAAAACACTCATCCTCAGGCCCATTCGAAAAGAACAAGGAGCCCAAGAGTTTAAGCAATGGGCTCGCTTTTTTGCAGGGATTTCTAACAAATTTATTGAACCCTAAAGTTGTCATTTTTATCTCAGCAATGCTCAGTGGATTCATTAGCCCAGAATCTTCTCTGCATGTTAAATTAGCCTATGCAACAATCATCATTGTCCAAGGATTCGTGTTCTGGGCATTATTTTCGGTGGCTTTGCAAGCCACTCTCATACGCAAGACCTTTCTCGCCAATCAAAAAATATTCAATATCACCTTCGCCTTTCTCCTCTTAGCAGTGGCCGTGAGGACTGTTTATAGCGGCTAGAAAATCATTCTATCAGATCTAGGTTATCACGAATGAGTCCGGGCCCAGTCCTTCTCCTCTCCTCAGGTTCATCCTTAACTTTATTTGCCTTAATTCTCTTCAATGTCCTGAGCCTACGGCCCTGAGTCACTTTTGAATCTTCCCTCGTTTCGACCAATTCAAGATCATAAATGAGAGTCTGTCCGCCTTGGACCTGAGCCAATCCCTCATCCCCATAAGCTAAGTGAGGAGGCACGAAGAGCCTCCACTCAGAACCTACCCTCATTTTAAGCAGGGCCTCTTTCCATCCCTCAATGACATCGACCATTCGAAACTCCGCGAGACCATTATCATTGGAAGAACTATCGAGTAAGGCTCCTTCAATTGTCTTCATCTTGTACCTGACGGTCACAAAATCATTAATGCCCGGTAATGGTCCATCCCCTTCCTTCATGATGGACGACTGCATTCCACTACTGTGCTTCCTTACTCCTTTGACTAAGGCATTTTGTTTTAAGAAAGAATCGCCTCTCATTGCTCTGGCCTCAGATGAGTCTTCCTGAAGACCGTCAGTCCAGAAAATGGGCACATCTTTTAATGACTCTGTTCCGCTTTTAGTTTTTAGCGAATAGCAGGAACATGCAACGAAAGTAAGCGTGCAGCACATGAGCAGTGAGGCGAGCGGAAAGGGTCTGCATTGAACTTTCACTTGATGCACAAAAGTAAGCGAATCTGCTCCTTTCTCAAATCTTGCCCATTCTCAAAATCGAACCGCGTGTAAGTACCTGAACCTCAAATTTTTAAAAACTTTTGGTAAAAAAATTGCAAATTCGACACTTTCATTATTGAGAATTCTCAATGTGCAGGCTAATCTGCAAAATAAATCTAAGATATCTTCATTATTTATTCTTATTGAATATCAACAGCTGAGACACCAAACACTAAAAAACATGGCCAAAATAGTAATTATTGATGACGAACCGTCAATCCTTCAGTTAATGACCAAATTATGCAGCGGACTAGGTCATGAAGTTTTTTCTCTCATGACCGGATCAGAGGGACTTCAAACGATCAGTAAAGAATCTCCAGATCTACTCATCGTTGATTTGAAAATCGGCGACATGAGCGGAATAGAGATCATTGAGCAATGTTCCAAAAATTATCCCGGAATGCCCATCATCATGGTCACTGGATTCGGAAGCGTTGAGACTGCCGTCGAAGCCATGCGCCAAGGCGCTTTTGATTATCTGACAAAACCTTTCGAACTTGATGACTTGCAAAGAACACTGAACCGAGCGCTCAAGATTTCCTCGCCCAAAGAATCCACACAAACTAATGAATCTGAAGTTGCTAAAATTAAGCCGAAGAGCCAACTCATAGGCAATAGCCCTGAAGTTAAGGAAATTCTCCGGGTCGTTGAAAAGATCGCCAACAATGATAGTCCGGCTCTCCTAGAAGGAGAGTACGGATCAGGAAAACAGATAGTCGCTCGCGCCATTCACGATCGTAGCCGTCGATGCGATGAACCTTTCAAAATTCTTCACTGCTCAGCTCTTCCCGAAGAACTCCTCGAAGCTGAACTGTTCGGCGGAGACGGTCGAGAAACCATATTTGCAAGGGCTCACGGAGGGACCGTTGTCTTAGAAGAGATTAACGTCCTTCCTGTCAGACTACAGTCACAACTGAACAGTTTCCTCGATGAGCTAGGCAACCTGAAATTGCATGGGTCCGATAACCAGGGCCCTGACTTCCGCCTAATTGCCACATCAACTGAACGTTTAGAAGAATGGGTAGACGAGAGAAAGTTCCGTGAAGATCTTTACTATAGGATATCAGTCATCCCCATCATGGTCCCTCCTCTCAGAAAGAGAAAAGAAGACATCGAGTTACTTGCAAATCACTTCCTTCAGAACTACTCCGATCTTACCGGGTCCAAGAGAAAGGAAATCGACAAGTTCGCCATGACGTTCCTGACAAACTATAAGTGGCCTCACAACGTTGGAGAGCTGCAAAATGCAATACAGAGAGCTTGCGCATTGTCAGATGATAAAAGAATCAGACCATCTGACCTTCCACCCAAAATAACGAACAAGGTGGAAATTAATGATGATGAAAATGAAGCCATCAAGCACCAGCTTCCGATCGGGGCAAAATTATCCGACTACATCAAGAAGCAGGAAAAAGTATTCATACGAGAGACTCTAAAATACAACAATGGGTCACGAGAAAAGACTGCCGGCATGCTTGGCGTCAGTATCGCGACCCTCTATCGAAAGATGGGCCTCAAAGTAGAGAGGGACAAACTCCTCAATTCATAACTCTGAGAAAAATCATATTGGCCCTGAACCCGACTCAATTTTTCTAAGGAAAAATATGATTAGGCGTAAAATTCGCAAAGAATAGAGGCAGCTCGGTTAGATCATTGCGAGATCCCCCAAAAAAAACTCGCGCAGACTTTGTCTATCCGAACTGCCTCGATTCACCTCTGTGTGTCCACTAATGCGGACCATCTAGAATTATCAGTTTGGCAAATTTAGGGCAAGCGCATTTTTAGTAGAAAGGACACCCCGTAAAACCTGTGATTCGTTCATAATAAACGCAAAACAACTGCACTAACGGCGCGCTGACTAACAAATTGGCATCATTTCAGGAATAAAAAATGGAGCAAATGATGGCAGAAAACGAAGAATTTAACAGGCCCCTACCCTGCCAGAAAATGATGGTGCCGACGGCGGGACTCGAACCCGCACTTGAACGATTTTAAGTCGTTTGCCTCTACCAATTGGGCTACGTCGGCGTATGATTCATACAAAAGCGGAATAATGTCTTTATTCAACGATTAAGAATCTCTGTCATGAATAGCGTTATAAACACTCTCAGGGGTTAATATTAATGGCAAATCAACTAATGAAAGTGATTTTCTATATTCGCTAAGCGCCTTTCTAACTGCCTCATAAACACTCATCGAGAGGCAATAAGATACTGAGGATGAAAATCTTACTGATTTTCCGCCATGATCAATCAAATCAAATCTGAGATCTTCGGGCACTGCACGCGAACCTAAAAGGAGAGAATTGCTGAGTTCCTGAGCCGTTTCTTCTGAACCAAGAAAAAAATAATTTCTCAGGCCATCTAAGAACGAAGCGCTCATTTCTGAGACCTGCAGAGCCGGACTCAGTTCGTCCGAAGACAATTGCAAAGCGTCGACTCTGATAATAAAAACTTCTCCAGTGAACGAATCTACCTGAACCTCAGCAACGGCTGCCCCAAAAAAGAACGTTTCCAAACCCTCTACCGGTACAGGATCGTCCTCATCACCAATTCCGGGCCCCTCCCCTACCTTCACAGGGACAGCAGCAATGCCTCTCTTGTAATGAGAAGTAGACTCATTGAATTGAACGACCTCATCTTGTCTGTCCCTGTAAGATGAGTCTTCGAGGAGCTTGTCCCACGTCCTCTGAATGACTTCATTGCGGGCACGAAGATCATCATCTTGATTTTCATCATCCATAAAATGGCTGAAATTAATCTTCCTAAGAGAATGAATTGATCTATCCGTTAGCGAACTGATCTCTGCTATCAGTTCCTCAGAAATAAACGCGCCAAGAGCCGCGCCTTCCCTATTCCCAATGAGGCTCGGGGGCCAGTTCGTCTTGCACAAGGAACATGACACACTGACCCGAGGACAGGAATGGACCTGACCAAAGTGGCTCATTAATGACTCCCTGAAAGAATCACCAATGCCGGCCGCTGAGCCCGAATCCACATTAACTCTACAATCTATCGATTTGATTTTCCCAGAAGAGTCATGCCTCAAATGGACCCTGGCCTGGACCTGCCCCGAACGTACACTTAGCATCTCCTTTGGGGCATTCGAGGGCCTGAAACGGACCAACTTTCCTGCCTTAAATGAACACAAAGAAGCGAGACTCGCGTAGATGAAAATTTGCGAAAGCCTCCCATCAGCCCACTTAATTTCTCGTTCACAAGTGACTCTAACCTGCTGCTCCTCGAGGCCAATCAAAGAAGCAATGCTATTTGTAAGAACTAACGAATCACACGAAGCATCAATAGAAACACTGATCCCACCCGAGTCGGTTACGTTCGCCTCTACACTACCTAGTTCCTGCAGGCAAACATGATCCGGAAACACAAAAGTTCTATCAATTTCTTCTAATTCATCGGACCCATGCCCGACAGATCCTTCATGAAGTAATTCCTCAGGATCCGAATGAAAAGAACTCAACTTTAGCGCCTCTTCAATCTCTAGGACTGGTGGCTTTGGCTTATAATCAACTCGAACCAGATCCGCAGCGTCCCGAGCAATGGAAGCCCTTTCTGCTACAACAACAGCCACCAAATGACCTATGAAAGTGGCCTCATCTTCCGCAAATAGGGGCATGTCTCCAAGACCATACATTGCATTATTCTTTCCAATAACATCAGCCGCAGTGAGGACAGCATGGACCCCATCCATTTGAGCCGCCTCTTCGAAATCTATGGAGCAAATGCGCGCAGACTCGAAAGGCGAAACAACGAAGGCCATTTCGAGCGGTGATTGCAATTTTTCCTTGGACTCCGGCATCTTCTAATTATTTTTTTCTCACAGTCAGCTCAGATTCAAGGTCAATGAATTGATATCCATTTGGGACCTTATTTGGTCCTTCAAGGTGCTCATTTATAAACTTTAATAGGAGATTCTGTATTAATACTTTTCGAAACTCATCTTCGAGGCCAAGCGACGCACCGATACCGTCCCCAGAACTGATCACGGAGCTGACCTGCTGCTCCAAATCTTTTGCCCAAGCCCTGCCACTTATGAGTCTTTCCGCACTCTCAAATCTCAGAGGAAGACCAGAACCCACATCGAACCATATACTGGAGTCTGATACTTTATTTTTTGAATCAAGCTCAACCAGGAATGATGCCCTAATGATCGCGTCTTTCTCATATGGTCCCTCCATGACCTGATAATGTGAAGCGATCATCTCTGATCCCTTCGATTCAGGAACTGTCACTGCACTGATGAGCTCTTGATCACCCACGCTCGATAAAGTTTCTACATATAATAGTTCCTCTAAACTCATCCTCCTCCGCTCATCCAAACCATCAATTATCACCTCTGCCCCTAATGACAATAGGACCGTAAGAATCCCAGAACTCGGCCCAGAGGAGCTCAATTCCTCCCAAACAGCGCAACGGTTAACAAAATGCGTGTCTCTAAAACCCTTACAAAAATCATCTATCAAGGGAAACTTACCCTTCAGCCTCTCAGTGAATGAACGCAAAGAAACGCAAGCACCTATGGTCCAATGACCATCTTCAAATATTATTTCGCGCAACTCATCAATGCTTTCGAGAGAAATGAAAACGACATCACTTGACTCGGACATTCGATTCCCACTAAATAATCCTCCACCAACAAAACAAGAACCTTGGCGAAGGACACGGATCCTAATGGCTTCGAGAACGGTCCCGGGCCGATAAAAAAGCTCACCCTCAGCGCTCTTGTAAGTCAACTTTTTGAGTCTTTCAACTGAAGACGGGATCGACAATAGGTGCTTCGTCGAAACCTTCATTCCTGATTCGTTCCTCCTAAGACTAGAGGACAAATGATCAGCAAATAAACTGTACCCTTGACCGTCATCTAGGCCTTCAAGACCTACACTGATCGATCTACTCAGTGAAACGTCCTCATCCTTTGAACTGTCTTTGAGCGCCTTGAACTTCACCCATAAGGAACTCTCGTTAGGATCTTCGACTCGAGGATCAATGGCCACAAGCTCACGTTCTGCCATTGAGATGAGACTCGTTCGAGAAGGCTTTATTAAACGGTGAACGGGACCAGCGCAGGCATTAAAATCGATAAGAAAAAATAGCAGCCCTGCATGGCCCCGATGAACTAGACCGTCACTAAGCTCAATGGACTGATTTTTAAGATAATCAGCCAGACTCATCTTTAATGGAGTCCCTTCAGCCCTATAACTGAGCCCATTGATAGTTAATTGAAAATCTTCCTGCATTCAGATCATCTAAATTGGAAAAGTCTATCCACTTCACTCCAAGACTCAAGCCCTGTCCCTTAAATTAGGCGCTGCTCGGACCCTTATCGTCAAAGAGCCTAAGAAAAATTTCCTCAAGGGCAGAAGAATTCTCCCCCTCACGCAATTCATTCAGAGTCCCGAGAGCAACCAATTTTCCTCGGTCAATGATCCCGATCCGATCAGCAAGCTCTTC
>JASLJT010000191.1:0-10607 GCA_030747955.1 Verrucomicrobiales bacterium | reverse complement strand
TTATGTTAAGATTGTTGACTCAGCGTTAGATGGACTGAAAAAAACGGAACCATTAGAGGACATTGATCCTAACACTCAACCGGAACCATTGGAACAGCCACAAAGGCGAGACCCTATTCCAAAACCACCTCTTAATCCTCTTGATCCTGGAACAGAGGAGGCTGAGATTCGGCCCGTTCAACCCAATTAATATTGGTAATTTTACTGTTTTCAGATTACATAGAATAATCTTATAGATAATTATTTTCTGTGTTTAAAGATGTAATAAAGGGGATCAATTCCATTGTAAATCGCCTCGCTTTAGCGATTGTGATTATCATTGTTTTTGCAATTTTTATTTCACCCATTTTTTCTAGCCGTAAAAAAGTTAAACGGGTAAAGGATGAAATGAGTAAAATTGCCAAGGCTTTGGAATCATACTATGCGGAAAAAAATGAGTGGCCATCATCGGGGCCAACTTCAGTAGCTGCTGCACTGAAGGAGTCGGTGAATACTAAAGACCCTTGGGGAACCGAGTATCGTTATTTCTTTTCAAATGATGGGTACTCTATTCAATCTGCGGGGCCTGATAAGGTATTTGCAGAAGGACACAAATCAGGAAAGGATGACCAGTGGTACTCAAAGTCGTTACGGTCTAGACGCTAAATTCTTTAACCGTAGACTAATTCATTAAGTTCTTGTCCATTCATAGGATTTATATTTTCGGTTTTTTAAACTAAATATAATGTTTTCTGTGCTTTACTACGTGGAATGAGTTTGGTGTCAAAGGCGGGTGTTACTTTTATTTTGCTGGTATGTTTTTGGCCCGAGTCATCCTTGTCAGGGCCAATTAATATACAGTTTAGACATGTGATTTCAGGGAGGCCCTTGCTCTTGGATTCTTTACGTTATCCCAAATCCGGCAATGAAATCTTTTCTGTGAAGCGTTTGAGCTATTTACTTAGCGATGTTTCTTTTCAGAAAGAGGAAGGGACTTGGATCGGGCCAGTTGCTGATGTGGCATGGATAGATGCGGGTAAGCGACGCGTGACTTTTTCAGTAAATGATTTACCAAAGGGGAAATACCGATCTATGAGGTTTGTATTGGGGTTGGATTCTAAAAGAAATAATTTTAATTTTGGTTCTGTCCATCCTGACCACCCTCTTAATCCATCCCTTAATAAGCTGCATTGGAGTTGGCAAGGAGGTTATGTTTTCTTGGCCCTCGAAGGGCACTACAGATTATCCGGAAAAAGGCGAGGCTATTCTTTGCACTTTGCCCGCAGTCCTAATCGTAAATTTATTAATGTCCCATTAAAAATTGACCACGGACCAGCTACTGGAATCATTCTTGATTTTGATGTGACTTCGCTCTTGTCTAGTCCGAGACCGATTATTTTTAGCAAAGATGGTGAGTCAACGCATTCCAGAAAAGGTGACCCCTTGGTTGATTCTATTGCTAAGAATTTGGCAGGAGCATTTCGATTGCGCGATGTCTTTTATCCAAATCAAATCAATGAGCCGGAAATAGAAAAGAAAGAACCTCTTCACTTTCCAGATTCAGCTGAACCGTTCCCTTTCAGAATGGCTGCAACCTTCCCTGTTCCCAAATTACCTACGGACAATCCACTAATTAAAAGCCGAGTACGGCTAGGAGAAAGACTTTTTTCAGATAAGAGACTGTCTCGTGATTCTAGTATTGCATGTTCTTCATGTCATCAAAAGGACAGGGCATTTACCGATGGTTTGTCGTTAAGTGTTGGAATTGAAGACAGGAAAGGGCAGAGAAATTCAATGCCTCTTTTCAACCTTGCATGGAAGGAAAAGTTTTTCTGGGACGGTAGATCCCCCTCTCTTAGGGATCAGGTTATTATGCCTATTTCCAGCCACGCGGAGTTTGATAATTCAGTAGAAGAGGTAGTCACCAATTTATCAGAAGATAGTTCTTATGTGACTCTTTTTAAGGAAGCCTTTACAGGTCCAGGCATTACCTCTGAAAAGATTGCTCTAGCACTAGAAAACTTTTTATTAACTTTGACGTCCTACGATTCAAAATTTGACCGTGCCATGGCTGGTCAGATTGAATTAAACGATAAGGAAAAAAGAGGATTTGAATTATTCATGACAGAATATGAACCTAGGACCGGTAGGTTTGGAGCAGATTGTTTTCATTGCCATGGCGGGCCCTTATTTTCAGATCATGATTTCCACAATAATGGATTAAAATTAAAAAGTGAAGACAGTGGCATGAAGGGACTCTTTTCGACTCCTTCTCTTCGTAATGTTGAACTGACTGCTCCTTACATGCACGACGGGAGGTTTACCACTCTTGAGGAAGTTGTATCACATTATAATTCTGCGATGCATCGCACTGATTTACTCGACCCTAATTTGGCCAAGCATCCTGCTCTAGGGCTGCGCCTTGCCAAGTCAGATGAACAAGCGCTTGTGGCATTTCTCAAAACTTTGACTGATCCAAAATATAAGTAACATTAATAAGTCACGTCATCATCACATAATCTCTTTAATCATTTAATCATTCTATGATGCAAAAAATCTTTGTCATTATTGTTCTTATTTTAATCTCATTAAAAGAGCTATCCACGGCGAGCGATTGGCCTCGTTTTAGAGGAGCCAATGGTCAGGGTATCAGTTCAGAGGCAGTGACATTTAAGTGGTCAGCAAACAAAAATATAAAATGGCAATGTAAGCTTCCCGGCCCTGGAAGTTCGAGCCCTGTAATTTCAAAAGGGAAAATATTTGTTACTTGTTTTAGTGGTGTGAATGAAAGCCAACAGGACACATCTAAGCTTCTTAGACATGTTCTATGCATTGATCAAAAAGACGGTTCGATTATTTGGGAAAATAAGATTGCAGCCACTCTACCAGAAGATCCGTACCGAGGTTTTTTAACTGAGCATGGCTATGCTTCCAATACGCCTGTCATTGATGATGGTAGGTTATTTGCTTATTTGGGGAAGAGTGGCATTCATGCATATGATCTTAATGGTAAAAAACTTTGGTCTAAAAATTTAGGGACTGGATCCACGCGTCGCAAATGGGGTTCAGCTGCGAGTCCGATTGTTGTGGGTGATAATCTTGTTGTCAGCGCAGCTGAAGAATCATTGGCAGTTTATGGGCTGGACCCGAAGACGGGTAAGCAAAATTGGATATCAGAAGGTGATAGTTTGGAAATGGCGTATGCGACACCTGTTTTGATGACTTCCAAGGAAGGTAGAACTGATTTAGTTTTGCCGGTCCCTGGTGAGATCTGGGGAATGAACCCTGAATCTGGAAAGCTCAGATGGTATGCTCTAACGAACATTACCGGAAACATTTCACCGAGCCCCGTCATTGGTAATGGAACTGTGTATGTGTTTGGAGGTTATCCTAGTCTTCGTCGATGTGCTGTAAAAATTAATGGAGCCAAAGGCGAAGTTTCTGAAAAAGCAACGCTTTGGGAGGATAAACAATCTACCTATGTTCCTACTCCGGTACTTGTTGATGAAAAATTATATTGGGCCAGTGATACAGGATATGCTTGTTGTGCTGATGCTAAGTCTGGAAAGATGTTGTTTAGGGAACGTTTGGATGCAAGAGGCAAAGGTTCTAGAGGTAAACCTTTCTATGCAGGAGCGGTAGCTGCAGGTGGTAAAATTTATGCAGTTAGCCGCTGGGGAGGCACTTTTGTTTTTTCAGCAAAGCCTGATTTTGAGCTATTGGCTCATAACAGAATTGAAGGGGATGATAGCCAGTTCCATGGAACTCCGGCAATTAGTAATGGCCAGTTATTCCTGCGTTCTGATAAATTCCTTTATTGTATTTCTGAATAAAAATACAATTAAAGAGTGACGTACCTTACCTCAATAAAGATTTTTCTGGTTTGCCGTTCGTGGTTAGGATGTGTACTTCATGGGCGGAAACTTTCGGGTCAATGTACTCCCAGACAATTTTTTTATTTTGAGTGATTTCAAATATCTTTGCTTTTTTACCATCCCTTTGTCCGTAACTACAAATGATGGTGTTTCCATTGCTTAGTCTTTGTCCTCCGCATGGATCATGGAAAAGGTTATTTACGTGGCTGTTATCGCACCGCCACGCGACTTTTCCTTCCGGATTGAATTCCACAGTCTTATTACCGTTTGTTAGGTTAACGAGTAAATTTTTATTGGGCAAAAGGATAGCAGTGAATGGCCAGTTACGTGCTTTCTTCCCGCCTAATTCTTCAAGGTCTGTTTTTATTTCCCGAAGTACTTTTCCTTCTGGTGAGTACTCTTTTACTTTAAAGGCAAGTAGGTGAGGGACTATATAATTTCCATTTGGTAATTTTCTAGCCATTCGAGTCTGCATGTGATCATTTTTTGTTTCGGGGATTAATGGTAAATTCACTTCTATTTTACCTTTCCCATTGATTTCAAGTAGTCTCGGAATGGGACCCCTTTCGACGACTAAAGTGTTGCCGTTCGGCAATCTATTGACGGTTCCAAGTTCCTTGTTACGAGAATCCATCTTATATGACCAAATAATTTCAGTGCTATTTTTTTTATATTCTCGGGCCTCGTTATTAATCGATAAGAGGATATTCCCATTATCTAATACCATGCCATCACGAGCATATCCTGGAGCTTTCCATATGACGGCATTTTCTTCACTTATGAGTGCAGTAAATTTACCAGACACAAGAAATGAGTGACGTATTCCAATTTCACTAATTTGTTTACCTTGAGCTGAGGATTTATATTGTGTAGCAAGTAAGGAAAAAAGAAAAATGGTATAGATGAGATTCATGACAATAGGTATCTAGATACAATTAAGTCTTTCAAGGCAATGGTAAATTTATTCTAATTAATATTTTGCTGAATTATCACCTATTAGATAATCTGAATTATTCTTTCTATGACTAAGGTACATACTGCTCAGTTCTCTGTTTCAACAAGTGGTAAGGGAACTTATGAAATAACAGAAGATATTTCTTCTATTGTTTATGAAAGTGGAATCAATGAAGGTGCGGTCACTATATTTGTTCAGCATACGAGTTGTTCTTTGATTGTTATGGAAAATGCCGATTCTTCTGCTCGGACTGATTTACATGCATTTTTTGAGAAGTTAGTTCCCGAGGATACCCCATATTTTGTGCATACTTATGAAGGGGGGGATGATATGCCATCACACATCCGGATGTGCTTAACCGACGTAGATAAGAACGTTCCTATCATTGATGGGAGAATGACTCTAGGAACATGGCAGGGATTATTTCTTTTTGAGCACCGGCGTGCTCCACACACAAGAAAAATTAGTGTTTCGGTTTGTGGTGAATAGTTTGTTAACTCCTTAAATATTAATTACTGAGATTTTAAAATACTCCACTTAAGTTATGCCGCTGAAGGGGTTAATTTTTCCCGTTAAACAGAATTAAGCGAATAATGTTAAGAGGTATTAATGGAGATAATTCGCTGTGTTTTAATTGGAAATAACTTATTGCAGGTTAAGAAAGACTGACTGGAAATCTTTCTTATATCCGTTTAACTTTTATTATGGATTTAACTCGGACTGCTTTTGGAACTTGGAGTGGTGGGCGCTTCATGCATTTTGGTGAAGCGCTCAGTGATGAGCGGTTCCTAGAACTAATTCAATTAGCTTACGATTCCGGAATACGCACTTTTATCACTTCAGATGTTTATGGGGTAGGGAGGGCCGATCAGATGTTGGGTAAGGCCTTAGAAGGGATTTCCCGTGAAGAATATTGTTTAGTAGGGATGCTTGGGCATGATATTTATGAGGGTAAACGTGAAGGTTCGCGTGGTTATCCTCGATTCAGTGATCCTGCCCTTAGATCACGATCTGAATATTCCTCTTATCTAAAGATGGCTGCAGAAAAATCTTTGGAACGGTGTCAGGCAGATAAGTTTGACCTTGTTATGTTACATAATCCGGATGAACGGGGATATGCAGATCAGTCAGTCTGGAATGCCATGTCTGATCTGAAAGTGTCTGGATTAACGGATAGGCTTGGCATTGCTCCTGGCCCGGCGAACGGTTTTACTCTCGATCTTATTCATAACTTTGAACAATTCGGACAGGTCCTTGATTGGGCGATGGTGATACTCAATCCTTTAGAGCCTTGGCCCGGTCGGTTGTGTCTTGAAGCAGCTCAAAAAGCTAATATTGATGTTCTTACAAGGGTCGTTGATTATGGTGGTGTTTTTCATGGGACAATGAAACCGGATCATGTGTTCCGTGAAGGAGATCATCGAGCCTATCGGCCAGAAGGTTGGGTAGAGTCGGGCCTTGAAAGAGTTGAAAAAATGAGACCTATTCTAGATAAGTATGAACTAAGTGAAATTCAATTTGCGAGTCTCTGGAACCTTGCCCACACTCCGGTAAAGAGTGTCGTGCCAACTTTTATTCAGGAGGCAGGAGAAGACGCTCTACTCATAGAAGAACTAGTTCGTGATTTTGCTTCTATGCCTCTTGAGAACCCATTGACTCTTGAAGAGGTCGAAGAAATAGCCGGGATCGGTGACAATACCGGATGCATGCTATTGAAGGGTGCAAGTAAACGTCATGAGGAGAGCTTGCGTCCTGATGAATGGCCAATGAGACCAGATCTTATGGAAATCGCAGGCCGCCATGGCCTTGGCGATGACTGGTGATAAGGTCTCTTATCATATGAGTTTTTTTTAAATGAGCCGGTTATCGACAGAGGACCATCAGCCTCCTGTTGCTACAATTAGAGAGCATATCCATATGGATCATGGGGCCAAGCGTCCGGATCCTTATTTTTGGTTGAGGGATAGATCTAATGATGAAGTACTTAATTATCTTAAGGAGGAGAATAATTATACAGAGTCCATAATGGCTGAGACGGAGTCATTGCAAAAGACTCTATTCGGAGAAATTAAGGGCCGGATAAAACAGGACGATTCTACTTATCCAGTGCGTTGGAAGAATTATTATTACTACACTCGATACGATTCGGATTTAGATTATGCCAGATATTACAGGAAGCATATTGCTTCTGAGGAGTCCCAAGAAGAGTTAACTTTTGATGTGCCTGAAATGGCAAGGGGACAAGATTATTTCGATTTCGATGAGGGCGATGTTAGTCCGAACGAAAGCCTCATTATTTTCAGTACTGACCTTACTGGAAGAGGTCTGAGAACATTGCAGGTAAAAGATTTAAATAGTGGTGAAATTTTAGTTGATAATATAGCCAACGTTGAAGGTGGCCATGCTTGGGCAGCAGATAACAAAACTTTTTTTTACACTAAGCAGGACCCTGAAACATTACGTGATTATCAAATTTGGCGTCATCACTTGGGGCGCCCAGTCGAAGAAGACGTGCTTGTTCATGAAGAGCGTGATGAGACTTTTAGTTGTTATGTGTACAGTAGTCGATCAGAGAAATTCATTGTGATTGGTTCTAGCCAGACTCTATGTGATGAATACCGTCTTTTGCCAGCAATTGATCCAGAAGGTGATTTCAAATTGTTGCATCCGCGTTCACGTGGTCTTGAATATGATTTAGAACATTACGGAGACAGGTTCTACTTACGTACTAATTATGAGGCACCTAATTTTCGATTAATGTGGGTTCCTGAAGAGTGTACTTCTATAAGTAATTGGAAAGAGTTATTAGCTGAACGTAAAGGAGTTTATGTTAATGATTTTGAAGTATTTGATAATTATTTTGTGACTGAGGAGCGGGAAAATGGACTCGTAAAAATTCGAATCCATGAAACTACAAGCGGAGAAAATTATGAAATCGAATTAGATTCGCCTACCTATTCGGCTTGGATTGATACGAATCTCGACCCTAAAACAGAATGGCTTCGCTATGGATATAGTTCACTCAAAGACCCTGAAGGCCTTTATGAGTTTAACATGCATTCAAGGGAGAAAAGATTACTTAAAAGTGAAGAGATTATAGGAGATTATGATTCTACTTTATATACAACAGAACGTCATTTTGTGACAGTGAGGGATGGTGCACGGGTTCCGGTTTCAATTATATATAGGAATGACTCTTTCAAGAAAGATGGAACATCTCCAATGTTGTTGTATGCGTATGGAGCTTATGGGTTAAACTCTGAAGCTTCCTTTAGAAGTAGCCGTCTGAGTCTTCTTGATCGGGGTTTTGTTTATGCAATAGCCCATGTCCGCGGAGGGCAGGAACTTGGCAGGAATTGGTACGATGATGGGAGGCTGTTAAATAAGAAGAATTCTTTCAATGACTTTATTGACTGTGCGGATTTTTTTGTTTCAGAGAAATACACATCGCCTGACCGATTATGTGCAAGTGGAGCTAGTGCTGGAGGACTTTTGATGGGCGTTATAGCAAATGAAAAGCCCAAATTATTTGCTGCGATCATTGCTGATGTGCCTTGGGTGGATTGTGTTACAACTATGCTGGATCCAACAATTCCTTTGACTACCAGTGAGTATGATGAATGGGGAAATCCTAACGATAAGAAATTTTTTGATTATATTTTGAGCTATTCTCCATATGATAACGTGAAGCAGGCAGAGTATCCTGCGATGCTTGTCATGGCCGGGTTAAATGACTCTCAAGTCCAGTGCTGGGAGCCTGCTAAGTGGGTCGCGCTCTTGAGGACCAAGAAAATTGGTAATAAGCCATTGATGTTAAAAATCAATATGGAATCAGGGCACAGTGGTTCATCCGCAAGGCATGAGAAGTATAAGGAAATTGCTTTTGAGTATGCTTTTTTACTTCGAGTAGTTGGCCATTGATTGTATTGTTATTCTGATCTTCACGTACTAATTCATACTCAGCATGAAAATAACAAGAATCATAAATTGCCATCTAGTATTTATTTCTAGTCTTTTAACGTCCCAGCTCATAACAAATGGAGACGAATCTAAGGAGCCTTTAAAAGTGTTTATTTTCGCAGGCCAATCGAACATGGTTGGTTCAGATTCTAGGGTTAAGGACATCCAAAGATTTCCTCCCTTCATTGGTTTAGAGAATTCTCAAAACAATATCAAATTTTCATATTCAATAGGTCGTGAGAAAAAGTTTGAATCAAATGGTTGGCAATCCCTAAGCCCTGTCAATAATGTCGTGGGGCCTGAATTGAGTTTTGCTAAAAGGGTTTCAGCTCAACTCAAATCCCCTATTGCTATTATAAAGTGCGCTGCAGGAGGAACTCATCTTGGTGGTGATTGGAATCCTGAAGATCCGATCGGATTTAAAATGTATCCACTGTCACTTGGACTGATTAAATCCGCATTGGCTGATCTCGATCGTCAGAAAATTAAATATCAACTCGAAGGTTTTATGTGGCATCAAGGTGAGAATGATATGTTTAACGAGGATTACATGAAGAATTATGGGGAAAATCTAAAGAAATTTTTAGCAAAGTGGAGGCAAGATCTTGGAGCTCCTAAGCTTAAATTCTTTATCGGAGAATTATGTACCAAAACTATCTGGGGAATGGACTTGCGTCCGCGAATGTACGCTATCAGTAAGGGACAGAGAGAAGTTACTGATTCAGATCCGTTTGCTGAATATGTGCCCACGTCTCATGTCGGTGTTGAGATTGGAGGAGGAGTTGGATTGCATTATCATTATGGAACTCTTGGCCAACTTGAACATGGGGTTAATTATGCAGAAGCTTATCTAAAGTCCATCGGTATGGATAAGCCGATTTCCAGGCCCCTTAAAAAGTGGCCCTATAAGAGAGGAGAACCGATAAAGTTATTTGTTCTTGCAGGGCACCGGAACATGGAGGGTGAGCGTGCCTTTGTTCAGGAGTTACGAGAAATTAAGGACAAAGCATTCCTTTCATCAGATAACCCAAAGATTGCATATAAATATAGTTTGGGAGGGGCTTACCGTAAATCAAATGAATGGGAACCACTAGGATTGACAGGTTATTATGATAGTTTCGGGCCAGAAATAAGTTTTGGTTCATATCTCCAAAAAAGATCTATCAATAACATCGCGATTGCTAAATTCACGCATAGTGGTTCGCAGATTATTGACTGGACTCCTGAGGGAAGTTTAGCAAAGTCACGCAACTTATATGATTCATTTATATCGTTTGTGAAAGACGCCATTCAGGATCTAAATGATAAAGGTCATGAAGTTTTGCTTGAAGGTATCTTTTATCATCTTGGTGAAAATGACATGTCATTCTCTCCTCATCGTAATAATGCGGCCAAGTGGTTGAATTCCATAATAAAAAATAGCCGTGACGATTTAAAAATGCCGTCCCTCAAATGGTATTTGAGTCAACAGTCTCCGACAGATCACAAGAGTGTGAATGGTATTGATGTGATTTCTAAAATTGAAAAATTGGCGGATTCAGATAATTCTATTTTTCATTTAAAGGCTTTTGATCTTATTCCGCAGGAAAAGAAGCTTGTGATATCAACTGCAGGGATAATCCAGTTGGGAGAATTTATTGCGGACAATTATCTTAAAATTCGCAAATAAATTCATTAAATTCTTTGATGAATTATTAGGACGTCACCGGTAGGAGTGCCATTTTTATAAGCGCGTTGAGATGTATATATACGGAGTAAGGAAAAAACACTAAAATTACCAAGCCCAGCAAGTAGGGCTAGTCTTTTTCCCGTCAAGCAATTAGTTCGTTAATGACTTG